>NZ_JBOZWO010000024.1:0-104393 GCF_050864975.1 Paenibacillus sp. GXUN7292 | reverse complement strand
GGTCTCCACACCTTGGATAAGTATGACGATGGAATGTAAGGGCATAGACCCGTCGAGCCATGGGATGGTAAACACCAGGGCGCTTGTGGAGTTTGCGTGCAGTAGAGTTAGGCAGAAAGGAATAGCTGAAGCAATTCCTCTGTTCCCGCATGCTCAGTCACTAGGCTAACGGCATCCGCTCCCAGCTTTCTCCACCTCCATATCTAATCCATGGTGATGAAATCCTGCGAATGAGTGAGTATATGTGAGATAAACCCTTAAAACCGAGGGACGGGCAGGTTAGCAAAGTTGCGAGTATGAAGGAATTTCATCTTAATATATAGAATTTTGTGATAGAGGTAATGCATTTTGAAAAATCTATTAGAAACTGAACGGTTACTTTTGAAGAATTTTCAAGAGGGTGATTTGATGAAATTACATACTCTAAAGTCTATTGCTTTAGTTTGGACCTATTCAGATAAAACAGTTATCACCGACATTGAAGAAACAAAAAACATCTCGATATTTTAAAAAACAAACGACCTGGAATTCAAAGAAGGTGAGAGGAGAGGGAATATAGGTTGTATGCACAAATATTTCTTGGTATTTGGATGCTCGTAAATGCAGGTTTTCATTTTTTTAAACTTAAATTTTTTCTTGGAAAGTCGGTAATATCTATCTTGAGCGAGGATGAGTTAGCCTCTTACCAAAAGGGATTTGTTTTACCATACATCCTATTAGGCATCTTATTTATCGTTATGGGGATTATCGAGGGCAAGGAATTGCTTTCTACTCCAGTTTTCATTGGAGTGTATATTATATTGGCTTCCATTCCATTTGCTTTGCTTTTTAGAAATAACAAAAAACACTCTGGCTATTATTTTTGGTAACTCTTTTGGATTTGTAACTGGTTGCTGATATATTTACTATAGCTTAATAAATAACTAAAGCGCGGCTGCTGGAATGGATCAGCAGCCCTAACAGGTTCGTGCAACAAAATCTCTTTTTTTACGTATAGTATATAATTGGAAAAAGTGGATCGAATTACAGCCAAAGGCCAGAAATTTGCAATGGGGGTGAAGTGACAATAAAAAGATCGTTTGGTTATGGATCATTATCAATAGTTGTTCTATTTTTAGGATTTTTATTTAATTTTAAATTTCAAAACGACTTCATGTTGAGCCATTATCTATTTAAGTTATTCAACTGGGATATATATACGAATGGAAGCCATGGATATCACATTCCATTTATGTCCGCTATTGTATTTTGGTTGCCAGCGGTGATAATTTCAAAGAAATATCCAAATGATTATGGGACATCTTTGTGTTATAAGGTTGGAGGAGTTATGTTAATCCTTAGTATTATCGTGTTTTTAGTTTACTTGTTAGGGACCCTTGTATAGATATAAGTGATGCACAATTAGAATACTAAATTGGATATAATGTACGGTTTAATGTTTGTCGGAGGACAACAAGGCTAACGTGCAGAATTGCTACATTACCTTTATGGTTTCATATGGTAAAATGAAAGCGGGGAGGGAGTGAAATATTGAGCAAAAAACAAAAATTAATATTAAAAATTTCCATCGGTTTAAACATAATTTTAATCACATTAGTAGCTTGGGGATATATGAAGATTAATTTTGTGAAAGAACAGGTTTTCATTACAGAGGTACAACATAATTTAGTCGAACTGGAAGGCTTAATCGCTAATCAAATAAATAATAATTGGTCAGACCCCAACTTAGTGACGACTGAATTAGGAGACGTTTTGAACGGAATCTGGCTTGGTATCACAACTGGCGAACAATTAGGAACTCTCTCCAAAAATGATAAGGAAATTCTTAATAACTTCTATTATAAATTAAGGCAATTTCCTAATAATGATTTATATAAATTTGCTTATTTAACCATAGAGGACAAAAAAAATTTTGAAGACTTGCAAAAAATGCTTCGTGAAGTTGGGTTAGGTTTAAGGATTCAAGTTAGTGCTGATATGAAATATTTTATAAAACAAGTAGAGGAATTAGAAGGGAAAATCAAAACTCCACTATAAATATTAATTTCTAAGTTTTGTTGACGAGTCTATGCTTCTACTGTATTTTCATATATTGTTTCACATCATATGTGGACATCCGTTTCATTGAAACGGAAATGTCCTTTTTTTGTGTAGATGAAGGTGGAGGTTGTGGAGGAAATGGCTTCGTTTTTTCATAGTGGAATAAATTGACAGAGAAAGTTGAGTGTGTTAGAATTGCTTTAATTTAAAATGAAAAGGCTATGATGAGAAATAGTAGGTATTAGGGATCTCACAGAGAGAAGATGGTTGGTGCGAATCTTCATTGATCTAATAGTGAAGCAGTCTCGGAGCTGTGAACCGAACAGAGGAATCTTAGTAGGCTTCAACGGAGTTCCACCGTTATTCAGGAAACAATATCGGAGATATCCCGTATTGATAGAGTGCAGAGAAATCTGAAATTAGGTGGTAACACGGACATAATAGTTCGCCCTAAGTTGACAAGAAATATGTCAGCTCAGGGCTTTTTTTGTTTTATTTCTTTTCGTTTGAATATTCGCAGAATAAAGACTTTTGGATTTTCCAAGAATAAATAATAATTAAAATGGAGGTACTGAGCATGGTGAAAATGACACCAGATGAGTTAAGAAAATCATATATTGATTTTATGAAAGGAATAGGGGCTAGCCAAGTGCCCTCTTCTAGCTTGTTACCAGAAAATGATCCCTCAACGTTGTTTACAGGAAGTGGAATGCAACCTATGGTTCCCTATTTATTGGGGGAAAAGCATCCGATAGGTAATGAGATAACTAATATTCAGAAGTGTTTAAGGACAGTGGATATTGATGAAGTAGGAGATACGTCGCATCTGACATTTTTTGAAATGATAGGTCGATGGGAGTTTAAAGCTAATGAAAATAACTATAAGAAAAAGCAAATCGATGCCATTTGGAATTGGCATATTATCGAATTAGGAATTGATCCTGGCAGGCTGTATATCAGTGCTTTTATAGGAAGTGATGATTTGAATATACAGAAAGATACGGAAGCCATTCAAATCTGGTCAGAAAAGTTCAAATCAGTTGGTATAGAACCTATTATTGAGGATGATCCATATAAATATGGGACATCTAGAGGTGGAAAAATATTCCTATATGATGAAAAAGAAAATTGGTGGAGTAGAGCCGGAAGTCCATTAGATATGCCTGTTGGTGAACCGGGTGGGCCTGATAGTGAAATGTTCTATGATCTTGAACCAGGCGGTGATTCACTGGATCATCCTGCTTCTGAAAGCGAGAGGTTTTTAGAAATTGGGAACAACGTATTTATGTGTTACAAAAAAGAAGACACAGGATTTGTAAAAATGCAAAATCCCAATATTGATTATGGGGGCGGATTAGAAAGGGTTGCAACAGCCCTTAATGGTGACAAGGATATTTATAATACGGCTTTCTTCCTTAACCCCAAGAAAAAATTGATGGAGTTAAGTGGTAAACAATATACTGACGATTTAAAGTCGTTTAGAATCATACTTGATCATGTGAGAGCGGCTACTTTTCTAATTAATGATGGTGCGGAGCCAGCTAATAGTGATGCAGGGTATATAACAAGAAGGTTATTAAGAAGGGCGATTCGTGCAGGTAAAAAAATAGGTATACAAGGAAGTTTTGTGGGTGAGTTGTCTGAAGTTTATATAGATGAAGCAACAGCTTATGAAGATTTGATCCGTAATAAAAAGAAAGTTATCGAAATAGTAAATAAGGAAGAAAATCTTTTCTATAGAACTTTACAGCAAGGAGAATTTGAAATACAAAAACATCTTAAGAATAAGGGTAAGGTTTCAGGTGCAGATGCCTTTTATTTTTACGAAACATATGGGTTTCCCTTGGAGTTGACGGAAGAGTTTCTAACTGAAAGTGGATATAGCATGGAGGACAAGGCGTCTTATATAGAGGCGGCAAAGAAACATGCTGAAAAGAGCAGAACTGCTTCTGCGGGTAAATTTAAAGGTGGGTTAGCTGAACATTCAACAGAAACAACAGCGCTGCACACGGTATCTCATTTGTTACTTGCTGGTTTAAGGGAAGTTTTAGGTGATCATGTTCATCAACAAGGAAGTAATATTACTTCAGAACGATTACGGTTTGATTTCAACCATGATGAAAAACTTACGCCAGAGCAAATAGCTGAGGTGGAAAAGTATGTGAATGATGCGATTTCATCAAAAGCAGTTACCTATATTTCAGAGATGCCTAAAATTGAAGCGAAAGAAAGTAATGTTGAAGGAAATTTTTGGGATAAATATCCAGATATCGTTAAAGTGTATACAATCAAAGATAATGAAGGGAAAGTTTGGAGTCGAGAAGTATGTGGAGGACCTCATGTAGAAGATACAACAAACTTAGGAAAGTTCAGTATTAAAAAAGAACAATCTTCTTCTGCTGGAGTTAGAAGGATTAAAGGAGTAATTAATAAAAACGCGGAACAATAGCTAATGTTTTAGGATTGCCATTTGTAACAACGTTATGAGTTACCTGGTATCTAGGATGAATGATAAATCCGGCAATCGAAGAGGGTTTGACATCGCTTGGCCTTTCCGTTGGCGGTACCGGAGGACAGTATTCAAAGAAAAAGCAATTTGGATTAAATCCGAATTGCTTTTTTACTGCAAGAAAGGGGAACTTATAAAAACAGAACGAAAATCGAGCTATATGGTGTATGACACTAAATGAAAATTCAGTAGTTACTAGGCATTAAATCGATTTATATACATATGTACAAAATACGAGTTTTGTGAACATGTTATAAGAAAACGCGTAACACATCGCGGTTTCACCGATCCATGTTATTCACTGCATTACGCATCTCTTCATCTGTTAGGTGTGTATATATCATCGTTGTTTGTATGGATGAATGCCCTAATTGGTTCTTCAATCTTGGAACATCGTTATTTTCTAAATGGTATCGAGTTGCAAATGAGTGCCTAAGCGAATGTACGGTTAGAGATGGTTTACCAAAAGCCGTTGCATATTTCTCAATTAGCTTTTCAATTGAACGTTGTGTCAAACGCCGGCTTTTTCCTTTACGGCCTACAGGAGCTGCAATAAATAAATAGTTTTCGTGTTTTTCTGGTAAATATCTTGCTTCTCTGATTTGCAGATAATTTTCTAAATCTAATAATGCCTGTTTGCTAAAGTATACATATTGTTCTTTATCACCTTTACGGATGACTCGTACTAATGCTTTATTCATATCTAAGTCATCCATATTAATGCCTGCAACCTCAGACAATCTCAGCCCTGAACCTAATACCAGCGAAACAATCGCAGTGTCACGCTCACGATTAAACTGATGAAACGTGAAGATTCGCTTATTATCTTTATGCTTTTCTCCGAAATCATAAGCTACAAATTGCCTAAATAATTCAAATTCATCTTCTCTAAGGATTTTTCCTTCAATACGGTTTGCAATAGTCTCTTGGCTTTCCTTGACTGCATTCAAGTCCATTTTGGCCATTACATTTCGTTGAATATATGGCTTCAGATCGCTTGTCTCAGCCTTGTTCTGAAGGTAATCAAACAAAGATTTTAGCGAGGACAACTTGCGATTTATTGTAAGTTTCTTATTTCCAAGTTGATAATCCAGGAAAGACAAAAAGTTTTCTACTTCGCGAATTTTCAATCGCTCTAGTGTCTCTAAGTTTATTTCTTTCCGACTCGCTGAAGTTAAATTTTCAGCAATAAGCCAATCAAAAAAAATAATGTAATCATGGCAGTAATTAAGAAGTGTCGTTGGAGATAACTTTCGTTTTTTGCTATCTATAAATTCTGTAACATACCAAGGTAAATCAGAAAGTTTTTCGTCAATCCGTTGCATGTAGTGCATTTTCATCTGTTTTTCCATATTTGTGCAAAACCTCCATGATTGCATTATATCTGATTATTATTTATTCGTCAAATTATTATTTTACGTAATTATATTTTTCATTTCTCCTAATCCCTATGTTATTGTAGTCAAGAAAAAAAAGATCCAGCACATTAGCCAGATCTTTTTCAACGCGTTCCTCGCTGCCTCGTGTCTATCACCTTATACACTTATCAATTCTTTTCGGAAAAGCGATTTTTATTTACGAATTAATCAAATGCAGGATACGGATCACCCGAAATTGAAAGTATAGCATATACTTTTCTTTGTTTCTTTGACTTAGTATATTTACCGTCATCTGTAATTGATTCTATTTCACTAAAGTTGTTAAAGTTTGTATTAAGGTATTCAATTTCAACCATTCTTCCCCCATATTTCTCAAAATCGGAAGGTTCCACTTGGAATAACATATTCTCAACCTCTAAAATAAAAGTATTTATTTCCTTCCCAATAGGATAATCTGTAAATTTTATTAAGTTACCATCATAAACCGAATATATATCTGAAGCTTCTCCTTGTAATATAACGATTTGCTCCTCAATTTCCTTATCTTTAGCAGGGTTCGCCAGTAGACTTATCGATAATACCGCCACCATAACAGTAACAATAACACTAACCCAAATAACAGGACGTTTGAAATGTAAGATGTTCCTCACTCTTGTCTTTACATTGCTTTCTCCAAAAAATAGTCGGCTTGATAAGCCGCTTTGTTTGGAAGCAAGAGCCAGCAACGTTTTGGAATAATCTATCCGAAGGTCATCGTTTGATAATTTCATAACTCTTTCATCGCAAGACATTTCCATATCCTTGATCATGAGGAAATACGAAATCCATATAAGCGGATTAAACCAGTGCAGAACTAAGACCACTAACGCCAAGGGTTTAATTAAATAATCCAGACGTCTAATATGTGTTTGCTCATGCATTAATATGAAAGCTTGTTCCTGACTAGATAGGCCTATTGGTAAATATATTCTAGGTTTAATAAAACCAAAAACAAAAGCTGATTTAATCTGATCTGTTTCGAAAATATTATCCTTTACAAGTGTTGAAAATGAAAGCTTTTGCTTTAATCTGAAGTATGAAATTATTCCATATACTAACAATGCAGCCGTCCCCAGCATCCAGATTATCGCTCCCAGTTGTATAACAGCTCCCATCGGATTAACACTTGCTGTTGCATCTATTGGCGGTAGAGTTGACTGAATGGAGTGATTAACTGTATCGTCTAAGAGTATATTGCCAGTATTTATGCCCGGGCTTTCGGAATAAATAATATCTTGCGATATAGCGCCTATCTTACCTGGTAACAAGCTTAGCGAGCTTTCAAATGAAAAAGGAAAAACAAGACGAAACAAAACTACAAACCAAAGCGCATAAGAAAAAACCATTGGAACTCGTGCTTTTCTAATCCCAAGCCTAATCAAAATAACGATGAGTGCTGCATAGCTTGCCGTAAGGCTCATATTTAATATGGTTATAAAAAGGCTGCTCATTTCGTCGTCTCCTCTTGGTTTGTTTAAACAAACCTATTTACAAAGAGTTTATTACGACAAACCTTTTAAGTCAATAGAAAAATGGCACTATTGTAAATTTTTATAAAAAAGAAAAAGCCAATCAAAATTCGACCGGCTCTCCGTATACATATTAAATATTAAAGTTATTGGTTACCCTTCTTTACCCATTCCGCAACTGTAACTGTGCGCTGGGCTTGGTGTTTTACCGCTGCTTGAACATCTTCAATCATTTTTCCGTCTTGACCAACGGTTACGCTTGTTCCATATGGATTTCCGCCTGCGCCAAAGATTACAGGGTTTGTATAACCTGGAGTAGCAATGATAGCACCCCAGTGCATCATCGAAGTATATAAGGATAACAAGGTAGCTTCTTGGCCACCATGTGGATTTTGAGCAGATGTCATTGCACTTACTACTTTATTTACTGTTTTACCTTGTGCCCATAGACCTCCTTGAGTGTCTAGAAACTGTTTCATTTGAGACGGCATATTACCAAAACGTGTTGGAACACTGAATATAATCGCATCTGCCCATTCAATATCTGCTGATGTTGCTACTGGAATATCTTTTGTAGCTTCGACAGTTCCTTTCCAAGCTTCATTCCCTTCAATGACAGAAGCAGGTGCTAGTTCCTGCACTTTCAATATTTTCACTTCAGCTCCCGCTTCTTTTGCTCCTTCTGCCGCCCATTTGGACAACTGATAATTTGTTCCACCCATACTGTAAAATACTACTGCTAATTTAACGTTAGACATTTCTTTAACATCTCCTTTAATGTTTGATTTACCAAATAGTTTGCTCAAAAAGCCCATATTAAATTTCCCCTTATTCCCATTCAATTATTACTATAAGATTATTTTGAAAAATTATTTTGCAATCTTATCGAGTCGAATACCATTTACCAGCTGCTTCAACTTCCGAAGCCGTCAATTGATGACCTCTATTTTCCCAATGAAGTTCAACTTGTGCATTCGCCTTTTCCAGCAACTCTTGAAGCTCTAAGGACTCTGATGATGAACAAATCGGATCGTTTGTTCCGGCTGCTATAAACACAAATTTTCCTGATAAATCTGGAAGCTCTACTCCCCTTTTTGGAACCATCGGATGATGAAGAATAGCACCTTTCAATGCGTCTTGATAGTGAAATAATAAACTTGCCGCAATATTTGCCCCATTTGAGTAGCCAACCGCAACAATCTGATTTCGGTCAAAATCATACTTTACGGATGCTTCATCAAGAAATTCGTTTAATTCCTTCGTCCGTAAAATAAGATCTTCTTCATCGAACACTCCTTCGGCAAGCCTTTTAAAGAAGCGTGGCATCCCATTTTCTAAAACATTTCCCCTAACACTTAATAGTGATGCTTCCCTATCAATTTGTTCTGCGAGAGGCAATAAGTCAAACTCATTGCCGCCAGTACCGTGAAGCAGAAGAAGTATGGGCTTATTTGGATTTTTTCCTTTTTTGAATATATGTTTCATTTCTGATCTCCCTCCAATCACGCGCTTCTGTTTGATTAATATGAATGACAAGTTATTTATTGGACATTATTCTAATTCTCGGACTTGAATTGGTATCAAACTGCGTTCAAGCTGCTCTCTATATTTCTCATACTGCGCGGGCAGCATAAGCTTTTCTCCCATTGTTTCCTGTGATTCGTCATGAGCAAATCCAGGAGGATCTGTAGCAATTTCAAATAATATTTCTCCATATTCTCTAAAGTAAATCGCATTGAAATAGTTTCGGTCCTGAACAGGTGTTACCCCATACCCATTCATTGAAACATATTTCTGCCATTCCAACTGATCTTTGTCGTCAATTGCTCTCCATGCGATATGATGAACGGTCCCAACCCCCATCTGACCTCTTTCAGTTGAAGCAGCTTTAAGATCGATAATATTTCCAATATTAGCTCTAGAACGGAAACGAATGAAATCGCCCTCTCTACCAACGAGCTCAAGTCCCATTACCTTTTCTAACAACTCAGCTGTTTGATTTGGCTGTGCGGAAAATAAAGTTGCGCCGGCGAAGCCTTTAATCGCTACTTCTGGTGTTATCCCTCCGATCGTCCACGCGTTGATTTCCCCTTCTTCTCGTTCAACAATTTCCAATCGAAGCCCATGCGGATCTTCAAACTGTAAGTACTGCTCATTAAAGCGTTCTTGTTTGGTAAAGGTGATGTTAAACTTCTCTAATCTTTGTTCCCAAAATTTCAACGCATCCTTAGGAACGGCATAACCTGTAACACCTACTTGACCGTCGCCAATCTTTCCTTGACGAGCTCCTGCCCATGGGAAAAATGTTATGATTGTTCCTGGTTTGCCGCCTTTATCGCCAAAGTATAGATGATAAGTATTAGGATCATCAAAATTTACGGTTTGTTTCACTAAACGCAAGCCAAGCACCCCTGCGTAAAAGTCTACATTTTCTTGCGGATGCCCTACGATAGCAGTAATGTGATGTATGCCCATAGTTTTTTTAGTCATTTCTATTCCCTCCAATTTATAGTTAAAGCTAAAGAGTATCGTTTAAACAAAAGTGACAAATTCGCCAACCGGTTTACGATAACCACGCGGTTTTCTGCTTGCGACTTTTTCTTTGCCTAGCGTAATCATCATTACGACCTCGTACTGTTCACTGACATTTAATATTCCCTTCACAGCTTGAGGATCAAATCCGATCATTGGACAAGTATCCCAGCCCTTTTCTTTAGCAGCGAGCATAAAAAACATGGCAGATAACGAAGCATTCCTGATCGCTTCATCTCTTTGAAATTCCTCTCCCCTTGTTTCATAAAATGCAAGGGTGTCATTGACCATATGATCGTATTCTTGCTTATTCATAATCTCTAATAATTTTAAACCTTCGTAAATTTTAGGGGCTTGATGAAATGCTTTTTTATCTCCTAAGACAATGATTACAGCCGAAGAACTTTTTACTTTATATTGTCCATAGGCTGCCTTTTGTAATCTTTCTTTTACGTTTGCATCCAATACAGCTACATAATTGGCATGCTGCAAATTAAATGCTGAAGGGGCTAGCTTTACCAATCCGAAAATATCATTTAGTTCTTGTTGCGTAATAGGATTTCCAGGTAAAAAATTACTTGCAGACCGTCTTTCTTTTATCAAATCCATAAAATCTGCCATAGTTTCTAAACCTCCGCTACAAAAAGTTATTATTTTAAAATTAATTAATATGAATTTATATATTACGAATTCGAGATAAATGCTTAAAAAAATTTACATTTTCTCTGCATAGTATC
Organism: Paenibacillus sp. GXUN7292; assembly: GCF_050864975.1. Taxonomy (NCBI): domain Bacteria; kingdom Bacillati; phylum Bacillota; class Bacilli; order Caryophanales; family Paenibacillaceae; genus Paenibacillus; species Paenibacillus sp. GXUN7292. Next base: position 93,688 of record NZ_JBOZWO010000024.1, on the reverse strand, counting down.
CTATCTTTTTCAATTGTTGAATCATTAGCTTTTTCTCCTCAGCATCTAGCCCAGCACATATCTCATTTATTTTCATTTTATGATTAGGGAAAACTTCATTCATAAAATCAGTTCCAGCTGGAGTAATTGCAGCATAAGTAATTCGACGATCTTGTGGACAAGGTTTTCTCTTCAAAAAATCTTTTTTCTCTAATTTATCTACTACATAAGTAATACTGCTGCTGGCAATCAATACTTTTTCACCAATTTTTTGTATGGGCTGCTCCCCTTTACTGTATATCAATTCTAAAACAGCAAATTCAGTCGGGTTTAATCCCATGCTCTTAATATCTTCTTCCACACGTTTTTTTATTGATTCTAATGCTCGAGTTAAAACAATAAATAACTTCAATGACAATTCTTCGTCGATTTGCTCTAGACTATTCTCGTTCATTTTAATCATTCCCTTTATCGAATATCTCGAATTCGAGATAATTATATCTCATTATTTTTGTCTTATCAAGTCATTTTTTCAATCCAGCTCTGAAAGTGCAATTTTGTACAGCTTATCGTCATTCCCCTGTGGAGTGCCGCGTCCGTCTTTATTATTACTAATGAAATAAAGAAAGTTATCTTCAATCAGAATATCTCGAATTCTGCCAAGTCCGGAAATAACTTCTCGGATTTTTTTCGATTCCAGATCAAATTCTAAAACGGCAGATCCGCTCAACGCAGCAACATACAATTTGCCTTTATAAATATCCATTCCCGATGGTGCCCACGTAGTTTTGTTTCCAGAAGTAAATAATGGTGAAACTAAGCCTTCTTTTTCCTCATAGCCTTCAATTATCGGCCAACCGTAATTTTTACCGGCTTCAATTTTATTGATTTCATCGTTTGCACGGCTGCCGTGTTCACTTGCATACAGTGTTCCGTCAGGCAACCAGGCAATTCCTTGAGGATTTCGATGTCCGTAACTATATACATAGGAATTGGGAAAAGGATTATCTTCGGGTACCGATCCATCAAGATTGATTCTTAAAACCTTCCCACCTAAAGAAGCGGTTTCTTGGGCGATATCCGGTTCATATGCATCGCCGGTTGTTGCATATAGTTTTTTGTCAGGCCCAATTTTAAGCCTTCCGCCATGATGCCAGGATCCGCTCGGAATTTTATCTAAAAGCAAGCTTTCTTCCTTCCATACGCTATCTTCCAGACGTAGTGTAACAATCCTGTTAAACTGGCCAGAACTGTCCTCGTAAGTATAATAAGCATATCCTTTATTCGATTTCGAAAAGTCAGGAGCTAGAACGAATCCTAATAACCCCGCTTCCGATGCTGTTGAAATGTCCTTCAGGAGGTTAACGCTTTGCTTCACTATCTCCCCGTCTTTTATTTTTACAATCGCCCCTTGTCTTTCTGTCAAATAGAACGTATTTTCCAGTTTTTCTAATGACCATGGAACTTCAAGGTTTTCGGCTACCACATCTAGTTTCTGATTTTCCCGCTCCTCTAAATTCCATTGCTGTTTATCTAAGTTTCGTTGTTCACTGGCAGTGCACCCGACAAGTAATAAAATTGCGATAATATAAGCGCTAATGATTTTATTCATCATTCATCACCTCGAACCAGGATCATTTTTTGCTGCTTAATCATTAATTATAACGTTTCCGTCTTCAATTATGTTACATATCATGTTTACATCTTACAGCTCATCTCTTGCATTTTCATCTACATTTGTAGACAAAGAATCTTTCGCATGCTACACTGAACTTACAACCACTTATTAACGCTAATGGAAATATGTACGGATGTATTGGAGTAATCACATGACGAATCCTGGAGGGATTTTCTATGGACAAATCGTTAGAGCGGCTGCCAGAAGCTGAATATATTGTTATGCAAGTCATTTGGCAGTCCGAGCACCCTATCAAAACGTCAACGATTTTAACTAAGCTTCATGAAGAACAGGAAAAAGACTGGAATATTTCTACCTTGCAGTCTTTGCTCTCCCGCCTGCAGCAGCGCGGCTTTATTGATTTCAGCAATGAAGGCAGATTTAAGCTTTACTTTCCATTAATTAATCAAGAGCTGTATACAAAGCAGGAAACAGAAAGCTTCTTCCGCAGGTTTCATCACAGCTCATTCAAAAGCTTGTTTGCCTCGCTGACTGGCGGCAAAAAGCTGAGCAAAGAGTCGCTTGATGAATTGACGGAAATTATCAAACATGCAGGTAAACAGCATGATTAAAGCCTGGTTTGCAGTCATATTGGAGCTTTCCTTCTTTGCTTCCATCACCATTATTTTGGCGGCGCTGGCCGGAAAACTTAGCGGTCAAAGATATCGTCCGCAATGGCGTTATTTTATATGGATTATTCTAGCTGTACGACTGGCTCTGCCGATAGATCTTCAACTACCTCAAGCGATTCACATTACGGCGCCGCCTAGCCTCACTCTAGATCGACCCTCCCTGTCAGCCAATGTTTCTGATCCCAATACTATTTTATCAAACCCGGAAATACCAACAACATCGAATCACGAATCAGAAGCAAGCTCATATACAAGCTCTATCGCAACGAAAACGAATTCCAAACCCAACCTGAATGTATCAACAATCATTGCTTGGATTTGGCTGCTGGGAGCAATAGGTTATTTCACTTGGAACATGCTTAAATATAGGAGAATCATGCGCAGTTTAATGCTCCACAAGCGGCCAGTAGGTCCTAGAGAGCATGCCATACTGGAAAAAGTGAAATTCAGCCTGGGGTTAAAACAACGTATTGACTTATATAGCTGTTCGATGGCCAGCAGTCCAATGCTTATTGGTTATTTACGTATTTCCATCCTGCTGCCTGATACTGATTTGACAGATGAACAGCTTGAACTCGTCTTTCAGCATGAATTGATCCATGCAAAAAGAAAAGATTTATGGTTTATGGCACTCATGCTATGGGTTTCCGCCTTGCACTGGTTTAATCCATTCATTCATTGGATGCAGCGTTTAGCTTATGATGATCTCGAGAAAATTTGCGACAGCCGCGTTATCCAACATTCCGATGTACACACTAGGCAGCTCTATGCCAATACAATTCTCCACTTTATGAAAAATGACTTTAAACAAAGCTCTTCTTTAACTACTTCTTTTCTAAGAGGTGAGCCTATGATTAAGGAAAGATTCAAGGCGATATTTCATCATCAGCCTAAAAAATCAGCAGCATGGATTTCATGTATCCTGATCATCTTTATTATAACTGGAGGCACACTCGTTTCTTGTCAAAAACAATCCGCTCCAGGTAAAAATGCCGGCAGCTTTACAGATATTTACTCGTTATTTGGATCAACTAAACAAGAGGTGTTTGCTTCTTTATCCCTTAACGCCGACGATAAAGCTGTCATTAAAAAATTGGACCCAGACGACTCAAACTCGAAGAGTTATCTTTTGCAGCAGCCTGTACAAGTTCATGGCCGGTCTCCATACCTGCTGCTTCTTTTTCACAATGAATTGCTGTTGGGTTCTGATTATTCCTTCGACAATCACCAGGATGCCTTTGATTTAAGTAAAATGTGGCTAGACGAATTGATCAAACAGCATGGAGATCCCGACATGATCGAAGGTTTCAGACGGGTGGGTGAATTGACAGCTTTGCCATCCGACGAGTCTTTCCCAGACGGCTATGGCTATAGGGAGGAATGGAGTATTTCACTGGAACCGCAACTAGTGTTAGCACTTTTATCAGATAGTATAGAAAGATATAAGAACAACCCTAACAAACCACGTACTGTGAAAATTATGGAAGAGAGCATGGCTAAAGATCCTAGCCGGGCTATGATTCTCCGGTTTAGTATCTCTTTCTATGATGAGTCCCGTGCTACCGTATCTTTGCGTTATTCATTGAATCTCAACCCTTAATGACAAAAAGCCTGCAGCTTATCTATGCGGGCTTTTGCTGTTAAGACCTCTTACGTACAACTTAAATTAAACTATTTATCAATTTCACGAATTTTTATTTTGAGTTTTTGACCTTCTCTTTTTCCAGCCCGGAATACACCTTTACGTTTTCATTATCATTGACAGTTGCTAATATCACATCACGGATTTTCATTTTTGCAGGTTCTATTTTTGTATTCAGCCATAAAAGATCTTTTCCGAGCTCTTGGAGAACTGACAAATCGACTTTCCCATCTATAATGATCGGCCTTGATAGCACAAACGGTTGAGTCGCTAGTTTCAAATCTGCCGGAGTAACCGGCTGGTATTGAGTATCTGTAAAAACCGATATAGTTCCGCCTGGTTCCCAAATGGCAAGGGATACTTTTTGTATATCCTCTACTTTTTCTTTTCTTATTTCTGAAAATAAAAATTCAATAGAAATTCTCGCTTTCGAAAGGTTTTGAAACTGAATAACCCCATTTTTAACAAGTGTGATCGGTGATGGATCAAGATAATGTTTGAAAAATGGCCATTTAAGACTTAACCATGTTGCTGCAATATACAAAACAATTAAAACAATAGTTGTAATCATTGATCCTTTTAATCCTAATTGTTCATCTGAAAGCGGGTGAGCTATTATGTTTCCAAGGGTCATAGCAATAATAAAATCGAGTAGCCTTAATTGAGATATGGACCGTTGTCCCATTATTTTAGTTACAAGAAGCAAAAAAACAAAGCTAACAACACCTCTTAGAATCCATTCAATTGTTGTCAATGTTTCTTTACTCTCTAAAAAATCCAATTTATTCAGCCCTTCCCCTATACCATTAATAAAATTTAAACTCCCCTCATTTTCCAATTTTTATACCTTAATCTGGCACCAACTCCTTCCGAAATGTGAAGCTATCCAGCAATAGTAAACGCGACACAAGGATAAACGACTTTGCCATCCTTTGGACAGGCGCGTTTACCAATGAAATATAAGAACAGATATATAGTTATAAAAAACTTATACCCTTCTTTTATCTTCAAAAAAAAACCACTGAGTGAGTGGTTTCCATGTCTTATTTATTAAGCTTATCAATAAAACTAGAAGTGTTCTTCGATTGTAAAAATTGTTCATTTTCAAGATATTTTCGATACTTCTTTTTATAGTGTCTATACTGGAGAGGACTTAATACCACACCAAGACTAAATCCAAAACCAATTATGGTGAGAATCCATTTCAGTTCATACCCATACAGTATCAGTAATGCATTTAATGTGCCTATACTCGCACCATATAGCCCCATTAATAAAACAAATAAAAATTTATAACTAGCCTTACTTTCTACATTTCCCCAAAAACCCGCTATAGAACCCCTGAAATTAAAATCCTTTTTATTATTCATGAATACCCGCTCCTTCAAATATTCAGATGATTCAAGTTCAATATAATTCTTTAACTTAAGATCCGCTATTTGCCAGCTTAATCGCTTCAAGCACGCTTATTTTTCTTCCTGTTACTTCATGAATAAGCTCATCTTTTACATGGTCAATATATAATATGCCGTCTAAGTGGTCCAGTTCATGCTGAATGCAGCGAGCGAGAAATCCTTCTGCTTCCATATAAAACTGCTTTCCCGCTCTGTTCCAGCTTTTAATTTTTACATATTGCGATTTACGTTCTTCTTTTGAAACAAAGCTGTCCACAATCCGGAAGAGCCAAAACACTCATTTGGTTGTTCTATATCTTTCATCTTTCGAATTTCAATCACTTGGAGGTCTTTAAATATCGTCTCTAATTTCTCAGGGGTATATCCAAGCCCGCCTTTCAAGCTGCGTTGACGATACACTTCCCAATCAGAAATATCAGAACCGCCTAGAGGGCCGTTTTCAACAAAGCAAGTAAGCCCAAAGTAACCGCCCGGTTTTAAAGCCCGCTGAATTAATGAAACATAATCTATTCTTCGATGCGGTGCGATATGATGAAAACAGCCAGAATCGTATATTACATCATAATCTGAATCAATGATTTCAAGTTCAAAAATGTTTTTGTACATAAAATGAATACAAACGTTTTGTTCTTTTGCTCTCTCGCTTCCCCATTGCAGCGCTTCTTTAGATAAATCTACTGCATCAACCTCGAATCCTTGCTTGGCAAAATATATTGCGTTTCTACCAGGGCCGCAGCCAAGTTCTAAAATCTTACCAGCTGAAGAAAGGAGATTGTTTTTAAAATAATGAACTAAGTTTTCATCTGGCGCATTTACAAAAAAGGGAACCGGTCTCTCTCTTTCAGAATAAAAAGCGTCCCAATTAAATTTAGATTGTTCCTTCAATAGGGAATCAAGCATGGTAAGGACATCATCTATACAATTAATCGTTTCACCGTTTTTTGACACCGTCATACCCCCTTCTACTTCATAATTATACCACTTTTGGTTATCTGCGTTAATAAGTGCAGCATGCATTTTCTAAACAAAAGCTTATCTTGCTCAAAAAATGAGAAAGCATCTGCGATTCACAGATGCTCTCTCATTATGCCTTACAGCTTGACAATTTTCGTTGCGATTTGTTCACAAAACTGGCTGTCATGCTCTACGAATAAAATAGTCGGTTTGTGTTCGAGCAGCAGCTCTTCTAATTGCATGCGTGAAATAACATCGATAAAATTCAACGGCTCATCCCATATATGCAGATGTGCTTTCTCACAAAGACTTTTCGCTAGCAGCACTTTTTTCTTTTGACCGCCGCTAAAGGATGAAATATCCTTTTCAAATTGCACTCTCGCAAAATCGAGCTTTCTCAGAATCGACTTGAACAGACTTTCGTCAATGTCATTGTTTTTGGCGAACTGGGATAAATCCCCTTGCAAATGCGAGGTGTCTTGTGAAACATAAGATATGATAAGCCCGCTTCCTTTTCTAAAGGTGCCCGTGTAATTTATATCCGCTTCTCCGCAAATAAGCTTTATAATACTTGATTTACCGGAGCCGTTAATGCCTGAAAGCGCAATTCTCTCTCCTGGCTCGATCGTAAAGCTAACATCCTGGCAAACCGTCCGATCACCATAAAATACAGAAATACGTTCAAGTTCAACCAGTTTATTTTTATGAAAAGAAAGCTGTGCAATTTTCAGATTATCCGAGCTTTCAATGTTTTTGAGCAGCTTGGACTTTTCCTCCATAGCAGTCTGCTGTCTTTGCTCCATCGACTTAGACCGTTTCATCATTTTCGCAGCTTTATGGCCAATATATCCCTTATCTACCTTAGATCCCGAATTTCTAGTATTATTTTTAGTTTTTTCCACCTCATGCGACCAATCATTCGTGCGTTTTGCAGCCTCTGACAATCGTTTAATATCCTTTTTAAGCTTGTCATTCTCAGCAAGCTCATAGTGATCTTGTCTTTGTTTATTTTCCCACCAGTCAGAGAAATTTCCTCTTTGAACGTCGATATTCGTTCTATTAATGGAGAGGATATGATCCACGCAGTTGTCTACAAAAGCCCTGTCATGAGATACAAGTATAAATCCACTCTTCGAATTCAAATATTCGCTGACGAGCTTTCTGGCATCCATATCAAGATGATTGGTCGGCTCGTCGATTAGAAGAAAATTGTTTTCTTTCAAAAATAAGGCTGCCAACAGCACCTTTGTTTGCTCTCCGTTAGATAGAGTATCAAAAGGCCGATACAGCACATCCTCAGATACTTGAAGCAGATTAAACTCACGAATGAGCTGCCAATAAATATAATCAGGGTAAATCTCTTCAATGATATCAACGGTATTAATTTGTTTGTTAACGACCTCAAACGGGAAATAATCAAAATGAACCTGCGCAGAAATATGACCACTGTATTCGTATTTTCCGAGCAGCAGCTGAAGAAACGTAGTTTTCCCCCGTCCATTACGCCCCATAAAGCCTAATTTCCACGCCGAATCAATCTGAAAGCTTACATCTTCAAATATATTATCGTAGCTGCCATCATAAGCAAATGTTAGTTTATCCACACTAATTAATGACATTAAACATCCCTCCTGCTGTAATAAAAATAAAGAGCTGCAAGAAAATTATCCTTCTCGCAGCTCAAATAAATACAGCAAATCTAAGCCCAGTCTGGGTTAGATGAGGAAATATTGATTGCGTGAAAAGTTAGAATAATTTTCTTGCATACAAAATAAACTATGCGAAAACAATCGCTGTTTATTAAGCAAGAAAATTCTCCATTATACTTTTCAACTCCAATCTTTGAATTGGTTGTATTTTACCATACTTTAGTATTCGTTTCAACTGTATGCAGCTTTTTCAATTTCGACAAGTGGATATTTACAACATTTTTATTATGTTAACTAATGACATTAAATAAATTATTTTGCCCTCATTTGTTTCCGTCTGATTGATGGCTATATCGATAGCTTGGTCTATTGTTTTAACTGCAGAATTAAGCTATAATTTGTATAGGAACAAATGTTCTAGCGCCGTTATTTTACATACTTTTCAGGAGGACTAATGAAAGGCACTACACATCTTACTATCGGAATGATGATCGGCACAGCTGCAGCCTTTTATTATCCATTTACGATTACCAATGCTACCGCTTATATAGTTGTTGCTTCACTTTCCGCTTTAAGCGCGGATTTGGACGGAGCCAGCCTGCTTAATGCAAAGCTGGGTCCCCTATCCAAATTTATACATAGACTGCTTAATATTGTTGGATGGTTTTACTTGGCATGGCTGGCCTATCTGTATTGGCAAAAAGACTTTTTTAACACGACTTACATTTTGTATGCCGTATCCATTATTTTAATCGGCCTGATATCTTCACAAGGCCTTATCCGCAACCTGCTCGTTTCAATAATCGGTACGATTATCGTCTACGCCGGCATTACGATGCATTTGCCGTGGCTTATCGGTTTTGGTGCTTTCGTTGTAATAGCGCCTTGGTTTAAGCATCGAGGTTTTACACATACAATTTGGGCAGTAATCGCTTGGACTTGGATCGGTTATGGTCTGGAATTGTATCTTGATATTCCCGGTATTATGCGCATCGCTATGCTTGGGTACTTATCTCATCTATTGGCAGATACCTTGACTCCTAACGGCGTGAAGTGGCTCTATCCTTTATACAAAAAAGCATTCAAGCTATAACGGCTTCACAAGAAGCTCCAGCAAATAATCCTTCAAATCAATCATTCGATTATATTTCGGTTTCTTATCAGTTCCGCTTATTAGTAATGGAACGATTGATTCTTCTTCTCCCAGACTTCCGTGACCGCCTCCGTCTTTATGCGTAGGCGAGTCACGATCAGCAAGCTCATAGCCCGGCTTTGCGCCAACGATCATGAACTGCCCCTCATGTGAGTAAAGCGCGCCATACAATCGGCGCAGTGCATCCGGGTACTTTCCATAGCTAATATTTCTATTTTTTGGGTCGATTTTAAGATCCAACACTTCACCCGCTTGTTCAATCGTCCATTTCTGGTTATATTGATCAATCAAATTCCCATTCGGCTTAAACAACAGCTTCTTATCCGAATCGCTGCGAATGACATGCACATAGTCTTTTTCTTTCCACGAAATGAAGTCGATACGAGGATCCTGGCTTATTTTTTTCGCTAAATCCTCCATAGACATATTCTCCTTAAGCTTATACACATAAGCCATCGTCTCATTTACCGCAAGCACAATATCGGTATGATCCGTAATCTCATCGCCATGAGGGTATACTTGGTATTCATGCAATAGAGCTGGCAAATCAATGACAGGATTAGCATCCTTCGCATGGATCGGGGTCATCCCGCTGTCGCCAGCTACGATAATAATCGCCTCAGCCAGTGCTTTCTCAAGCGAACCAAAGCTTTGCAGCAATTGCTGCAGCTGTTGATCTACTTTCTTAACGCCAGCTAAAACAGCCTCCTGATCTGAAGGCCCGCTCCTGTGTATTTTTTGATCCAGATCAGGCAAGTAAATATACAAAAAATCAGGCAGCTTGTCAGCTTGAATCAAATAAGCTGCCGTGTCTATGGCAAACTGATTATTTAAACCGATACGGCTGAATATACTTCCTGGCATCTCTTTCAAATCATCAAGTGGATTGGATAGCGTCCCCATAGATAAGTAATCCGGCCCGTTAACTTCAATCTCTGCGGGTAATGCGGCAGAGCCTTGCAGCCACACAGGAATCTTTAATCGGTGCTTCGTATTGCCCCGGTACACTAGACCATTTATACTGCCAGATTTCAATCCACGCCTAGCCAGCTCTTCATACAACGTTGGCAGCTTTTTATTTAAGTGCTCGCCGTTCAAACGAATTAACGCATCAGCTAAAACGGTATGTACGCCTTGTCTCATTATTTCCATCGGCCCCGTACCATAGCTTACAATTCGTTTTTCTTGTTCCGAATACCAAACTAAACCAGGCACATGATGAGCATCTGGGTACGATCCTGTTAACAAGGAGCTGTCGATCGTTACAGACATTGTTGGATAAGAACTGACCATCTTGTTATGATACTGCCCTTTCTCCATTAAAAATTTAAACGTAGGCAGTTGGTTTTGCTTAACCCCGTTTTCAACAGCTTGCGGCATAAGAGAATCTACAAGCACAAAGATAACCTTTTTCTTTTCATTGTTTGTGGATTTAACATGCATAATATCTTGCTCTTTATGGATTGGCTTCTGACTTTGACAGCCTGATACAGCCAAAACAATAGCAGCAATTATAAGTACGGCTTTTGCTTTTGCAATAATGGGTCTCACACTCCTATTCTAAATTGTTTCATGTTCAATAGGTTGGTCGATCCGCGAGCATTTATTCGTTGAAATATTAAAAACTGTGCGCAACACAAAAAAGAGTGTTAGAGGCGGATACCACTACCACTGCAGGTGTACACGCACTCTATCACTCTTTTTAATTGATGATGACCGCTTACTGCAAAGCTTCAACTACGTTTCGGATAATCGTGATGCCAACATCCTGGCTTGATGACAGAATGGATTCTGGATGAAATTGCACGGCTGTTATTGGCAGTGACTTATGACGAATCGCCATCACGACGTTATCTTCCGAAACAGCTGTAACACTGAGGCATTCTGGGACGAGGCTGGCATATAAAGAATGATAGCGAGAGACGGTAATTTCTTTTTGGAGCCCGTTCCATAAATAGCAATCATCGACAATACGAACATTTGCTCGTTTGCCATGCTGCGGATAGCTTAATGTACTTAATTGCCCTCCGAAATACTCAACGATACCCTGCAAACCGAGACAAACTCCAAACATCGGAAGTTTATACTCCAGGCAAAGCGCGATCGTCTCCTCCAAAGCAAATTGCTCCGGCTTTCCAGGGCCCGGTGATAAAACGACAAGATCATAGTTCGCTGTACGAATTTGCTCTCTTGCCGCTGCTGCTCGATAGGTTACAACTTCAGCGCCGGTTTGCTTAAAATAGTTGCCTAATGTATGAACGAAAGAATCCTCATGATCGACGAATAAAATACGTTTCCCTTTGCCGTTTTTCTTTAAATGAGATGCTGTACTCCTGTCTTGCTCTTCCCAGCCGCGTATCGCTCTTAACAATGCTGCCGCTTTGGTCAGCGTTTCCTGTTCCTCTGCCTCTGGGTCCGAATCAATATGAAGGGTAGCTCCAACTTTGATTTCGGCAATGCCATTTTTTATTTTGATCGTACGCAATGTTAGTCCCGTGTTCAGATTTCCATCAAAGCCGTACATCCCGACAGCACCACCATACCAGCCCCGCGCGGCACTTTCATGATTTTCAATCCACTGGATCGCTGCTCGCTTGGGGGCTCCAGTTATCGTAACCGCCCACATATGGGTCATAAACGCATCAAGCGCATCAAATTGCGGTTCGAGACAACCTTCTACATGATCGACGGTATGAATAAGATGCGAATACATTTCCAATTGTCTTCTGCCAATGACATTTACAGAACCAGGAATGCATATACGCGATTTATCGTTACGATCGACATCCGTACACATCGTCAACTCCGCTTCATCCTTCGCGGAATTCAAAAGCGCCACGATACGCTCCGCATCCTCGATGGCATTGCTGCCTCTAGGTATCGTGCCTGAGATGGGGCAGGTTTCAATCCGGCCTCCTTCTACTCTGACATACATTTCTGGCGATGAACCTACGAGAATTTCGTCGCCTAAATTAACAATAAAGCCATAAGGGCTTGGATTTAGCTTTTTTAATCTTTTAAAAATGGCAACAGCAGAGTCTTTACATATTTCGTACAGCGTTTGTGAAGGAACGACCTCAAACAGATTGCCTGCTTTAAACTGCTCCATCGCTTTTCTTACTAAATCAGCATAGTAACCTGCTTGATAACTATATTGGAAAGGAGCTGATGCATTAACCTCATTTGTTTGGATAGAGGTCCTCATGCGCGGAATAGCGACAGTCGATTTTCCATCTTTTTCGAAATCATAAGAAAGCTGATATGCGAGTGACATCTGATGGTCAACGATTACTAATTGATCGGGAATAAATAATACCATATCCGATGAGTCAGCATGTCGCTCCTGTTTAAATGCAATGGATTCAAGCTGAAACACTAAATCGTAGCCAAATGCGCCATAAAGACCCAGAAAGGAATCTTCCGAACAATAAAATAAATGCTTCAAGGAACGCATGACATGAAAAATAGAAGGCTGCGCCGTTCTTTCTTCTTCGCTAAAAACGTCAGCCGATTGAAGGATGCGTCCTTCCAGGCAAGTAGACAACAGTATACTTACTTCGATTATTTCCAGCCTAGCCAGTTGCTCATAAAGCATTGGGAGCAATATTTCGCCTCGCTCATCAAGTGCCTCTACATAAAAATGGTAACCGACGGAACGTATTTGAATTGGCGGATTAACAAAACCGATGTCCCAGCGGGAATATCTGCCGGGATATTCGTAGGAGCTGGAAAACAGCGCACCTTTGGCGTGATTCAATTGTTCCAAAATAGAATTGGTTGCCGTTTTGTAATCTAAAGGCTTCGTCGTACGTGAAATTAGAATGCCTGCTTGTGATTCGTAATGCTGCTGCTCAGAATCATACGTAAATCGGGATAAAATACTGTTCATCTTAGAAACCTCCATTTTCATAGAGGAGAACAGGGGATGTGGAGTTGTAAGGAGAATATTGGATTACATGCATTAAAATCCGCAACTCGGCTCTAGCTCGGCTCTTCCTGTCTCGTCTCAGCTCAACTAAAATCTTTACTCAATTATAGAATATAACATAAATTTGGAAGAAAACAACATTAGCTTATCGAAAGAAACCCCAAAAGATCAGCTAAGATCTTTTGGGGCACTTTCTATTTATTACAGAGCACATTCGTCTAAATCGATTATGCCTACCTGCAGATTTGCCTGCTCATCCGCAAAAGTAAAGCTGATCTTGCGGCTGTCCGGACTGAAGGAAGGGTGTGGATGGCCCGGGTGCTGGTACCATATAGGCAGCTCACAAAGCATCCTTGAAGATCGTTTTTCCAAATGGATCAGTACAATCTTGCTGATTGCCTCCTGCTCAATTGTATCCGCAACCGCCCATTTCCCGTCTGGACTTAACGATACATGCCAGTAGTTATAGTCGCCGTTAATTAGCGACGCTTCACTACTCTGTTTATCTATCCGGTGCACACCAGTAGGTTTTAAAGGACTTTGCGGGTATTTAACAAAATATAAATAATCTCCGTCCGCAGACCACATCTCATGCCCGACAAATTCAACCAACTCTCCACCTTCGAGTTTTTTCTGATGGTAAGCATTTTTAATTATGCCGCTGTCTGTATCGATGATATAAATCCGGTCGGCAATATATTCTGTCTGTCCTTCATGCGAAAAGAATATTAAATGAGGATAAGCAGGATTAATCATCGCATGATTAGCTATAGGATAAGGCTCGGCAAAGCCTGGGCTGGCCGCTTTCTCCACCAGCCCGTTTGTTATATCAAGAGTGCCAATCGTCCAGTCGTTTCCTTTACGCCAATAAATCCCCATCTTTTTCCCGTCATTCGTAATGGAAAGAGGCCCATATACCGTTTCATCTGGATTAAGGGTACATACTGTACGGGTTTGACATGTGATCAAATTAAATTCATAAATTAATGGTCCATCGTAATAATAAAAAACATCCTGTTGCGATACAAGCCCGCGTCCCCAATCCAGACGCTCTGCGATAACCTCTGTTCTTCCATCCATAATATCTGTCTTGATATACTTCCCTTTTTTTTCTTCATCGATCTGGGTGCAAAGCAACATATGCCGGCTGTCACTCATCCAACTCATCGCCGTAAAATATTGATGGCTTGTATCAACGCCTGGCTTACCCAGAACTTGTACAGTCAACCCTGTCTTTTGGTCTGTAAACTCGGTTTTAGCAAGCATACGCTTCTCTCCTCTCTCACCAGAGCATGGTTTCGTATTCGGTTATTGCTTTAGCAGTCTAAGTAACAATACTGCCGCCTCAGCCCGAGTCGTCTTTTCGCCTGGGGCAAAGCGATTGTCACCGCGTCCTTGAAGCAAGCCTGCATCCCGGACTGTTTTCACCGCTGCCTCAGCCCAAAACGGAATAGCATCCGCATCAGCAAAGTATCCAGCAGCTGCGTCTGACTTATCTGTCCGTACTCCCGCAATAAGCTTCAGCGCTCTATCTGTCATTACAGCCAGCTCTGCGCGTGTAATCGGCCTTTGTCCGGCAAACGAACCATCGCTGTAACCTTGGAGCAATCCGAAGCGGGCTGCCATGTACACCTGCTGTTTCGCCCAGCCTGGAATCAAACTATCGTCAGCAAATACCTTGCCGTCTGTCTCGCCAGGAAGCTGCAAAGCGCGGACCAGCATAACGGCAAATTCAGTTCGGGTCACTTCCCGGTTCGGCTTGAACGATCCGTCCGGCAGCCCATTAATCAGCCCTTTTTGAGCCGCTTCTTGAATGGCTGCGGCAGCCCAATGTCCGGCAATATCCGTAAATTGTACGGTTTTCGAGCCTTCGCTCTCCTCTGTTCCATCTGTGCTGCCATCAGCAGGAACGATTAACGCCACAATAGCCGTTAGTTCATGCAATTGGGCAATTAGCCTGTCCGCTTTTACTTCCGTATCCAACGCTTTCCACTTCCCGGATTGAGCATCATAAGCATACAGCACCGCTTTTTCATCCTGTCCCAATTGCTCCAGATCAGCTTTTACACTCACTTGAACCGGATGCTTAAGCTCTGTATCCTTATTTTGAGCAAGCTCATAAATTTTCCCAAGCGTTGTGATGGTTTGCTTTGGCAGCTCCGCTATATGCCCGTCAAGCTCCATTATCGTAAATATAAGCGGCTGATCAGCAGTACCTGCTGGAAAGATTAGCTCAATTTGATCTTGAAATGATAGTCTGCCCGCAGCACCGGCTGGCAGCTCAAGCTTTCCATTCGTTGATTTATACTCGCCTGGAGTATACGTATTTCCCGGCAATACCACAGCATTTTTTTCAATTTCTATTGTGACAACAGCAATATTGGAATAGCCGAAGCCATCGTGAACACGGAATGTAAAGCTGTCCTCTCCACTTACCCCTTTGTTCGGGGTATAGAGGAATATTCCATCCTGCTCGTTCAACTGTGCTGTACCCAGTTCCCCGTCTCTTACAAGCTCATAGCTTATCACCGTTCCTTCTGCATGCTCGGCGACCAGACTTCCTGTCAATGCCTTGTCTGTGCTTGTTTTAAAAGCAGCATCATGTGCCTGAGGCTGACTTTCAGTATGAATCCACTGCATCGAGCGGAACAAGGAAGCCCGCTTCTCGGCTCCGATGCCAGAGGCCCACTCTACCCATCCGTGCCGTCCGTTCCCATCATTGTCATTTACTAGCAAGGAAAAGCTAATAACCTCGCCTCGCTCAGGCTTGATCGGCTCCAGCTCCTGCCACGGCAGCGCAAGCTTGTAAATCGTACGTTTCTGTTCCTCGTCCCGTATCACTTCAGCTTTAGCAGACTGTACAGGCTCCGACACTTTTCCGATCAGATTACTCCAACGGTGCACATGCGTGCCATCCGGCGTATCTGCAATGCCAAACTCGTACCACCCCTTACTCTCGCCCGGAACTCCCGGTACTATCGCAAATTGAATACTGTCATTATTCCAAATATCCGCCCCGCTTGCAGGAACAGCGTGAATATCATCTTCTACGTCGGCCAGCAAATAAAAATATTCTGAATCATACTGCAGCCATATATGGCCAGTAACATCAATACTGCCGCTATGGCCCGATTGTAATATCTTTTTCCCTTTTGCCAAATCAATTGTTGGCAGTAACTGATCTTCACCTTCGCCATCTTCTTTCCCGACTGTACCGTCACCTCGCATTATCGGATTAAAGCTTAGATTCCCATTAAATTGAAATGGCAAGCCGGATTCGAAATCGACTTGAACATCAGCAGGCAAATCAGTTCCCATCGGAACTGCCTCTAATGGAATATTGAACCGGCGCTTCTCCCCCGGCATAATTTGCCCATTCAATTGCTGTCTGCCGGACTTATCGCCCAGTGACCAAGATACAGCTGCCGCTAATAAAGACTTGACCTTGCCAAAGTTTACAATCTCAAGTTCCAGAGATTGATTAAAGCTGCCATCTTCATTAAATGAAAGTATCGGCTTCACTTTCACATCGCTTGCCTCAAAAGCATTAAATGAATGACGCAAGCGGCCTATCGTTTGTTCACCGTTTTTAATCGAAATAACAGACGAACGGAAAGCAGTATCACGTGCCGGTGATACCGTGATGCGTTCCGAGGAGCTATTTCCTTTTACAGCTGCAATGGTATAGCTGTTGCCCTCCACCGCCAATGCAACCTTAAGCTCACCGTCAAAGTCTTCATTATTCAGCTGAACGGTGAAGCCTGTTTCATCCCCGATAAAGCTTTCTTCACCTATTACAGTGAACGTATTATCGCTTGTGATGCTGTCCAGATTTCCTTTTAAATAGAGCAGCTCGCCATTTAGCGTCAAATAAATTTTGCCGTTATACGGCACGAACTGTTCTGTATGGCCGGTTATATCGGTTATTTGAAGCGGTTCATCCGTAAGGATAACAGCATTTGTATCTTCCACGGCCCAAACTGCTCTCAGCTCCTCGCCGTCCCGTTCAAACAGAAAGCTTTTTATATCGCCTCCATAGCTTTCCTCTTCAATAAATGCAGCATTAGTCAGCTCTCTTGTCATTGCAGCATACGCTACATACGATGGTTTAGGAGTATGAGCGCCAAGCGGATCATCTTTAAAACGGACCAGTCCGAAATTATGCTCGTTATAATCAGCTTGCAGACCATCGTTCATCAAGTTATACCATACGATTTGTTCAACACCTTGCGACAAGGCGATGACATAAGCCCGCACTAGAAAATCAGCCTGCGTCTTCTCATCTACCCCTATAGCTGCCTGATGCGTCGGCCATCCAAATTCTGAAATCCAGATCGGCTTCAGCTCGCCATCATTATATTCACGAATCAGCTGTTTTAATTGCTCCAGCTCCACAGCCATCCCTTCCGGCGCACGGTCCTTTACTACAGCGCGTCCATAACGGTAAGGATGAACAGCAATATTGTCGAGATAATTCATGCCGCCAAGCTTTAACACTTCCTCTATCCACTCCAGATCGATACCCGCACTAACCATTCCGCTGACAATAAAGTCAGAATGATTTTCCTTTACTGTTTCATAAGTCTTTTTCAGCAGCTTATAGTAATATTCCGGTTTGGAATCTGCCGGACTATTGCCTCTTTTGCCAAAGCCGCCGTTAAATTCGTTGTATACCTGCACACCGACCAGTTGATCTTTAAAATGCTCAATATAAGCATTTACATAATTAGCAAAGCCCTCACGTCCCGCATCTGTATATGGCGTCATATTATTATCATAAAGCGGATGATTGTATCCGCTTACAAACATGCTCTTCAAGCCTTCTGCCTGCACAAAAGACATAAATCTTTCAGGCTGAGGCGTAAACGTATATTGCCCCAGTGACTTTTCGATGGACCATTCATAACCGCCGCGCGCCGTTTTCGCTCCCGCGTACCTGATTAATCGGGCCAGCTCGCCGCTCCACCCAAACGATTCTCTATGCAAATGCGCAGCAATGCCGAATGGCGAATCCTCAACGGCAACCCAATCATAATCGGACAGCAAAGCAAAAGGAGTCTTAAGCCGAACTGGCGTTCCATCTGCTGACTGTGCAGACAGTTCCAGGGTATAGTAGCCAAGCTGCAAACCTGGCAATTGAACGATCCCACGGCCGTCGCTTGCAATTTGTGCGATTCCGTCACGAACCAGCTCACCGTTCAAATTATAAACCTGCCAGATCACTTCCGAAAACCTGGTAGAAACATTAAAAGCTACCAGCTCATTATCCAAATAAATATTGCCCATTACAGATTGTTTGATTGCTAAATCCGGGATATTTAGGTCGGCCGTAATTCTATCAACTAGCATGCTTGCAGTAAGCTTCCCGTCCTTTATATCGTTGCGGTCTATCATGATCGCAATTTTCTTCGCGGGCGCATTCCATTTGCCGTTAGCCGCTCCGCCCCAATACTGGCTTGAGGTTATCGGATCTACAACAACCTGCTGCCACTCAGCTGAATCCTGCAAGTTAATCTTCTGCTGGAATACTTGACCTGTTGCGTCAGTTGTGCGGATACGCACAGCTTTCAGCTCCGCTGTTTTTACCCAAAAGGCATATTTCCCCAGCTCCAGCGCTTCAAAGTCTTTGCGCATTGCCGTATATGCAGCTTTATCTTTACTGCTTTGCGAAAAATCAGCGCTCAGCTTCCCTGCATGCCCGCCGGTATACTCATCTTCAAGCTCAACGATTTCAAAGGCTCCTTGTATATTCGGCTGCTCGCCAAAGCTATACTCCCAATCATCATCACCCGTTTCAAAATCACTGATAACATATTGAAGATCTGCTGCAGAAGCTGCGGTCTGTTCATCTCCTCCAGCCTCAGCCGCAAAACCACCCGGCAGCATAAGCAATTGAAAAAATAAAGCTATTGCAATAATAGAAGATACTTTAGAAGATATTTTTTTATTAGAAAACATCATTTCTCCTCCTGTTCTTTTATTGCGTTTTATTTCGTTCCCGATATTCAGTTGGCGTAAGTCCTGTCATCTTCTTAAAAATGCGGACAAAACTGTTCACGTTGGAGTAACCGGCCTGCTCTGCAATGTCACGTATTTTCTCCTCTGTATCTGACAGCTTGCGCTTGGCATGCCCCATCCGCAAATCTATTAAATAATCAATAAAATTGCACTCCTCCTGTTCCTTGAACAGCTTGCTCAAATGAGAGAGGCTTATATGAAACTCGCTGGCAATTAAATTAAGCGAAAGATCATTACGCATATAGTTTTCTTGGATATAATCCATAACCTTGTCAATTACATCGTTCTTCTCCCGGTAGCTGCGTTTTTCCTTAATGCTGTTAACTAATTGCTGCAGCGCGGTAACGGTGAACTGTTCAAGCTGCTCAAGTCGTTCGTACTGGTTCAGCATCTCCACTAAAGATTGTTCAGGAAATACACCGCTAGTATCCACTCCGATATCAGCTGCAACTGTAGCTGCCTTCATCAAGCATTGCACAACAAGCTGCATAATCATTTCTGAAGGAACGCCATTTTCAGCTATAGCCTCAAACCAGCGTTGGAGCTGCTGCTGCACCTTTTCTGCATCCAGCATTTTAACGGATGCTAGGATGCCGTCTGTCATCGCACTGAGCTTATAGAATTGAGGGGAAGGGTCACTGACAATATCCTCAAGCGTAATTATCGTATTGCCCCCCATGACAAGCTTGTAGCTAAGCGCCTCTAATGACTGCTTGTAAGAGCGATGTATGTCCTCCAGCTGCTGTACCGGCCCGCCAATTCCTATCGTAATCGTTCGGTTAAAATACTCGCGGACAAACTCTTTCATCAAATCAGCCGTTGCCACCGCCCGCAAATAATGGCGTCCTCGGTCCTCCTCGCCCTCGAAGCTCATAATAACAGCACATTTTCCGTTATCCAGCTCTGCTGCAATCCCCTGGCTTTCTGCATTCATCAGCTCTTCCGCTACATTGCATAGTGCATAGGCATAAAGATGCAAATCTTGCGGAGATGCGATCTGTTCCTTATTATCGAACTCAATACTCATCACTACAAATTGATCCTCAAACAAGGAAACTTTGAGCCGCTCCATATAAGCTCTCATAACAGCTTGATTGTTGCCTTTTCCGGCAAGCAATTCCGTCATAAGCCGCCACTTGATAAGCGGCTTGCTTTCCAATACCTGCTTGTGCAATTGCTCGCGGTCATCCAGTATGTCCTGTACAACATACTCAAAATAATGAAAATCATCCGTGTCTTTTTTGAACTCATGCTTGATCAGCTTGCCTCGCATGGATTGAATAAACCGATTCATCGGCCTTAAGGTCCAGCGTCCGACAAAAGCTGCCGAAACCGTCACAAAAACAAACAGTACGGCCGCTAATATGATCAAACCATTTCTGAATACAGCAAGCGGTTTCGTTAGCTGCACCTGCGGCACTACACGAATCATCGTCCAATCTGTATAGGAGGAATGAATGTAAAACACAGAGGAGCTTGCCTGTTCCGCTTCCGCTATAAAATGACCGCCTGACAAGCTGGTATTTAGTATGCGGTCGATATAAGGGAACTCGCTAATATCCTTGCCAAGCTTGCTTTTATCGGAATGAAGCACAACGACTCCCTCTTTATCGATCACAAACGTCTGTCCGTCATCTGCTTCCTCTGCCGACTTTTGAATTAAGCTGTATAAGGAATCTTCCTTTACATTAAAAGCGATGGCCCCTTTCCTCGATCCAACTGGATGGATAAGCGGATAGGTTCGGATAAGAGAAACGACGTTTTTGTAAATCGGGTACTCCGAGCGGTTCGCTATCATTCTTTTGAACGAAATCCATTTGTAATAACCGCCGTAATCCTCGAACTGCGAGATCCACTGCAAATCATTGGCCAGAGCATCACCTGACAAAATATTGCCTGACACTAGACGCTGCTTCGTATAGGAGTACATATCTATCGTAAAAATATTGTCCATGCTTTGAATCGCATTGGTCATCAGATTGTTAATGCGCATCTGATTATTTTTAATCTCCTGCTCCGTCATTTCATAGTCGAAAAAACGGATAACCTCGTCGTTTTTCAGCAGCTGAATCGTCAGCTTGTCAATATATTGCAGCGTATGATCAAGCTTATGATCAACCTGCCTGAGCAGCTCCATATTGGTATCGACGAGCTGCTGTTTGAGCTTATTGTTCAATACCGTGTACGTAAAAAAAATAGAGGTGGAGACAAGGAAGAACAGAGTGAGCGCCAAGATCACAATTGCTTTCAAATACCTCTGATTTTTTAACAGCTTCATATCTGCTCTTCCTCTCCCTATCCATCTTTGATGTCAATACAGCACCTAGATGCTGCTATTAAAAACTGCTTTTATTGTCCTCATACCACTGCTGCGCGATTTCTTCAGCTTTCTTGCCGCCAAGTCTTTCCCATTCCTTGCGAATTTCGGCAATCGCCCACTGCCCGTCATACTTTTCTCCTTGCGTAACGGCTGTAGCACGCGTTTCCTTGATAAAGGTATCCAACGTTGAGCGAATCTCATTAATTTCATCGAAGCTAGGCTGGAAAGGAATATCTCTGCGGAATTCATTTTTAAGTGCCAGCTTGATCGATTCTACATTCAAATGCGCAATTTTTTGCGATAGCTCATCATCAGCTGCCAGTGCGATTAAATCTTCTGGATTAATGACCTGCTGGCGCAAAACAGCATACTCTCCCGCATACAAAACTTCCTTATTGAATTTGTCCATATTCATTTTTTTCGGAACACCGTTTTTGATCTCATGATGGACGCCTTCTTCGCCATATGCGAGCGTAAACCAGCCGCCGTCAATTAGCCAATCCAAATATTCAACTGCAGCCTTTGGATTTTTCATTTCTTTGTTAAAGGTTACAAAAATATTAGGCGCTGCTTCTTGATAAGCACCGAATTTACCGTATGGCGAAGCGACCATTTCCAGCGGAACGGGCTGTGCTTCTGGAATATTAGTGAGCAAATCCTGAATCATAATATCGTTATTACCGGCACCCCACTGTCCCATATAGATGCCTGCTTTCCCTGTCGTCCACAGCTGCTTGGCGCGCTGGTTGTCCTTATCTGTCAAATATTCGCGGTCTACGAGCCCCAGCTCATAAAGCTGCTTTTCAAGTCCAATCACATCGGCAAAACGGTCAAGCGTAGCTCCGTAAGTCATTTTGCCGTCCTCTACGTACCACATAAAGTTCATGGCTCCATACATCGCAGAGTAAATATCATTCGTTGTATGGCCTACAATAGGCGTGCTTCCCTTAAAATGCTCTTTGAACGCTTTTGCCACCTCGATCAGTTCTTCAACCGTTTGCGGCTGCTGCAGCTTCAGCTCGTCAAGCCAATCCTGGCGAATCCAAATACCATGATTAGCAATCGCTGTGCTGGGACGCTTCGCAGTAACGGCATACATTTCACCGTTAAAGGTTAAGTGAGGCAGCAGGTCGGGGTTTTCTTGTAAATATTTTTTGTAGGATGTGCTGTATTTTTCAATATAATCACCGATCGGCTGAATGACGCCTTGTGATACAAGTTTGCCGATATAAGAACGGTCAAACTCCCATACCAAATCAGGAGCCTGATGGGATGCAAACAAAACATTCAAGGAATCCTGCGACTGATTGCGTGGTACAGGTACAATCGATACATCGATGCCGGATTGCTCGCGAATCCATTTTACCCAGCGGTTATCCTCGTAAGTACCTTCATCACTGGACACTTGGCCGCGGTCAAACATGGAAATGCTCACTTTTTTCGGAAGCCCTTCATAGGGATCCTTTCCTTCATTGCCTGCATCTGTATTTTCACTGTTTTGCGGCTTTGGAGATGTATTTCCTTCATTGGCAGGACCTTTCGTTCCATCCCCGGAACATGCTGACACCAGCATGACAAGCAGGGTCAGTACGGTCATCAATAAATACCCTTTACTTACTTTCCTCTTCTTTTTTTGCATGTTAGACCTCCTAATAGCTTTTTTATTATATCAAAAAGTGCAGCATATGCACTTCAGATATCACTAGTTTCATAGATTTGTAGATTCATCTCATTCTTCCTGTTAAGCATCACCCTTTTATAGAGCCTAGCAATACGCCCTTAATAAAATGCTTCTGCAGAAACGGATAAACACAAAGAATCGGTACAATCGCGAATACTATAGCTGCTGCCCGGATGGATTCCGGTGTCGTCACGACCTGCAACACGCCTTCTCCCCGCAGCAGATCATCGCTCACCAAATCGATCATTTGATACAGCTTCACCATAAGCGACATTTTGTCTGTACTGCGGATATAAATTAATACATTCATATAGGAGTTCCACCAGGTAACGGCATAGAACAGTGTTAAGGCTGCAATAACAGGCTTGGACAGCGGCAATATAATTTGCCACAAAATACGAGCCTCGCTTGCGCCATCAATCGCTGCCGATTCCTCAAGCTCCTCCGGCAAGCCCTCCAAAAAGGACTTCATAACAAACAGGTTGTATGCGCTTATAAGTGCAGGCAGCCATAATGCCCAATACGTATTATTCAGTCCAAGCGAGTTGACCAATAAAAACTTTGGAATAAGGCCGCCGCTGAAAAGCATGGTGAACAATATCGCCATCAGCATCACATTTCGCACCTTCAAGCGGCTTTTGGAAAGCGGATAAGCCGCCATAATCGTAAACAGCATATTGAGCGCTGTACCAATAACAGTAATGATAACTGTATTTTTAAGAGCTATAATTAACTGCCCGTCTCGTATTAAGTTGTTGTAGGCGTCAAATGTAAGCTCGATTGGCCACATAAATACTTCACCTGCGTTAATGGCCCTGCTGCTGCTGAACGATGTCGCGATAATGTTAACAAACGGAAACAGCGTCGTATAAGCGCAAAGTGCCAAAAAGATATAGATCAGCCACCTCGCCCAAGCTGGCGATGACAATTGCTTGCTCATAAGCACTTCCTCCTTTCTTGATTCCAGCTACCATAAGCCACGCTCGCCCATTGCTTTAATAATCCGGTTAACGGCTACAACTAAAATTAGAGCAATGACTGACTGGAATAAACCGAGTGCTGTCGTATAGCTGTACTGTAAATTAATTAGTCCCCTCGTATACACAAACGTGCTGATTACCTCTGCTACGCTGGTAACCGCATCGTTTCGCAGCGCATACACCTGTTCAAAACCGACCTCCATCATATTGCCGACCTGTAAAATAAGCAAAATCGCAATCGTGCTGCGTATGCCCGGCAAAGTAACATGCCAGGTTTGCCTGAGCCTGTTGGCGCCATCGATTTTGGCCGCCTCATAGAGCGTAGGATCAATCGATGCCATAGCTGCCAAATACAGAATCGTTCCGAAGCCTGCTTCCTTCCATATGCCGGAGACGACAAAGCTGACCGGCCACCAAAACTTGTCCGCCATAAAATAAATCGGCTCCATACCGAAGCCCTTTAGCAAAAAATTGATAAAGCCGGTCGATGGCGACAGTAAAGCAATTACAATACTGCCAAGCACAACCCATGAAATAAAATGTGGGATATAAAGCAGATTTTGCAATGTTCGCTTATACCATTCCACCCGTACTTCATTAAGCAAAACTGCTAATAAAATAGGCACAGGAAAAGCAAAAGCCAAATGGTACAAATTGAGCAGCAGCGTATTTTTTAAAACGACATAAAACTCTTTACTGGCAAACAGCTTCTCAAATTGCTGGAACCCAACCCAGGGACTACCCATAATTCCATCCGCCAAACGGTAGTTTTTAAATGCAATAATTTCTCCAAACATAGGGGCATATTTAAATACAATTAAATATAGGGCAACCGGTACAAGCAGCACATACAAAAAACGGTTGCGCGCAAACTCCTTGCTCCAAGAAAATTTACGTTTAAAAGATTTCTCTTTCTTTTCTGCTGTTAAAGTGGTCTCGATGGCCTGCTTCATTTTCTCCCTCCTTTCTTCTGTCTCGCGATCTCTTCAGCCATTGCAGTTGAATCGATTTCTACGCTAGCACACTCTTGTTCCTAGTGAAATCTTCACTTTTTATGGTGCTACACCTTATCTCCAAAACGCTGTACTCATTTTTTGTGATGCTATGCTTTTTAGGTTTTCAGCCTGGATTTATATAGATTTCATGCGGGTTCAAGAGACTTTCGAAGACTAGATAAAGGGAAATGAGGGCGGAAGAGGAACAATGAAGAAGATCAATTTGCACAACAAAAAACAGAGGAAACATTCACTCTGCAAGATTTGAACCCTATTATCTGAAGGAAATCTGCTGTCTCTGCTGACAGTTATTTAATTCGTGCAGACGACGAGATTAAAAGTATCTTAACCGAAGGACAATAGTGAATTCATGGGGATTACATGTTAATGTAAATGCCTTTTCCTTCTAAATTGCTTATACATTCTGCTAAATATTGATCATCGTGCTCTGGATAAATAATTGCACCTTCCTGTGCAAGCTGATAAAGCCGGAGCGCATCTTCATCATCGCGATATTCCTGTTCAATTTCCTCGCTCGTATTGAAGCCGCGTTTTTTCATTTCATCAATAATAAGCAGGCCGTAGGCACGCAAGCTGCTCAAAGGATGATCATTAACGTAGTTAACTACCGAGTGATTAACTTTTCCATGACGTTTGATCGAAGCAAGTATCATTCTAATTTCAGTATGCTGTCCTCCCAGTTGATTGGAACAGCCTTTATAATCCTTAACACTGGGCAAATGTTTAATTAAGCTTTGATGCCATAGTCGCATGATCCTCACTCCTTTATCAATGTCATCTACAATATATGCAAAGAGAAACGGCAGCGTCGTCCTTTGGACAGGCGCGTTTACCGATGAAACATAAGAACGGGTATAAGGATAAAAAAACGTAACCTTTCTTATATTTCAAAAAAGGAGGCTCCACTCCCTTTACAGGTGAATGAAACCCCCTACTCATATAATCATTTTTTCAGTACTTCATGTTAACGTTATTAGTTAACTGCTTTTTTCCAATCTGCAGCAAACTTCTCAAGACCTTGGTCTGTAAGTGGATGCTTGGAGATTTGCTCAATGACTGAGAATGGAATCGTAGCAATATGCGCACCTGCCATCGCAACGCGAGTAACATGATCAGGATGGCGAACAGAAGCCGCAATAATTTGAGATTCAAGCTTATGAGTACGGAACAACTCAGCAACTTTAACGATCAATTGTACGCCATCTTCGGAAATGTCGTCAAGACGACCAAGGAAAGGCGATACATAAGTTGCCCCAGCGCGAGCTGCAAGCAAAGCCTGGTTAACAGTAAATATCAACGTTACGTTTGTTTTAACGCCTTTTTTAGTTAGGTAGCGGCAAGCTTCCAAACCTGCAAGCGTCATAGGCAGCTTGATTGTAATGTTTTTATCATTGTTGTTCAGCTTGATCAGTTCATCCGCCTGCGCGATCATCTCTTCAGCCGTTATTGCGTCCGGAGTAACCTCTGCGGATACAGATTCAACTTCTGGAACAGCTTGTAGGATTTCAACGATACGATCCTCAAATTTTACGCCTTCTTTGACAACTAGCGAAGGGTTAGTCGTTACGCCGGATAGAACTCCAAGCTTGTACGCTTTTTTAATATCATCCAAATTTGCAGTATCAATAAAAAACTTCATTGTGCAATCCCCCAATATTAGTTTATTGTTGCTTATCAACTTTTTTAAAATCAGGTTATAACCAGAAAACAGCAATAGGGCTACTAATTACTACTTCACTAACTCTTTTGCTAATTTTACTACATTTTCAGTTGAAAATCCAAAATAGTTAAGCACTTCAGCGCCTGGACCTGATGCTCCGAATGTATCGATACTAACTGCTTTGCCGCTAAAGCCAATGTAACGATCCCAGCCTGTTGAAATGCCTGCTTCAATGGAGATACGATTCGTAACTGCATTTGGCAGTACAGACTGCTTGTATTCGTTAGCTTGACGCTCAAAAAGCTCCATACTAGGCATAGCAACAACACGTACAGACACATTTTCTTTTTCAAGCTCAGCTTTTGCATTTACTGCAAGTGAAACCTCTGAGCCCGTCGCGATAAGAATTAATTCTGGCTTATCGTTTGTTTCGGACAATACATAAGCACCCTTTGACAATCCATCCATATTCGCCTTAGTCTCTTCTAGAACAGGAAGGTTCTGTCTGCTTAGCACCAATGCTACTGGACCTTCGCTTTGCTGCAAGGCGTAAGCCCAAGCTGTTGCTGTTTCATTCGCATCTGATGGGCGAATAACAGTAAGTCCAGGAATTGTGCGAAGAGCTGACAAATGCTCGACCGGCTCATGAGTCGGGCCATCCTCGCCTACTGCAATTGAATCATGTGTAAATACATAGACGACTGGCAATTTTTGAATGGCTGCCAAGCGGATGGATGGACGCAAGTAATCACTGAATACGAAGAATGTGCTTACGAAAGCTTTCACGCCGCCATGCAGAGCCATACCGTTGCCAGCAGCTCCCATTGCATGCTCGCGAACGCCAAAGTACACGTTGCGACCTGCGCCCGACTCAATAGCAAATTTTTGATCGCCTTTAATATCAGTCATTGTAGAGCCGGACAAATCCGCGCTTCCGCCAAAGATAGACGGCACAGCTTTAATGTAATGATTGATAGCTTCACCGCTCGCAACACGAGTCGAAATCGCTTTGGAGCTGTCAAAAGTAAGAATGTCGGAAGCATCGATAAGAACAGAACCGTCAATCGCTTGCTCAAGCTCGTTTGCTTGCTCCGGGTAGCTGGCTTTGTAAGCAGCCAGAAGCTCGTTCCATTGCCCTTCTTTAGCTGCACCTTGCTCTTTAAGTGCTGCGAAGTGAGCTTTCACTTCCTCAGGCACAGTAAATTCTTCCTCATAGTTCCAGCCGTATGCTTCTTTCGTAGCTTTAGCGCCTTCTTTGCCAAGCGGATTGCCGTGGGCCTTGCTCGTGCCTGCAACCGGGCTGCCATAGCCGATAATAGTGCGGATTTCGATTAGAGTCGGCTGCGAATCATTTTTCTTGGCAGCAGCAATTGCTTCAGTAATGCCCGCAACGTCATTGCCGTCCTCTACTCTCAAGTATTGCCAGTTTGCCGATTCCGCTCTCTTTTGTATATTTTCGCTAAAGGAAAGATTCAATTCGCCATCCAGAGAAATTTCATTCGAATCGTACAATACGATCAGCTTGCCAAGCTTCATATGACCTGCCATGGACATGGCTTCATACGCAACACCTTCCATGAGGCAGCCATCGCCAACAAGGGCATATGTGTAATGGTCAACAACTGGGAACTCTTGCTTGTTGAATTTGGCTGCTAGATGAGCTTCAGCCATAGCCATGCCAACAGCCATTGCAACACCTTGGCCTAGCGGGCCAGTTGTTGCTTCTACCCCGTCAGTATGACCAAACTCTGGGTGGCCTGGAGTTTTGCTGTTCAGCTTGCGGAATTGCTTCACATCATCCAAAGATACATCATAGCCTGCAAGGTGCAGCATGCTGTATAGAAGCGCAGATCCGTGACCAGCAGACAGCACGAAACGGTCGCGGTTAAACCATTTGGAGTGGCCAGGGTTATGATTCATCTGGTTAGCCCAAAGTGCATATGTCATTGGAGCTGCACCGATCGGCAAACCCGGATGACCAGAGTTGGCACTGTTAATAGCGTCAATAGACAATGTACGAATCGTGTCAATTGCTAATTGTTCAATAGTTTTGGTTGTAGACATATAAATCTCCTTCGTTCGTTTTATTATTTGATGCTGGTTTAGCATCAAACCACCATTTGAAGCCATCCTTCTCCAGCAATTGGTCAGCTGCAGACGGTCCATATGTTCCTGCTTCGTAGTAATGAAGCGGAACCTCATTGTTTTGGAATGCATCAAGCACAGGCTGTACCCATTCCCAGGAAAGCTCTACCTCATCCCAATGCGCAAAGAAGGTTGAATCACCGCGAAGCGCATCAAAAATAAGGTTTTCGTAGGCTTCTGGAATATCTGCTGGATCCTTATGATGATCGACATGAAGAGGAATAAATTCCCCTTTATATATAGAATCTCTTGAGCATAAATGCAGCCAAATGCCTTCGTTAGGGCTCATCTCAAATACTAATAGCTTAGACGCTTGACTAGGCCTTGAAGAGGATGCTGAAGATTGGCTTGGCGCAAATGCTGCAGGAGCTGCTTCCTTTAATTCAATAACGATTCGCGTGGACTTCTCTTTTAGTCTCTTGCCTGTACGGATATAAAACGGTATGCCGGACCAAAGCGGATGATTAATTTCCAGTCGGGCTGCAATAAATGTGTCATTATGAGAGCTTTCAGAAATACCTGGCTCATCTATGTAGCTTTTTACCGGCTCATTCTGTAAGACTCCCGCTCTGTATTGCCCGCGCACAATTTCACTTTGAATATGGCTTGCTTGCAATGTTCTCAGCGATTCCATAACGACATGCTTCGGCAGCTCGCCTGAATCTGGATCGCGATGTTTAGGAATATGTGAAGCGACCATCATGAGCAGCTGCAGCAAATGGTTTTGGAACATGTCCCGGATTGCCCCTGCTTTATCATAGTAGCCTGCGCGTTCCTCAACGCCGACTGTTTCATTGGCAACGATTTGCACATTAGCAATCTCGCGGTTTCTAAGCACGGCTTGCAGCTCAGGATTTACAGCTTGCAGCTCGCCTAGCTTTTGTACAATCGGTTTGCCAAGATAGTGATCAATGCGATAAATTTCTTTTTCCTCAAAGGAATGATTTAAATTTTCATTCAATTCCCTTGCAGATAGCAAATCATAACCAAACGGTTTTTCGATTACCAACCTCTTCCAACCTTTGGCTGTGCCAAGGCCGCTATTTCTAATATTGTTTGCGATCGGCTCGAAAAATTCCGGGCCTACCGACAAGTAATAGATTCGGTTTGGCGATATATTCAGCTCAGCTTCTCTTTGCTCGACAAGCTGCAGCAATGCTCTATAATCTTCCTCGCGGCCGATATCCAGCACTTGGAAGCGAAACTTAGCAAGAAACTGCTTCAGCTCATCTTCCCTTCCTGCTTGTTTTCTTGAAAAGCTGTGAACCGCTTGCTCAACATTTTTTTGAAACATGTCATCGGACCATTCACGCCTGCCCAGGCCAATCACAGAAAATGCTTCAGGAAGCTTTTTCTCAAGAAATAAGTTGAACAACGCAGGATATATTTTTCGTTTTGCCAAATCTCCTGTTGCGCCAAATAATATAAATGAGGCTGATTCCATCTCCACGACTCCTTCCTGAAATTTGTATCTATTTTCTGTAGTTATTTTGCTTGCTTGAATCAAAACAGCATGGTAGCTTCTTTCCCCTAACTACACTATAATACGAAATAGACCTATATAAGTAATTAATATATCGGACAGGAGATATAGATGGCGTCTATGACTAACAACTATGAGCTGTATAAAGTATTTTATTGGGCTGCAAAAACAGGCAGTCTCACTCAAGCCGCCAAAGTTCTATTCCTTACCCAGCCCAGCGTAAGCCATGCTATTAAGCAACTAGAGGAAAGCTTTGGCATTACCTTGTTTTACCGTACTCCCAAGGGAGTAACACTGACGCAGGAAGGCTCGATTTTATTTTCGTATATTGAACAATCGCAAATATTGATTACACTGGCCGAGGAAAAGATGCATGCGCTTAAACACCTGGAAAGCGGAGAATTGAGAGTCGGCGGCAGCGACTCCTTGTTTAAGCACTATTTGCTTCCTTATCTAGAAAGCTTCCACAGCAGCTATCCCGATGTGAAAATTCATCTGAACCATGGAACGACGCCAGAAGTCATCTCTTTTTTAAAGGAAGGTAAAATTGATTTGGGTGTCGTTCGGATGCCAATAGTTGATCCGCAGCTTGAAGTGCAAGAAAGCATTCAATTGCAGGATTGCTTCGTTGCTGGAGCCAAGTATGCTGATTTGAAGGGAAAAGTATTGTCAATGGAAATGCTGCTGCAGTATCCGATCATTCTTTTCTCGCGCAATAGCCGTGTTAGAATGAACATTACGGAGCTGTTTCAAAGCTATGGCTACAGTATAAAACCGGAATTCGAGGTCGGAAGCGTTGACCTGCTTATAGAGTTTGCTAAAAAAGGACTCGGCATTTCCTTTGTAACGAGGGAGTTTGTGTCCAGCGAGCTTGAGGAAAGGTCATTATTTGAAATTCAACTTGATGTGCAGCTGCCGCCCGCGCAAGTAGGCATTATGATTATGCGGAATATGCCGCTGTCTATAACAGCAAAGCACTTTGTCGAAATGGTTAATCAATAGTACAAGCCAAGGAGCTGATCAGGCTCCTTGGCTTGTTTTTCTGCGAAATAGCGTATTTTGTGAGACTGTCGATTAATTGTGGATAGTTGCAACAAGCAATAGAAAAGGCTGCCTCTGCGATTAAGATTAGGATTCCTGGGCTTGGGTTCATGTAAAGCTTGCTAAATGAGCATGCAATTGCGGAAGCTAAGTACATTTCATGCATCTAGTTTCTCATTTTTACCGATATAAACGATTCTACATGTATTTCATGCATCTAGTTTCATTGAAATACTCTATATTTTGCGAAACGCGCCAAACTAGATGTCGTTTCGTTTTTCCCCTTAGAATTACAAAAAAGCAAAATTTCTTAAAACTAAGTACAGGAAATGCAGTTAGCTTTGGCATGTGAATGCTCATTCCACAAAAACAGAATTTATCACCCCAAAGTATATAACAAATCAGCGCGGAGGTGTCGTCTTCTACATCATACGCAAATTAGTTTACATAATAAATATGATGTAAACTAATTTCATTCACCATATCTCATCCCACTCAAAGCATATCTCTTAGCATCCATACAAACTAAACTTACTTAATGACGTTAATTACTATGAGAATCGCTCGATCTTTATCTTTCGTTTCTATTTCAAGCTGCGTAATGCACGCTTTACAATTCGATTCGTTTCCTTCGTATTCGAGCTTTCTGTCCACCTCGCACAAACTTGTTTTACCCATTCAGGATTTGATTTGCTTGCATCGTTTAGCCAATTCGACACCGAATCTTGCACATACTTGGCAGAATCGGATTTGACAATCTCCAGCAGTGGCAAACCCATTTCAGGACGTTCCTTTAATCTCGTTATATGTTTAGCCCATACTCCATTGGGCCGAATAGCTTCTATCGCAAATCTTCTAATTTTCTCATCATGATCCACTAGCCAGTCCTTTAATATGAAAAGTGATACTTCCAGCTCATTAATAATCGCTTCCCTCACAGCCATCCACGCTATTTCTCGCACGCCGAAATGTTCATCGCCAGCAAAAGGGCGAATAAGCGGCAGCTTCTGAGCAATAGTCAGCTCAGGATTAAGGCCAATAATATATGCAGCCCAGCATCTGACACTATCTGAAGGATGTGATGACAGCTTCTGAAAAACAGCCTTTCCCTCTACTTCCCCTATTTCTCCTAAAATAAGTCTCCAGCCATTTGCAATAGCAGGTATTACTTTCATAATCTTCTTTTCCTTTAATCGTTCCTGCATGAATTTATTATGAAAATGCTGCAGCTCGAATTGAGCCAACACCTGCTTTAGCAACAGCGAGTGATCAACCGCAAGCCATTCCGTCAAATTAACAGTTGCGATAACCCCTGCTTGCAAATGTTCTAATACATACTGCGGAATATCCCCTGCTTTGCTTGCCCCCTTGCGCTGCAATATTGCTGCTGATATTTCCAAACCATTTGAACTATCCATTCCGATCGCTCCATTTATAACTTTTTCATAATTGTATAATGCAGCATGCTAAAAAAGCTGTAATGTATATTACAGCTTGCTATGATGTATGTAGATCGTGCGAAAGCCCGTTTTGATCATGTGATTATGCGCAAGCTCCTGCAGCGCCATTGTCACTGCTTCACGCGAAGCCCCTACTAAACCGGCAAGCTCTTGATGCGATATAGGCAAATCAATTTTCATGTACGCTCCTTCTCGCATATGACCGAACTGATGTGCAAGTTTAATGAGAGCTTGAATAATCCGTTCAGATAAATTTTCAAGCGCCAAATGCTGCGCAAGCAAGCTCATTTGCCCGACACGCTTACTTAGCAGTCCTATCATATTCATCATTAAGCGAGGATGTTCGAGCATAAACGCTTCAAAGCGAATTTGATCTATCGTGCAAATATGACTTTCTTCAATTGCTTCAATATATAGATTTCGTGTCCCTAGCGATACCTGATTCAATTCTCCGAAAACGTTTCCTTCCGATAAAAGATCAAGCGTAAACATTTTCCCTTCGGCATTAAGCTGATACAAACGCACTTTTCCTTTTTTCACGTAAAATAACTTCTCAACGAACGTATCGGGCGTTTGAATGAACGTATTTTTGGGATACAGCGTAATTTGTGTCAGCTCATCCATTTCTTTTAAATCTTCATTGGACAGGGCTTTCAGCAGATTGATTTCAGATAAAGTAAATAGTTTATCCATCGTTCACCTTTGTCATAAATTTGATTTTTTCATTATATCACACGTAGTAGAAACTCCATATGTAAATAGAGGTCGGAACACATTTTGTTTACATAATAAATATTACGTAACTAAATCACATGGTTAACTGCATTAACCACTTCCGAAAACTAATTAGCACTCAGCACTTAGCGCTCTGTGCCCAGCTATCTCACGATATATTTAATGACATCAACTTATACCTTTATTCACTCAAAAAAAACATACTCAACTGCGAGTATGTCCTCTTAAATTCACCGTTATATTATAGGTTTTTACAATACTGCACCACTTCTTCATAGGATTGCTTGCCGCCAAAAATATCCAAAGCACTGCCCACTGTAATATCCAGCCTGCCTTGAGAGATAGTATGAAATAGCTCCAAATCTGCAATCGATCTTGCTCCCCCAGCATAAGTGGTTGGGATTGTCGTCCAATTCGCCAAGTCGCGCACCAAGCTTTGCTGTATACCGCTTTGCTTGCCCTCTACGTCAACAGCGTGAATGAGAAACTCATCGCAATACTGCTCCAAATAGGCTATATTTTCTTGATTAACCTCAAAATCGCTGAATTGCTTCCACTGATTTGTGACTACGTACCATTTACCGTCCTTTTCCTTGCAGCTTAGATCGATAACAAGCCGCTCCTTGCCTACTAAAGCGACGATATCCATTAAGTTTTGTTTATGCAGCTTCCCATCTCGAAAAATAAATGAGGTTACGATAATATGCGTAGCTCCAGCCTCCAAATATTGCAATGCGTTATCGCAAGTAATGCCTCCGCCTATTTGCAGCCCCTTCGGATAAGCACGAAGCGCTTCAAGCGCTGCTTCCTCATTGTTAGGTCCCAGCATAATGACATGACCGCCAGTCAGCTGATCTCGCTGGAACATTTGTGCAAAATAAGTTGAGCTGTGCGCAGATACAAAGTTTTCCGTAACACTGCCAGAATTAAGTGTCTCCCCTACTATTTGCTTTACCTTCCCTGCATGCAAATCGATACATGGTCTGAATTTCAAAGTCATTCCTCAATTCTTTAATTAATTAATGTAATTAATTTTATATTTAATGACGTTAATAATATTATGCGACTATCAAAACGTCTGATTAGCTAGCATTAATTTTGCAACAACTAAAATGACACAATGACATCCATTTAATTGAGTTTGCATAATAAATAATATGTATACTAAATGCGATTCTAACTCACTACTCACATATTTTACTATATAACGATAGCAGAAGAAACCTTCTTCGATGAAAAATAAGAACAGATATGAGGTCAAAATAACTTGTACTTTCTTATATTTAAAAAAACTGTCCCGCTTTTTCACAAAAGACGTGGACAGCTAAACGATATACATGCTTTACTGTTTTACGATATGAGTGCCGGCATTATGATGAATTGCAGCTCTTAAGTTTTCCGGGTTCGTTATAATGACATTTTGGCCGTTATGATGAAGAAATTTCAAGCTTGCCTCTACCTTAGGCAGCATGCTTCCCGCCGGAAAATGTCTTTCCTTCATATATTGCTCCAGCTGCTCCATCGATATTTCATCCAGCTCTTGCTGATCAGGCTTGCCGAAGTTAATACAAACCTTTGGTACACCTGTCGTTATAATTAAAGAGTCAGCTTGCAGCTGATCCGCGAGCAGGCTGGTCGCAAAGTCTTTATCTATAACAGCGTCAATACCTTCATACGTGCTGTCCTCCCGCTTTACTACCGGAATGCCCCCTCCGCCAACTGCAACGACTACAAATCCCGCATCAATCATCGCTTTAATTGCATCCTTCTCAACAATATCAATCGGCTTTGGCGAAGGCACTACTCTGCGGTAGCCTCTTCCCGAATCCTCTACCAAAACCCATTCAGGATGCTCCTGACGCATAGAGTCTGCCATCTCTTCAGTAAAGAATGCACCGACAGGCTTCGTTGGATTATGAAAGTTGGGATCATCTTTATTAACTTCCACCTGTGTAATAATAGTAACTACTTTTTTATTCAGGCCGCGTTTAATAAATTCATTCGTTAGCGCCTGCTGAATCATATAGCCGATTCCGCCTTGAGTATCAGCCACACAATTGACTAGAGGTACACTCGACATCCCCTGCTCCTTATGGGCAATCTCGCTTCTTCTCATCGCAAAGCCTACCTGCGGGCCGTTGCCATGCGTTACGACTACTTCGCATCCATCCTGTACCATATCTGCAATGTTGGCAGTAATTGAACAGACAGCTTCGTATTGATCTTGCACAGAATCATATCCATTATCCTTTACAAGCGCATTGCCGCCAATTGCAACCACAACTAAATTCCCCACATCGATCCTCCTGAACACACAATCATTTACAATACTTGACACACTTGATCTAGGATACCATTTTGCTGAGAAATAAGAAAGCATAAAAAAAGGCAAAAGAGCATCCTTTTTCGCCTTTTCCTTGAACAAGTTTATCACTTTTAAAGAAAGGTCATAATGAGCACTATGAGCACAATTTGTAAAACAGCAAACTCGAAACGACGGACAGGTGAACAGCATGACGAACAAACCTAAAAACGGTACTGCATTGCAAGAAGGCATTCATAATCAAATTGAACAAATTATGGGCATATTCGGACATAGCTCGGACTTATCGTTGCGAAAAATTAAAATAAAAAACGGCAAGCAACAGCCAGTAGAAGCAGCTATGATCTATTTTGAAGGCATGATTGACTCGCAAGCTGTTCAAAATTGCATGAGCAGTCTTTTACTTGTCGATTTGCAGCAAGCCTCTCCTGAACATGCTTCAGTATCGGTTAAAGAGCAGCTTTTCTATTTACAGCGCGAGGCGCTCGTCGTGAATCAGCTTTTTATAGCGCAGGACCTCTCATCCATCACAGCCTATATGCTTTGCGGAGAAGTTATATTTTTACTGGAAGGCTCTGCAGAAGCTATAGCACTAAACGTGAATGACCAGCAGCAGCGCGGAATTAGCGAACCGTCTACTGAAACCATTATAAGAGGCCCAAGGGAAGGCTTTATTGAAAATATTCGTACCAATACGGTGCTGCTGAGACAAAGAATGAAGAGTGAAAAGCTGTGGATTGAACAGAGAACGATTGGAACGATTACAAAAACAAGTATTGAAATTTTATACCTTAAAGGTATAGCTGAAGAGTCAATAGTAGCGGAAGTAAGAAAACGGCTG
This sequence comes from Paenibacillus sp. GXUN7292, assembly GCF_050864975.1. Classification (NCBI taxonomy): domain Bacteria; kingdom Bacillati; phylum Bacillota; class Bacilli; order Caryophanales; family Paenibacillaceae; genus Paenibacillus; species Paenibacillus sp. GXUN7292. Next base: position 56,955 of record NZ_JBOZWO010000024.1, on the reverse strand, counting down.
GATAAAATTGAAACGGATGGGATTTTGGAAAGCAGCTATATTGAGGAATTTATACAAGATGAAACCTACACCCCCTTTCCTACTGTGTTCAATACAGAGAGGCCTGATGTCGTTGTAGCAGAGCTGCTGGAAGGGCGCGTTGCCATACTAGTAGACGGCACCCCGTTCGCTCTTGTCGTGCCCGCTACCTTTGTGCATTATTTTCAAGCAGCCGAGGATTATTACCACCGTGCAGATATAAGCACGTTAATTAGAATTTTGCGATTTGCCACCTTTTTTATCGCATTGCTTGGGCCATCTGTCTATATCGCCATTACAACGTTTCATCATGAGATGATTCCTACCCCCTTGCTCTTAAGCTTAAGCGCGCAGCGCGAAGGTGTTCCCTTCCCTGCTTTTATAGAAGCTGCGCTTATGGAAATCGCCTTTGAAATTTTACGAGAGGCAGGCATAAGAATGCCACGGGCAGTTGGCCAAGCGGTATCCATCGTAGGCACGCTTGTTATAGGCACTGCCGCTGTTGACGCAGGCATCGTCTCCGCTGCAATGGTAATCGTCGTGTCCATTACAGCGATATCAAGTTTTGTCTTTCCTGCACCAGAAATGTCTTCTACCATTCGCATGATCCGTTTTCCAATGATGATATTAGCCGCTACATTCGGACTTTTCGGCATCATTATCGGCATTGTCATTATTGTGTTTCATATCACCAGCCTGCGCTCCTTCGGCCAGCCTTATTTGGCTCCGCTTGGCCCGATTGTCATTTCTGATCTGAAGGATACGTTAATAAGAGTGCCTAACTGGTTTATGAAGAGCAGGCCAGCTATGCTGAACAAGAAAAATAAAACCCGCCAAAAAACAAGGAAAACATTAAAAAATACAAAATGATCGGAGATGCTTCAGCATGAAAAAAACACTACTTGTCATCTCCTTGCTGCTCGTTATAATGTTGCAAACTGGTTGCTGGAGCAGAACCGAGCTTAACGAGCTTGCTATTGCTGTAGGGCTAGGCATTGATAAAGTAGGCGAGCAATATGAGCTTACCGTGCAAATTGTAGATCCCTCTCAAGTATCATCTCAAGGATCAAGCAAAGGCTTCACGCCCGTAGTTTTGTATTCCAGCAAAGGCAACTCATTGCCTGAAGCTGTCGGACGTCTGGCTACTGAGGTACCTCGAAAAATTTATTTCGCCCATTTGTGGATCGTTGTTTTATCTGAAGAAGTGGCTAAAAAGGAAGGTATCGGCTATATACTCGATTACTTATCCCGAGCTCATGAATTTCGCAATGATTTTTATTTTGGCATATCCCGCGAGTCGACAGCCAAGCAGCTATTAGGTATTTTAAGCGCGCTTGAACGGATTCCCGCTAATAAAATGTTTCAATCGCTCTCGATCGCGCAAAGGGATTGGTCCCCCGTCTCAGCGATGCATTTGGATGAAATGCTTGATGAAATGATGCTGGATGGCAAAAACCTTGTCCTTAACGGCTTTAGGATTGAAGGCGATATTAATAAAGGCTCTTCTATTAAAAATTTGGAAAGCACCACTAATCGAACGAAAATAAAGCTGAGCAGTCTTGGTGCTTTCAAAGGAGATAAATTGGTCGGCTGGTTGAACGAATCGGAAAGCAGAGGCTATACGAACATTACTAATAAACTGAAAAGAACCGTCCTGGTCGTTGCTTGCGAGGGAGATGGTACGGTTTCCTTTGACGTGATCCGCTCCAAGACGAAGATTGAGCTGCTGAATGATCGCGGAGGAAAACTAGCCTTTAAAGTATCCATGCTGACGGAAGCTGACATCGCGAGCGCTGAATGTACGATAGATTTAAATGATCAGAACGTGCTGAATGATCTGGAAACGTTAGGGGCTAATCAAATAAAGGAGCACAGCAGTTCCGCCATCAAAAAAGCTAAGAAGCTCGGAACAGATATATTTGGATTCGGAGAAGTGGTACGCCGATCCAGGCCAGCCTATTGGCAAACGATCAAACATGATTGGTACGACATCTTCCCAACTATTCAAGTCGAAATAACGCCTGTGCTCAAAATTAGAAGGCTGGGCGCAATTGGCGAATCTACGCTTAACGATATTAAATAGTAAGGCGGCTATCCATGACTAAATTTCAAATTAGCAACCGGCAGCTTATTATAATGGCTACGATTATTACAATTGGCGATTCTATGCTTGTGCTTCCCTTTGTATCCGCATCTGCAAGCACGCAGGATGCCTGGATTTCCTTTCTGCTTGGCACAGCAATTGGTATGAGCATTATAACGTTTGTCACTTTTATAGCCAAGTTGTTTCCTAACTTGACGCTGGTCCAATATAACGAGAAGGTGTTCGGCCGTTGGATCGCCATGCCTCTCTCCCTTTTCTATTTGTTCTATATTTTTTTAAACACATCTGCTCATATACGAGAAATAGCCGATTTTTTAACAACGCAAATTATGCCGGATACGCCGATCCATGCCATTATCTTTTTGACATTGCTCGCTACCATTTACGGCGCGAGACATGGCATTGAGGTCATTGCACGCACGAGCGAGGTGTTTTTTCCATGGCTTATATTGTTTATGGTGATCATTATTTTACTTTTGGTAAAGGAAGTTAAAATGGAACATATCCTGCCCATAATGGAAACGGGAATAAAGCCGATACTAAGAGGATCAATCCCTTCAGCGGCATTCCCTTTTATGGAGCTTTCTTTATTTTTTATGATCTTTCCTTTAGTAAAAGATAAATCTAAAATTACAAAAAACATGCTGCTTGGCGCTGCGATAGGCGGGATACTAATTTTCTGCATGGTCATTCTTTCTATTTTGGTGCTTGGGCCATATATTACTGTCACGCATATATATCCAAGCTATGCTTTGGCTAAAAAAATAGATGTTGGCGGTTTTTTGCAGCGCATCGAGGCTACTTTGGCTATATTATGGATCATGACCATTTTTCTTAAAATCTCAGTTTGTCTTTACGCTTTCACAACTGGCATTGCTCAGCTTATAAAAATAAAAAATGAAAAAATACTGTTTATGCCCTTTGGCATGATCTTGTACTTTTTATCGATTATTCTGGCACCTAATATCGCATATTTCAACCGATTTATTTCGCAATACTGGTCGCTGCTTGATTTTACATTTGCGTTTGTGGTACCTCTGCTCTTATTGACCGCCTTCACCGCACGAAAATGGTTTGGAAGCGGAAATCTGAAATAGAAAGGAAATGTACATGCTCACTGTCCTTTTTATCGTTCTCGCAAGCACGCTTATCGTTGTTATCGAAGTTCCAACGCTCAAAAGAGAAAAAAACAGAAAAGACATAGTCGTCTTCTCTGTTTTAATGCTAGCAGGCATTGTATTTGGCGTTTGCTGGGGGCTAGGCGTCGTCTTTCCTTCCCCCTTTCAACTGCTGACCGTTATTTATAAGCCGCCTTATGACTTATTAATGCAACTGCTCGGTTAGTTTTGAACAGGATATGTTTTCTGCAAAAATGTGATGGATTGAACAATTAGCTTTTTAAGAACCTTAACATCAATGTCAGCTAATTTATTAATGTATATACATGCTTTCCCAGCTGTATGCTTGCCAAATTGCTGCAATAACTCGTCTCGCTCGGTATCCCCTGTTGCAAAATACAAACTAGTTTTTGCTTTGCGCGGAGAAAAGCCGACTAGGGGAGCATCTCCTTCATGACCTGTTGGATATTTATAATGGTAGCTGCCAAAGCCTATTATGCTCGGCCCCCACATTGTCGGCTCATAGCCTGACGCCTCAGTAAAAATATCAAGCAGCCGATACGCATCCTCTTTTTTCTTCTCGCTCTCAACCTGTTCTATAAACTCAATGACACTATGATCCGTCGGCTTCGTCTTTTGCTCGTACATATTCGCATACCCCTCCACGTTAGATTAGCTGCCATATAAAGGGAAACATTGCGATCAAGTTTGGGATTCCCTTTTCTACTGCTTATCAATGTCCGCAATTAATCGGCACTCTCATTATAGCAACTAATCAGAAGCGGGAACAACTAGCCAACAATAGCTTGCAGTTATTAAGCGTTTTTATATAAATGCTTCATCAATTCCTTGTTTTTCTTTTGGAACAGCTCATTATGCGATGAAACCATTCCCCATGCTCTAGCATCCGGTGCAATATAAAGCTTGGCTTTGTTTATCGCATTAGCTGCATCCTGGAAAGCGCCGGCTATAAGGTGCAGCTTCCCATCATGATGTAAAATATCGCCTGCGGCAAAAATGCCCGGTACTGAAGATTCGCTTAATACACTGCCGTTCACCCAATAATCGTCCTTCAGCTCAATTTTAAGCACGCTTTCCTTTAATAAGGCCATATCTCTTTCATAACCATGATTAATAATGACGTCATCGACCTCAAGCTCAATGACGCTCTCGTCTTCATTTTTGCGCAGCAGCACCTTTTGGATCGCGCTATGGTCGTTGTCAGCAATCAATGTTTCAATCGTTGTATTCAGCAGCAGCTTTGTTGAGCCGTTTTGCAGCTTCGTCACCTCTGCTTCATGACCTTTAAGCATATCGCTGCGATAAGTCAAATATACTTGTTTGGCAATGGGCTCAAGCTCATTGGCCCAATCGATCGCCGCATTGCCTCCGCCGGAGATAAGAACTGTTTTATTTTTGAATCTGGCCAATGATTTCACTGTATAGTGCAGATTGGAAACTTCAAAGCGCTCTGCGCCTTCAATATTCAATTTTGTCGGCTTCAATATGCCTCCTCCAACCGCAATAATAATCGTCCGGGAATAATGCTCTTGTCCGGAAGCGGTATGCAGCGTAAAAATACCTGTTTCATCCTGGGATAAAGATACGACCTTCTCGCCAAGAACAATTTCCGGGTTGAAGGTTCTCGCTTGCGCTTCCAGCTGTTCAATTAATTTTGCGCCGGTTGTAGGCATGAGACCGCCGACATCCCAAATCATTTTTTCGGGATATACATGCACCTTGCCGCCAAGATAGGGCTGGAATTCAATTATTTTTACCGACATCTCTCTCAATCCGCCATAAAAAGCTGCAAACAGACCCGCTGGCCCTCCACCAATTATCGTTACATCCAAAATATGTTTGCTCTCCATTTCTATCCATCCCTTCATTTTCTGTTTTATTTCAACTACGATCTGGATTTTGCTAGTAAGTATAAGAAGTATGGTGCGCCAATTACAGCGACAACAATTCCTGTAGGTATTTCTGAAGGCTGCAGAATGACTCTTCCGATCGTATCTGCTGCCACTACGAGCAAGCTGCCGGCAAGCGCTGCGGTTGGCAGCAAAATCTGATGCCGCGGACCGACAAGCCGCCGCGCCAGATGGGGAGCAATCAATCCTACAAAGCCGATTCCGCCGCTAATTGCCACCGATGAGCCCGCTAATCCAACAGCAACGGCCAACAGCCCTATCCGCTCCTTCTCTATCGAAGCGCCAAGACTGGCAGCAGTGTGTTCGCCAAGGCTTAACACATTCATTATGCGCGCCTTGTACCAGGCTAGAGGAATTAATACAACGATCCATGGCAGTAATGCAAGTACAAATTTCCAGTTGGAGCCCCATATGCTTCCGGCTAGCCAAGTAGCAATAAACTGATACTGATCGGGATCTAGCTTTAATGTTAGGACGATCATCGCAGCGCTTATTCCCGCTGCAACGGCTATCCCTGTCAACAGCAGCCTTGTAGGCGATATGCCTTCATTTTTTTTATAGGAAAGCACATATATAAGCAAAGCGGTCAGCCCCGCGCCAATTAGCGCAAGAAAAGGAATTGCAAATATGGAGCCAAATGAATTGGTCGGAAAAAACGAAACGAACAACATTAATGCAAACCCGGCGCCTGCGTTTATTCCAAGAATCCCGGGATCAGCAAGCGCGTTGCGCGAAATCCCCTGCAAAATACAGCCGGATACTGCAAGCCCTGCTCCAATCAACAAGGAAATGACGATCCTTGGCAACCGGAATTGAAATAAGATCAAGGATTGCTTTTCATTCCCGTATCCAAACAATGTTTTAAATACTTCAAGCGGTCCAAGCCGGATATATCCGGAATTGATACTAACAATAATGCTTAGAACTATGAGTACAGCTAAAATCATAATGATCATTACGCCGTGTCTCATTTTCTTTTGTTCATGGCTTAAAGGTGTTGCTGCCGGCATTAGAGCTCTCTCCTCTCTTTTCTAGCTAAAAATAGAAAGAAAGGAACTCCGATTAGAGCAATTAAAGCGCCGATGGGCGTTTCATATGGCGGATTAATTGTTCTGGCTATTACATCTGCCCATATAACCAGCAAGCCACCTAGTATCGCTGAGCACGGAATAATCCAGCGATAATCAACGCCGACCAGATAACGGGTAACATGCGGTATAATCAAGCCGACAAAGCCGACTGCACCGACGATTGATACAGCAGAGCCCGCCAAAACAAGTACGGCGAGCATGCTTGCTACTTTGACAACAAAGGTGCGCTGTCCTAATCCTGCAGCAATTTCCTCGCCTAAACTCAACAGCGAAATGGAACGCGATAAAACGATTGCCAGGAGAAAAGCCCCCAGCACCCAAGGGAAAATAACTTTAATTTGCAGCCATTTGGTGCTTGCAACACCTCCTGCATACCAGAACGCAATATCCTGGCCGACATGGAAATGCAAAGCGATCCCTTCGCTGATCGCAACGAGCAAGGCACTGACCGCTGCGCCTGCCAGCACAAGCCGCAACGGCGTTAAGCCCCGTCTATTGAGCGAGCCGATTCCAAATACGAGCCCCGCTCCAATCGCTGCGCCTAGAAAAGCAAATATAATCAGCTTCATAAACGGCATGCCGGGAAAAAAGGCAAAGCATACAGCAATCATAAAATTTGCGCCTGCATTGATGCCGAGCAGTCCGGAGTCTGCAAGCGGATTGCGCGTCAAGCCCTGCATAATAGCTCCGGACACTGCGAAGCAAAGCCCAACCATCATGCCTGCAATAGCTCTTGGAATCCGCAATTCGCGAATAATATGATGATCTGTAATTTGATCATTGAAGTGGAAAATCGCCCGCACGATATCATTCCATTTAATCGATGTAGCCCCAATAGAAATGGACAATGCTAGACTAAGCAGCAAAGCAATTGATCCTCCAATTATTATGACAGTCGCAACGATGGGCCTGGAAGAATAGTTACGGTCTGCGGCTGATCGCCTGGTGGACATTTGTGCGTTATTGGTTGCCATTGTTCAATCTATTTACTCCTTCCAATTGCCAGTGCGAGTGTACTCGTATATATTGGCCAAACTTAAACAGCAAATTGCGCTTTATGCAGCCGGCTGTAGATGCCTTCATCTTTTATCAATTCATCGTGGCTGCCTTGCTCTGCTATGCCCTGCTCGGCAACAACAACAATCCTGTCTGCATTTTTAATCGTTGCTAATCGATGTGCGATAACAAGCGTTGTCCTTCCTTCCGCAAGCTCTTGCAGCGCCGACTGAATCGCCTGCTCCGTTTCTGTATCCAAGGCAGAGGTTGCCTCATCCAAAATCAATATTTGCGGATTTTTCAAAAACATTCTCGCGATCGATAATCTTTGCTTCTGACCGCCGGAAAGCTTTACACCGCGCTCGCCGATTACGGTATCAAGCCCTTGCGGCTGTGATAACAGCATTTCCTCAAGCTGCGCGCGTCTGGCAGCCTCCCATATTTCTTCTTCTGTCGCATTCAGCTTTCCATATGCAATATTGTCTCGGATCGTTCCGTCAAACAAAAATACATCCTGCTGAACAATGCCGATATGAGAACGCAGCGATTCCAAAGTCATGTCGCGAATATTAACGCCGTCTATTTTGATTGCACCCGAATCAACGTCGTAAAAGCGCGGCAGCAGCGAGCAAAGTGTCGATTTCCCGGCTCCGGACGGCCCTACCAGAGCGACGGTTTCACCCGCTTTAACGGAAAGATTAACGTCTACCAATACAGGTTTCTTATTTTCGTACTTGAAGGTGACATGCTCAAATTGCAGATGTCCTACTACCTGATTAAGCGGCTTGGCATTTGGCGAATCGTTTACATCCGGTTCCGTCTCCAGCAATTCCAAATATCTGCGGAAGCCGGCCACTCCTTTCGGGTACGTTTCGATGACGGAATTGATTTGCTTGATTGGACCAAGAAACACATTGGACAGCATAACAAACGCGATAAATTGCCCGTAGCTCATTTGATTATCTATGACAAACCATGTGCCGCACAGCAATACAAATATCGTTACAAATTTCATAAGAATAAAGCTGAGTGACGAGTTCCAAGCCATTATTTTATATGTGATAAGCTTAGTCATTCTAAAACGATTGTTGTTTTCAGCAAATTTTTTAATTTCAAAATTTTCGTTTGAGAAAGCTTGCACGACGCGAATACCGCTTATGTTATTTTCCACTCGAGCGTTGTAATCAGCCACGTCGGAGAACATTTTACTGAATGCTTTGGACATCTTTTTACTGAAATAAAGCGATAAATAAATAATTAATGGAATGATAATAAATGTAAGCACTGCCAGCTTCCAGTTAATGCTGAGCATAATGCCGAAAGCGCCAAGCAAGGTCATGATCGCGATAAACAGATCCTCTGGCCCATGATGCGCGATTTCACCGATATCCATCAAGTCATTGGTCATTCTCGAAACAAGATGCCCTGTTTTGTTGTTATCAAAAAAACGAAATGAAAGCTTCTGAACGCGATCGAACAGCTTTTTTCTCATATCCGTTTCAATATTGATGCCCAGCTTATGCCCATGATAAGTAACTACATAATGCAGGACTGAACTAACGAGATAGATCGCGAGAAGCCCAAGACAGGCATATAGAATGACCCGCCAATTTTGGCTTGGCAATAAGTCATCGACGACATAGTTGACTGCAACGGGGAAAATAAGATCAAACAAAGCAGCCAGAATCGCACAGCCAAAATCTAATATAAACAGACCGCGATAAGGCCTGTAATAAGCCATGAAGCGACGAAGCATATTCAACCTCCTAGATTAGTATAAGCGATGCGATTGATATTCATTATCAATAACATTCTGTAACATTATAATGATCTTTCATATTTAAAGCAATGTACTTTTGTGAGCAACTTCTTATACAATTTTTAATACCGGAGGCGCATGCCGGCTTCGGCTTTAATCAAGCTATTTTTTTCTCCAGCATGACTGAAGTTATTTTTTGCAGCTGCAGCTCGAGCGAGAACGGGTCCTCCATAACGAACCCCATGCAGCAAATGAAAGCTGCTTAGCCGCTCACCAGCATTTAATTGAATATGCCGAACATCAATAATCTTTATGTAGGCATAATTCCACATAAGCAAAAGATTACTTGGATCCATCTCTTACAAAGCTCCAAGCTCTAAAAAGTCTATTTATCCCAGAGCCAGCAGTAAATCATCTATTTTCCGATTATGCGAAAGCACGCCGTAATTCATCCATGCCCAAAAATCAACCTCATATACTCGCTTAGCTTTCACTGCGGGATGGGTATTCCACGCTTCTGAGCTCAGCCAGTGTCTTTCGGCACCTCCGCTTTGCTCACGGTCAAATGTAATAAACAGATGTTCTGCATCGAGAGTGGATAACATATCCAAGCTCAATTTCATTCGGCGCTCATGCGAAGGCATTTGCTGTACTATTTGCGGCTGATTCAAGCCTAAACTATCGTATAGTAACGGGCCTGTGTACCCTTTTTTAGGACCACCGTACAAATAAATAGCATTGGAGGCAAATCGAAGCACTGCAACTGTTTCTTTATCCAAAGCGTTTTTTAATTTTTGATGTGCAGTCGCTATTTTTTGTTCATGCTCGGCAATTACTTGCTGCGCTCTTTCTTTACGGCCAATAATAGAAGCGATCTGCAGCAACGTTTTCCGCCAATTTTCCGAGCTGCTAGGCAGCTTGTAGATAGGTGAGATTCTGCTGCATTGATCCAAATTCCACCTGTGATATCCCTCATCCAAAAATATAAATTGAGGCTTGTGCATGGAAAGCATCGACCAGTCTATGCTGGATATATCGATCTGCGGCACATCATTCATTCCTAAATACTCTTGCCGCCCCCAATGTTTATGTGCACACTGTATAACCGGGGTCACCTCAAGGGCTACTAAATAATCTTCTAGAAACGGAGCGAAAAATCTGGTTTCCAGCGCATGGCCGGATCGGTATTGACCAGGCGTGACACCGACCTTTTGCTTGAATTTACGATTAAAATAATACTCATTGTTATAGCCGACAGAATGAGCGATTTGCTGCAGATTGTCATTCGTAGTCAGCAATAATTGCTGTGCTTTGTCTATACGGACTGCATTTAAAAATTCGATAGGAATTTGACCCGTCATTTCTTTAAATGTTTTTGTAAACTGCCAACGATTGATCGCCGCACTCGCTGCCAGCTCAGATATTGTCAATGGTTGATCGTAATGCTCGCGCACATATGCGATCGTTTTCTGGATCACTTCACGAATATTGTAATCTTCCTTTTTAGCATGAAAGCTCTTTAAAATTTGGGTGAATAGAGCAAGAAACCGGGTTTGATTGTTTAATTGCTCTATTTCATTTTCGGCAAACTGATGCTCGTATAAAGTATCTGCTTGTATACGTGCGGCTGAAAAACTTTCACAGCCCGCAGCTACTCTTTTTACAGCTTCACTAAAAAGTTCGCTGCCATTCGCCCCAAAAGGCGCTTTGTGATCCATGAATATCGAAAAAGCGATCGTATAGTACTCCAATCCTTCTTTCTGCAACGTTATTTTATATTCACTGTTAGGAGGCAATAAGCAGCATATGCCGGCATGCAGTTCGTAAGCTTGGTTACCTGTATGCAGCTGACCGCATCCTTCTGCAATTAACAAGATCGAATAAACGGGCAGCTCCAGCCAGACAGATTGATTAGGCAGCTCTTTATTCCACTTTATACTCTCCCAAACAGGTATATATGAACAATGAGCAATTTTAGGCTTCAATAGAAATACCTCCTTCCTTTATTTTCATTTGATAATGATTATCAATATCTATAGTTAGTGTAAATGAAAAAGAGAAGCTTTTCAACGATTTATTGAAAGCTTCTCTAAATATTATTATACATGTGTATGCAGAGCGTTTATTTCTTGGAAAGCACGTCTACAATATCGTCAAGCTTTTTCATATTTGCTGTAATAGCTCCACTTTGCCAATGGGAACGCTCGAACTTATACACTTTATTATTTTTAAAGGCTGGCACCGAGTTCCATAGCGGACTATTTAACAGCTCGAAGGCTTCCTGGTTTTCAGGAGATTCCCAGCTTCCATTAGAGGGAAACACGATTATATGATCTGCATCTAGTTTGGCAAAGGCCTCTTCAGACAATATTTCTTGAAAGCTTTCCATATTTTTAGCAAGCGGATGAGGCTCAAGCCCAAATGTACTGTATATTTCACCGGCATACCGATTTTTCACACCGAACAATGCAATGGTATTGTCTCCTGTGTTGACACGAATTACGGCAAATGTTTCCCTGCCTACCGTTTTATCAAACATCGCTTTCGCTTCGCTTACTTTGTCGGCATATTGATTCAGCACGGTTTCGGCTTTTTCTGGTATAGATAAAACGTCGGCTACCGTTTTGAAAATATCTTCAGCGCTTTGCAATTTATTTTCAGGAATTCGATAAGTTGGCGCAATCAAGGAGTACTGCTCATAATTGGCTTTGTCTACTACGCCATCAACGATAATAAGATCTGGCGAATAAGCAAGCAGCGCTTCAAGCGAGCCTGTTATATCAAAAAGCGGTGCATCCAGCTGCAAATATTCCTGTGTTCCCCAAGTGGGATGGTACCATTGTACGACTGGGGTTACATCTAATGCCTTCAAATAATCTTCCAAGTAAATTGCCGCCACCCTTTGTGGCTTAGCGGGAATTGTTACGCTGCCGAACTCATCTGTAACCTCTCTTGTCTCCGCTGTTGCTTCCGCTTCTTTGATTTTGTCGTCATCCGATTGTTTTTCAGTTGCTGGCGCATGCGAAGCCTGCTGCTGTACTGACTCATTTGTATTTTTGCTGCAAGCGGCCATCGTTATTAGCAGCAGCATCATTATAATCGCGGATGTAACTTTTACTGATTGAATCGTCATTTGTTTCTCTCTCCTATATGTTTTTATCACTGATACTCATTCTCAGTTGACAAGACATATAGTAGCTTATTCTAGCATGTGTAACAATACACTTTCTGGATCGCTTTTTTATACTTTTTCAAATACCGCAATTTCTCGCGACCAACGCTTCTTGCTGCAGTGTAATTAATGACATTAAAGACATTAAGTTAATGACGTTAAAGGTATTTAGTTAGTGGCGTTAACTAATAAGCTACAATTCGCTCTCCTGTACTGTTATAAATACTTGATACTTTTTTCGGTATTGAGCAGGTGTGAGCTCGACCCCCTTTTTAAATACTCTCGTAAAATAGTTCGGATCATTCAAGCCGCACTTGGCTCCAATTTCTTTTAAGCTCAGCTCGGTATGCAACAACAGCCGTTTTGCCAGCTCTATTTGCACATGATGACGATACTGTATAGGGGTTAAGCCTGAATATTGCTTTAGACAGCGAGTAATGTAATCAAAATGATAGTGCAGCTCCTGCTCCATTTGCGACGAATTAAAGGGTCTAGTAATGCTTTGTTCGATGTAATGTGCCGCTTGCTCGCTTAAATAATAGGACCGGGAGTGAAGCCTTTCCCTAATGCCATTCTGAAGCTGGACAAGAAACTGATTGAATACAGCATACAGCTCAAAGGAATGCTGGCGTACAAGCGATGTATGAATTTCGACCATACGATCCAGCAATGGGATGAGCGGCCTTAGCTCAACAACGGAGTGCTTGGGCAAATGAAGGGTTGCCGTCTGCGCGGTCAATGTTTCATTATTGCCTGCAGCTAAAGGCTGAGGCCAGTTCATATGCTCGCTGGAGATGGTGCTTGCTTCCCGGTCATAAATAAAATGCAGCCAGTATACTTCGGACAATTCATCTGAAGCGCGGTAGCCGCGATGTATTTTATTGGGCTCTAGAATGAGTATGCTGCCCTTTGTCAGCTCGTAGCAAATATCGTCTTCCTCAATATAAATTGCGCCACTGACAACAATTAATAAATCATAGAGCTGAAATTTACGTTTGGCATGGATCGTTCCCGAATGCCACAAAGCATGGCCTACTGTTGCAAGCAGCGGCAGCGGCGGCACTTGAAATTCAATCACCTGCATAACTACACCTCCAAAAAAATCGATATTGTGCTATAAATAGTCGATATCGTTAGCTGTTGGCTTTATTTAATGATACTACAATAGTAGATATCAGCATACTATTGGAGGTAGATTCAATGCGTTTTCGCCAAGTTCATCTCGATTTTCATACTTCAGAGGCAATTGAAGGAATCGGCAGCTCTTTTTCTAAAAAACAATTTCAAGAAATGTTGATGCTGGGACGCGTAGATTCAATTACCGTTTTCGCGAAATGCCATCATGGCTGGGCCTATCATCCCAGCGAGGCAAATGACATGCATCCGCAGCTTGATTTCGATTTGCTTGGCGCCCAAATCGAAGCGGCGCACGAAATCAATGTCCTTACCCCCGTTTATATTTCTGCAGGATTGGATGAGAAATTAGCTCGCCGCCGTCCGCAATGGCTCATTCGCGACCAACAGGAAAAATTAAATTGGGCGTCCGATTTCATGTCTGCCGGATACCATCAATTTTGTATGAATACACCCTATTTGGATGTGCTTGTGGAGCAGGTAGCTGAAGTTGTCCGAAGCTATGATGCTGACGGTATTTTCCTTGATATCGTAGGCATTAGAAAATGCTATTGCCAATTCTGTGTAGCGAAAATTCGCGAGCGCGGATCCGATCCCCGCAATTTGGCTGATATGAAGCTGATGTGGGAAGAAACCTATCATACCTATACAAAGCGTATTAACGAAACCATTCATGGTATAAAAAGAAATCTACCTATCTTCCATAATAGCGGCCATATTACTAGAGGCCGGCGTGATCTCGCGCATAAAAATACGCATCTGGAGCTGGAATCGTTGCCGACAGGCGGCTGGGGGTATGACCACTTCCCGTTATCAGCCCGCTATGCACAAACGCTTGGCATGAATGTGCTCGGCATGACAGGCAAATTCCATGAATCCTGGGGTGAGTTTGGGGGCTATAAGCATCCGAATGCGCTTCGCTATGAAACAGCGCTCAGTCTCGCTAATGGATCAGGATGCTCCATTGGCGATCAGCTTCACCCTGCAGGTTTGATGGATAAGGCGACCTACTCTTTAATTGGAGCTGCATACAAAGAAGTAGAAGCCAAGGAGGCCTGGTGCACGGATACATCAGCCATTAGTGAAATTGCGCTGCTATCATTCGAAGCTATATCTTCTTTCACTCGTGCAGAGGGGCAGCGTGTTAATAAATATGTAGATGTCGGTGCGGCGCGCGTGCTGCTGGAAGGCCACTTTCTATTTGATGTTATTGATATGGAAACAGATTTCAGCCCATACAAAGTTATTATTTTGCCTGATGCAATTGTCAATTCCGATCTGCTTATGCAAAAAATAAATGCTTTCTTGGCAGGCGGCGGGAAGCTGCTTGCTTCAGGAAAGTCCGGCCTTGATGAAGAAGAAACAAGCTTTGCATGGGACTTTGGCGCCAATTGGAACGGAATGGCAGATTCCTGCCCTTCTTATTTCCTTCCAGAGTTTCCGCTTCAAGCATTGGAGCAAGCTTCCTTCGTCATGTATACAGAGGCACAGCATATAAGTCTTGCTGATGCCGGCATCGCTCACGGTACGAGAGAAGATTCCTATTTCAACCGTGATCTGTTTACATTCTGCTCACATCGTCATACGCCATCGACCTTGCAGCCAGCCGGCATAGGCATGTCAGAAGGCAAGGACGGCATCTACATCGCTTGGAATGTATTTGAGGAGTACGCGACCAAGGGCAGCTTGCATGTGAAGGAGATGGTCTGCTTTGCACTTGATCAGCTGCTGCCAAACAAGAAGCTCGTAACAAATCTGCCGGCGCAAGGCATAACGACACTCCAAGCCCAGCCGGCAGCTAACCGCTGGATAAACCATCTTCTCTATGCCGCACCCGTTAAGAGAGGACTTGATATCGAGGTAATTGAGGACTTGTTACCACTGCGTAATATCGAAGTGGCAATTGAAGCACAGGAGGCTGTGCAAGAAGTTTATCTGGCTCCGCAGCTTGCTCCTCTTCCTTTTACCCAAGCGGATGGTATTGTTCGCTATACCGTTCCCGAATGGGCTTGTCATCAAATGATCGTGCTGCAGTTTTAGCTTATTTGCTTATTTTTAAAACAAAACGAGCTGAAGAGTCTTCTTCAGCTCGTTTTGTTCATTTTATTTAACGCTCACTGTCATTATCGACATAAGGACCTGTCGTTCGGCGGACTACAAGCTCAGGAAGCAAAATAACACGCTGCTTATTCAGCTTTTCCCCGCTTATTTGATGTACGAGCAGCTCGATGACCTTGCTGCCCATCTCACGGATCGGCTGTGCAATCGTAGTAAGCGGCGGGTCTACTATTGTTGCAAGAATCGTATTATCGAACCCGATGACGGACAATTGATCGGGAATGATGACGCCTCGCTCGCGTGCAGCTTGAACGGCTCCTATTGCAAGGAGATCGTTGCAGGCAAAAATGGCAGTCGGCGGATGCGGCTGGTCGAGCAGCGCCCCTGCTTCCCGCTTGCCACCATCAATCGTAAAGTCGCTAATTCGAATAAGCTGCTCATCATAGATGAGCTCATATTCCTCAATTGCAAGGCGGTAGCCGCGTACGCGCTCGCTGCTGCTCATAACCTTTAAATCCTCGGCAATGACGGCGATGCGCCGATGACCGCTGGCAAGCAAATGAGAGGCTGCCTGATAGCCGCCCATAAAATCATCAACAAGAACAGTATCGACGGCCAGCGTAGGCATGTCACGAGCTATAAGCGCGATCGGCATGCGTGCCTCCAGCATATCCTTCAATCTTTTGTCATTCCATGCGCCAGTTGCAAGCACGATGCCGTCCACGCTTTTCTGCTGCAGCAGCGCAATATATTCGGCTTCCTTCTCCCATTCATTATCTGTGCTGCAAATGACTAGGTTATAGCCCAGCTCATGAGCGCGATCCTCCGCGCTTCGTGCTATTTCTGCAAAAAAAGGATTCGCTATATCAGGTATAAGCATACCGATCGTAAACGTATTTTTTCCGGTTAGCGCAGAAGCCACAACACTCGGCTGATAGCCCATTTCGTCCATAATGGCCGTTACACGCCTGCGCGTCTCATCGCTTATGCGACCTGTATGATTCAAAACTTTAGAAACAGTGGCAATTGACACCCCTGCTTTTTGAGCGACATTATAAATAGTGGGCTTCATTGTTCAGTCCAGGTCCCTTCATGCTTTTACGTGCCATAAAACATAGTAGTTACATTTTAAACCAAAAAGTTTTGGCAGGCAATGAACAAGGCGCAGAAATCCGTGCTGTACTGAACTTCATCAAGAGCCACCTTTATATCGGAATCTTCAATCCACTGCCCGACAGTCACATTTTGCTTAAAAGGCGCTTGATTCGTCTCGGTATTTCTTCAGCGAGCTCATTCCATTCCATATATAGGCTGACAGGGATATGATACGGTTGAAATTGCATGGATGGCTTAAATTTGAACGATTGTAAATAAGCGGCTGCCTTTTGATCAATTTCTTCATTAGTATTGTACGAGCCGGCTAATAGGTCCGGGACCATCAGGCCGCCCTTCCCTGCATTTTCATTTGTTTCCTGATATAAATTCGGAATCTTTCTAAGCTCATCCACTGAAGATGCGAAGGCGTGCTTGCCAGGCTGTGAATAAATTTCGACATGCGTTCGTTGCAGTATATTCTGCCCGCCAGCCAGCAGCACATTGTTATAATCCCCATGATAGCTGGCTTCAGCGTATACGACCTCTCCCTCATGTCCGACATAAACCCAAAAATGCTCCAGCTCATACATATGCACAATATCGTAATCAAAATAAATGGCATACTCAATAACAAAGCTTACTTGAGAGGGATCAAACGTAATGTAACGCTTTAACATAGAAGGCGATTGGCACGCCTCCTTGATTATGGTGGCGCCGACCAAAACAGGGAAAAAAGGTTCCTTTTCATCAAAATAAATGATCGGACTGTATCGATCCAGCAGTTCTACGTCCATCTTCACACATTCCCTTCCTCGTTCGTTGGAACCTGCTCCTGCGACTTAATTACGAACGACCATCATCTTTTTTCGCGTATAAAACTCCACGCCATCTTTGCCGTTCGCATGCAAATCGCCATAGAATGATTTTTTATAGCCGGAAAAGGGGAAAAATGCCATGGGCGCCGGCACGCCTACATTAACGCCCAGCATCCCGGCATCGATATTTTCACGGAACTGGCGAATAGCTTGCGCGCTGTCGGTAAAAATACAGCTTCCATTAGCGAATTCGGATTGATTGGCGATAGCTATCGCTTCCTCCAACGACTCCGCTCTAACGATGGATAGCACAGGAGCAAATATTTCATCCTTCCAAATGGATGAGCCCGGCTTCACATGATCAAATATCGTTGGGCCTACAAAATAGCCCGCTCCGTTTGCTGCCTCGCATTGCCTGCCGTCAAGCAGCAGCTGAGCTCCCTCAGCTACTCCCTTCTCGATATAGCCCAAGGTGCGCGCTTTGTGAGAGTCGCGAATGACAGGACCAAGAAATACGCCTCTATCCATGCCGTTGCCGATTGCCAGCTGAGCAGCGGAAGCGATTAAGCGAGCAGTCAGCTCATCGGCAGCCGAACCGACCGCAACGACAACCGAGCAGGCCATGCAGCGTTCACCTGCAGAGCCAAAGGCGGCATTGACGATTTCTTTTACCGTCAGCTCCATATTAGCATCTGGAAGAACAAGGGTATGATTTTTGGCTCCGCCAAGCGCTTGCACACGCTTGCCCTGTGCCGCTGCAGTTTTATATACATATTCAGCAACGGGCTGTGAGCCTACAAACGAAATAGCCGCGACCTTTGGATGCTCCAGCAGACGGTTGACTACGTCATGCGCTCCATGCACAATATTTAGCACACCATCAGGCAGGCCCGCTTCCGCCATCAGCTCGGCAAGCCGATTCGCTAGCAGAGGCGTTCTTTCGGAAGGCTTCAGCACAAACGTATTGCCGCAAGCAATCGCCAGCGGAAACATCCAGCAAGGCACCATCATTGGGAAATTAAACGGCGTAATGCCTCCAACCACCCCTATCGGATAGCGGTACATTGCCGATTCAAGGCCGGTTGCAATATCGGGCAGGACGCTGCCCATCATAAGTGTGGGCGCTCCGGCAGCGAACTCTACACACTCTATGCCGCGCAGCACCTCGCCATAAGCTTCGGCGTAGCTTTTGCCATTTTCTTGTGTAATTAGTTTAGCAAGCGGGTCCCAATTATCGACTAATAGCTGCTGATATTTAAATAAAATACGGGCGCGGCGCGGAACAGCCGTCTTTTTCCAGCTTTCAAAAGCTGCCGAAGCTGCAGCGACTGCTTTATCTAAGTCTTCCTGCGCAGATAGCGGCACTATGGCGATTGCTTCACCTGTTGCTGGGTTGGGGATAACATCGGCGCTGGAGGTGCTGGCATCTACCCACTGTCCTCCTATAAAATTTTGCAGCCTCAAAACAGAATTAGGTGCCGTCATAAGCTACCGCTCCATTCTCTTTATTGTCACGCAGCACTTGCTCGATTTGCTCAATCGTAGGCATAGCATCAGAACAGCTATGGCTTGCTACAACAATTGACGCTGCTGCACTGCCATACAGCTGGCATCGTTCTATCGGCCAGCCTTGCAGCAAGCTGTAGATGAACGCGCCGGCAAAGGAATCGCCCGCTCCAAATGTCTTGACGACGTTGGCAGGAAATGTGCGCCCGCGTATAGCTTCACCACCGCGCGTATAGGCAGTCGAGCCGTCACCGCCACGTTTAATGAGCACAAGCTTTGCATTTTTGGCTAGCCAATAACTTGCCGTTGCATCATCCTTGCCGCTGTAATCCTGCTTATTGTCCTCCATCAGATCGAACTCTTCTCTGCCGCCGAATATAATATCGCTTTGCTCTGCGACCAGCTTGCAGTACACAGATTTTTCGTCATCTGACTGCCAGCTGTACGGACGGTAATCGATATCAAATATAATAACTGCCCCATGCTTGCGAGCAAGCTCGATCGCTCGAAATACCGCTTCGCGGGACGGGCTCTTGGCAAGTGCCGTTCCTGATATAAGCAGTGATTTGGTTTTACTGATCAATTCCTCCTGGATATCAGCAGGCTCTAGCAGCAAATCGGCTGCATGATCACGATACATCAAAATACTGCATTCCGCAGGGGATTTAATTTCTGTAAAAGCAAGTCCTGTCACACTTCCAGAATAATCCGTAATGACATTGGAC
Source organism: Paenibacillus sp. GXUN7292 (assembly GCF_050864975.1). Taxonomy (NCBI): domain Bacteria; kingdom Bacillati; phylum Bacillota; class Bacilli; order Caryophanales; family Paenibacillaceae; genus Paenibacillus; species Paenibacillus sp. GXUN7292. The sequence goes on along the minus strand of NZ_JBOZWO010000024.1, from coordinate 37,433 downwards.
GTATCAATATGCTGCCGATCCAAATAATTCGCGATAAATCTTCCATGCTGATCATTGGCTATTCTTCCAATAAAAGCAGTGCGCATGCCAAGCCGCGCCAGCGCGATTGTAATGTTGGCTGGCGAGCCGCCCACATATTTCGTAAAGGTCATCGTCTCCTCCATCGGACGATGAATTTCGTTGGCATTGAGATCGATGCATAAACGGCCAAGACCAATGAAGTCGATGCTTCGATCTACTGGAAAACGAATGTCATTTGTCGACATAATTTATAGCTCCTCTCTGTTCACTCAGGCTTTGGCGTACCGAATAACCATTCATGCTCGGGATCATTATGAAATCGCCATTGCCTGGCGGGACCAGCCATCACATTTAAATAATAAACCTCATAGCCCGGCGGCGCAGATACCGGGTGGTAGCCGCGCGGGACAAGAACGGCATCGCCATTTCTCGGCACTAACGCTTCATCGAGTGTACGATCATCGGTATACACGCGCTGCATAGCAAATCCATGCTCAGGGTTCATTTTGTAATAATACGTTTCCTCTAATAAAGATTCTTGAGGCAGGTTGAGCTGATCATGTTTATGAGGCGGATAGCTGGACCAATGGCCTGCCGGTGTGAACACCTCTACTACTAATAAATGATCAGCGGGCTCAGTTTCCGGCAGTATATTATGAATCGTACGTTCCATGACGCCATGTCCTCGCTGAGAAACGCCAACATCCTGCGGTCTAATTAATCTGGCCGGATAAGCTCCCTTGCCGGGAGCCGTGCAGATAGCAAGCTCCAATTTAGTTATAGCTTTGATTGCAACCGCATCATGCGGCGGGGCATAGAAAGCATAGGGCGGCTTTTGCTCAAATACTGACATCCGCTCACCGATCGCTGTCCAGCTTTCTGTTTTCGTTGCTGCGTTGGCAACGCCCGTCAGCAGCACGATGCAAGCCTCTTTATTTTCGGTTTCAAAACAATAGGTTTGCCCGGCGTTCAATGTGATCACTTGAAATCCGACATACCCCCAGCCAGCACTCTCAGGAGTAATCGACAATACTAACCCGCCAGAGTCAGGCTTATTGCTGCTTGAGACGATGAGTTTAGACATGCTGCATCACCTCCAGCCTAACGGGAACGCCGTCACGAAGAGATTGGCGCGCAGCTTCCGCGATTCTCTCGGCCTGCAGCCCATCGAAACCGCTGACAGGAACAGGCGTTCCTTGCTGTATACTGCTGCAAAACTGAATAACCTCCTCGCGAAAGGCATCGCGATATCGCTCCAGAAAGAACAGCAGCGGCTTATCTCTATGCACGCCGTGCTCTGTCATGATTTCCGCACTGTTAGAAAAATCATTCGACACCGTTATACAGCCTTCCGAACCAAACACCTCTACTCGCTGATCATAACCATAAGCCGCTTTACGGCTATTATCGATAATGCCCAATGCGCCATTGGCGAAGGTGAGTGTTATGACGGCCGTATCGATATCCCCAAGCTCTTCAAAGACAGAGTCAACCAGTACGGCCCCCTTTGCATATACTTCAACGACTTCTGATGCCGCCAAGTATCTGGCCATATCGAAATCATGAATCGACATATCCATAAACAACCCCCCAGATGAACGGATATACGTCTCAGTCGGCGGATAAGGATCTCTTGATGTTATTTTAATCAAATGCGGCATGCCCGCCTGGCCTTGCTCCACCAGCTCTCGCACACGCTTGAAATTATGATCAAATCTTCGATTAAAGCCGACCTGCAGCTGAACGCCTGCTTTGTAGACCTCATTAAGCACCTCTTTAGTTGAAGCGGGATCAAAGCTAAGCGGCTTCTCGCAAAAAATATGCTTGCCTGCTTGCGCTGCTTTTCTAACAATTGGCAAATGGCTCTCTGTAGGGGAACACACAAACACCGCTTCTAATTCTTTATCAGCAAGCAATTGCTCATAATCTGTTGTAATAATTGCTACACCGAGGCTCCTTGCCCATTCTTGCCACCCTGCCTCTGGACTAATATCCGACACTGCTGCAATTTCAATTTGCGGCAGCTGCAGCATGTTTAGAATATGCAATCTGCCTATTCTGCCTGTTCCAATGACGCCGATCTTTAGTTTTTTCATAGGCTGGCCCCGCTTTCATGGAATAGATAAATATTGCTTAGCCAATTTCGCATATGCAACCGGATCGGCCCTTACAGGATCCTGTTCGGCTTCAATAATGATCCAGCCGTCATATCCCCGTTCATTCAGCTCCTGCATGATAGGCACAAAATCAATGCATCCGTCCCCGGGCACAGTAAACAATCCTTCGATAACCGCGTCTGTAAAAGGAATCGCTTCCTCTTGCTTCCGCTGTCTTACATGCTTCCGCACATCCTTTAGATGAATATAAGCGATCCGATCATAATAGGTGTGCAGCAGCTCTAGCGGATCAATGCCGCCGTAATAGGCATGGCCGGAATCAAAAAGTAAATGAACAAGGACAGGATCGGTCGAATCCATTAATCGCTGAATGGCTTGCGGCCCCTCTATAACCGTCTCCGCATGATAATGATAAACGAGCTTCATACCCAGCTGCTTACAATAGCGCCCCGCTTCATGCATGCCAAAAATAAGATGCTCCCATTCCTGTTCATCAAGCTCCAGCTGCCTGCTCCTCTCCTCTGTACGCGGGTCTGAAAAACCATACGATACCTCGCATACTACCGCATGCCGGCAGCCCATTTCATGAAGAAAGTCAGCATGGTTGCGAAAGGCCGCCAGCTCTTCTTCCAGCAGCTCAGGCTGGCTGAACATAACCGATTTCCACTGCGAGGTCAGCACCAGGCCATATTGGGCCAGCTTGCTCTTCAATTCTGCTGCGGGCTTCGGGAATTTGCGGCACATTTCTGTTCCTTTAAAGCCAAGCAGCGACATTTCCGACAATACTTGGTCACAGGTATAGTGGTCTCCGACAGACAAGACATCCTCATTCACCCAATTAATCGCCGATATACCGAACTGGTAACGCATAACTCTTCTCCTTCCTTTCCATTAGAAGCTTTAGAAGCGTCTTGCAGATTCTAGTTTCTTTTGCAGCTTGCCATAAGCTTGCTGAACTTGATTATTTTCCGAAACCTCTGCAACACCTACATGCCACCACGAATCATAGCCGCTTGTTCCCGTGCCGGGCAGCACCTTTATATCTATTAAAGTACTTGTCGTCTCCAGCTTGGCAAGTTCAAGCGCTTCAGCTAGCTGGTCAGCAGTATGTGCAGTATAAGCCTTTGCACCTACGCTTCTCGCATAAGCAGCAAAGTCAATCGGCATATACGCTCCGCTTAATTGTTCCTGCTGGCGATAACGAAATTCATTGCCAAAGCTGCCGCTTCCATGATCTCGCTGCAAGTTATGAATACATTGAAAACCATGATTATCAAACAATAAGACCGTTATTTTTTTGTTCTCCTGCAAGCTTGTAACAAGCTCCGAATGCAGCATCAGATAGCTTCCATCACCGACAAGCGCATAAACCTCCCGATCAGGCTCGGCAAGCTTCACGCCAAAAGCGCCCGCCACCTCATAGCCCATACAAGAAAAGCCATATTCCATATGATAGGTTTTAGGTATTGAACAACGCCATAAGCGATGCAAATCTCCTGGCAGGCTGCCTGCTGCGCCTACAATGATATCTTCGCTGTTGATAAAGGAATTAATGATGCCCAGCGCTCTCGTTTGCGCGAGACCATCTTTATGCTCAAGCTCATATAATCGATCAACCTCAGCATGCCACTCCTCTTTCATTTGCAATAGCTTATTTGGCTTGTTTTTGTTTTCATACCCGATTTGATTAAGCGCTTTACCAAGCGCGATTAATCCTTCTTTGGCATCAGCAACAATCGGGCATGCTTGCCATTTCACAGCATCTGCTGCACCTATATTAATCGTAATCACGTCAGTATCCGAACGAAAGGCTGTTTTGGACTCTGTAGTGAAATCTGCTAGTCTCGTTCCTACTGCAATGACAGCATCCGCTTCATGCAGCAAACGATTAGCTGCAGCCGTGCCAGTAACGCCTAAACCGCCAAAGGCGAGCGGATGCGTCCAGGGCATAGCACTCTTCCCTGCTTGCGTCTCCAGTACAGGGATGCCTGTCGCTTTTGCAAATTGCTGCAGTTCTTCTGCTGCTCCGGAATAATGAACACCGCCACCGCAAATAAGGACTGGCTTCTTCTTGCTGCTCAATAAGGCAGCAGCACGATGGACAGCGGACTGGGCTGCAGGACGCCGATCGGCCATATGCATGCGGTCAGCAAAAAAGTCCGCCGGGTAATCAAAAGCCTCACATTGCACATCTTGCGGCAAGCATAACGTTACTGCACCTGTATCTGCGGGATCGGCAAGCACCCGCATTGCTTGATTCAAAGCTGACATCAGCTGCTCAGGCCTCGTAATTCGGTCCCAATACCTGCTTACAGGTTTAAATGCATCATTGACACTTATTGAATAGTCCATAGGATGCTCAAGCTGCTGCAATACGGGATCTGGCTGTCTGGAAGCAAATACATCTCCGGGAAGCAGAAGCAGCGGTATACGATTAATGGTTGCTGTACCTGCTGCTGTTACCATATTTAGTGCGCCCGGACCTATGGAGGAGGTACAAGCAAACGCTTGCAATCGATTTTGTTGTTTGGCATAAGCAATTGCCGCATTCGCCATTCCCTGCTCATTCTTGCCTTGAATGAATGTAAAATCAGCGAGCTCGCCCTGCTGCTGCGCTTGTTCAAGTGCCTGCCCGATGCCTGTTACATTGCCATGTCCAAAAATCCCCATTATTCCTTTGAAAAACTTGTGCCGCTCGCCATCCCTAACCAAATATTGATGGTTCAAAAAGCGAATCAATGCTTGAGCCATTGTCAGTCGTACGGTGTCCAAAGTATTCCCTCCTTTTCAAATGATTAAGCGCTTACCCTTACATAATAACTGCATGCTGCGAACTTCGCAATACTATATTTTCAAATGATTGTTATTTTACTGCCAGCAAGCAAACGATCAATAGGCATGGCATTACACGGCTACCATACGAATATCGTACATAGAAATTCTAGAGCCTCTCCATGGTTTTTCTTCGCTTTTCTATTTAAACTGTTATTATATACAGCTTACAACTTTCGAGGTGATTTATATGAATATTATATCCAGCAAGCAAAGCAGTTCTCTTTGGAATCATACAGAGCTGTATGTTAAAAGATGCAGTAATACACGCTCCTATCGAATCTATATTGCGGTTCCTGGCACTCCCCCGCCGCTAGCAGGTTATCCGGTCATCTACTTGCTAGACGCCAACTCCGTTTTTGGCACGATGACTGAAGCGATGCGCCTGCAATCACGCAGACCGGAGGTCACTGGAGTGCAGCCGTCCATAATTGTTGGAGTAGGGTACCCGTCTGCTGAGCCATTTCCAGCTGAAAGACATTATGACTTTACGAAGACAACGCCTGACGATGAGCTTCCTCCGCATCCTGCAGGCGGTCAATGGCCTGAGCAAGGCGGAGCTGATGATTTTCTAAATTTTATCGAAGAAGAGCTTCAGCCTTATATTAGAAAAAACTATATGATAGATGGGATGCAGCAGACAATTTTCGGACATTCCTTGGGCGGGCTTTTTGTGCTCCACACACTGTTCAATAAACCTCATCTGTTCTCATGCTATATCGCAGGCAGTCCATCTATTCATTGGAACAAACATAGCTTGTCAGCTTCTGAGCAGCAATTGGCTAAGCGGATTCATCAAGCGCCGCTCCTCATCCGCTTGCTGATCGCAGTCGGCGAATTAGAACAATCCCATAAAAGCGGCATGTTCAGCAATGCCAAGCAGCTGGCAGCTCGGCTAGAGGTACAAAGTGAGCATGGCCTGCACGTTAAATATAAGGAATTTTCAGGAGAAGGCCATATTTCAATCTTGCCCGCGCTGATTAGCAGGGCCATTCGCTTCCCATCGGAAAGTACAGATTTTCGATAAGTTATCATTAGTGGCGATAGAGATCTCGCTATTGTTGAGCGAGCACTAACGGGCCTGCGCTAACTGTATTTCCTCAGACAGTTGAAAAAGTATAAAATGGAGTATGGACATATGTTTGCAGGTAGTAGCTAAGTACATTTTGTGCATCTAGATTCTCTTTTTTTACCGAATAAACGATTCTACATGTATTTTATGCATCTAGATTCATTGAACTACCCTTTATTTCGCGAAATGAGCCAAACTAAAAGTAGTTTTTCCCTTTAGAATCATAAAAAAGCCAAATTTCTTAAAACTAAGTACAAGAAATCAGCGTGTTGAAAAAGCTCCGCAGCAGCTTAATAGCCCGGATAACGGACCTAAAGTAGTCAACGGGAAGCCGTCGATTCGTTGTAGCATCCTTTTAGAATTGTGACGGAACTGAGAGGCTCTATTTAGCAATAAAAAGGGGGGTTAAATCTGTAACGGAACTGTGGTGAGCTATATGTCATCTTTCCCCGTTTAGGTAGTGAATTTGAGTAAATAAGGTTTCTCAGTTCCTTTAGATTTTAGAATAAGCTGATTTACGTACAATAGCGTGTCTCAGTTCCGTTAGCTTTTTCAACGGCCTGAAGAATTGCATTTAGCTTTAGTTTGGGCTTGGTTGCCCACAATGACAGTCCCACCTAAATGCGATAGATCTTCACTTCATTCGTTTTGGTATACTAGCATTTCTAAAAATTCATCCCTCGTCTTTAAGGGTTCACACAGTAAACAAACCTCCCCCAAGACTAGCAGCCAGCCTGTCTTAAGGGGAGGTTTGTAACATTTATGCGGTGCGTCCTTTCTTTCGATAAAGCAATAATATGAAATAAGGCACTCCAATGATCGCTATAACGATGCCGACCGCCAGCTCGGCTGGGGCAAAGACCGTTTTGCCTATATAATCCGCTGTTACGACTAGAAGTGCGCCTATTAACGCACATACCGGTATCATCCGCTTATGCTTATGGCCTGTCAGACGCCTGGCGATATGCGGAGCTATTAACCCGATAAAGCCAATGCCGCCCGCTACCGATACACAAGCACTGACTAGTCCGATGCAGCACAGCAGCAGGAGCGCCTTCTCTTTCTCCACAGCAACTCCCAAATTTCTTGTCGTCGTGTCATCGAGCGTGAACACATCTAAAATGGAAGACTTGTAGTATATAATGGGAACAAGAATAACGATCCACGGCAATACGGATATAATGTACTTCCAGTTAGCGTTATAAATGCTGCCAGCACTCCATACGGTAGCCATTTCAAAGTCATTCGCATTCATTTTAAGACTGATGTACAAAGAAATAGCTCCCATTCCAGAAGCAATCGCAATACCAGTGAGCAAAAAGCGCTGCGATTCCAGCCTACCGTTTTGCCAGGAGAACAGATAAATTAACAGAGCAGCGAGCAATCCGCCTACCATGCCAAAAAGCGGCATCATCATCGCCGTCCCTGTTCCGATACCTTTTACTTGTCCTTGGAAGAAAAATAAAAAAATAACGATAGCAGCTCCTGCACCAGCATTAATTCCTAGCACGCCTGGATCTGCCAGGCCATTACCCGTCGTGCTCTGTAAAACAGCACCAGCAATGGCTAGCCCGGAGCCAACAAGCAAAGCAATAATAATGCGCGGCAGCCGGAATTGAAGCACGACCAAATTTTGATCATCATCCGAGTTCAGATGCAGCAAGCTTTTCATGATATCCATAACTGATATATTAATGCTTCCGCTAGTAAGACTTAAATAAATAGCCAGCACAAGCAGCATAAGCAGCACCAGCATTAGCAAGGCAAATTGTGAATAGGAATGTTTTTTAAGCAGCCTTTTCAACCTTTCCGCCTCCCTTCCTACGAATCAAATATAGAAAGAAAGGTACGCCAATGACCGCAGTTACAACACCGATCGGCGTTTCAAACGGATAATTGATAAATCGGCTCAACACATCGCAAAAAGCAAGAAATACAGCTCCTATTACTGCTGAACATGGAATAATTTTACGATAATCAGCACCTGTTAAAAATTTGGCTATATGAGGAATAATTAACCCGACAAAACCAATTTTTCCTGCAAGCACTACGGAAAGTCCCGTCAGTATTACCACACTTATGGTCGCCAAAAGCTTGATCATGACCGTTTTTTGACCTAATCCCGCTGCAACGTCCTCTCCCAACGATAATAGTGTAATGGATTTAGACAGAACCATAGCCAATATGAACCCTATAATAGCAAATGGAATAGCAAGCTTAATCAGAGTCGGATCTATTTGATGTAAGCGGGCGTTATACCAAAAGCTTACATTTTGCGAGATTTGGAAATACATAGCCAGTGCAGCTGAAATACTGCTTAGAAAGGTTCCGATAATCGTTCCTAATATAGCCAGCCGTACAGGTGACAGCCCGCCAGGAATCAATGAGGCCAGCCCGAATACAATGACAACGCTAAATGCAGAACCAAGGAAGGAATAGCCGACCATGCCAAGTGAGGATGTGCCCGGAAGCACGATCATACAAACTGTAATTGCAAAAGCCGAGCCGTCCGATACGCCCATAATGGAAGGGGATGCAAGATAATTTCTTGTCATCCCCTGCATTAATGCCCCTGATATCGCTAAAAATGCGCCGATTAATAATGAACCTATTGCTCGTGGCAGCCTGGAATGCTTAATTATTTGATGGTTCACATTGTCTGGATCGAAATGCATAATCGCATTCCATACTGTGCCGGCATCGATTTGCTTCGCGCCATACAATACTGAAGTAATGACAGCCAGCACAATTAAAAATGGAGAAGACCACAATATTAAGGTTGTAACAGGAACCTTATAGCGCATCATCATCTACTCACTTTGTCTGATTTAAAGAGCTGTTTTTTACAGCCTCCAAAAATGCAATCTTACTGAAAGCTGTGCCTCCTTGGGCTATCGGATCAACGATATTAACGAATAGATGATCATTTTTGACCGCATTGATCGATTTAAAGATCGGATTGTTCTTCAACTCTTCCAACGTTTTAGGAGTCTCAACATTTTCACCCTCGGCAAATTGGATAAATAAATAGTCGGGATTAATTTCTGTCAGCATCTCCAATGAAATCAATTGCTGAGCTTCAGCCTTCAAGACCGCATCCGGTACATCTGCGCCTAGATCTTCATAGATGGATGGATTGAAAAATATGTTTTGCGGATAGATGTACATGCCGCCTGTACGAATTCTAACAGCAAGTACCGTTTTATCCTTCAAAACCGGACCTAATGACTGCTTTAGCTGGTTCATATTATCTTGATACTTTTGCAGCTCTTGATTTACAAGCTCTTGTTTTCCTGTCAACTCGCCAAGCAGCTTCAAGTTAGCTTCCCAGTTGGTTGAAATATGCGAAACAGGAATTGTAGTAGCAATCGAGCTGAACTTCTCTAAAGATTCGGCAGGAAACTTTGTACTAGCCAAAATAACGTCCGGCTTAAGCTTCAGCATCTCTTCTACGCTTGGCTGCGTCTTCTCTCCCACCCCGGTTACGCCTTCCATAATACTAGCGAACATAGCAGGAAATTCGCCGCTAACCGTCGTTGCTCCGATCGGTTTAACGTTAATAACTAGCGCATCCTCCATAGATTCCATAGAGCCCGCCATGATTATTCTTTCGGCAATAGCTGGAACTTCATATTCTTTGTCCAAATATGTAATTATCCTGGTACCTGCCGGTCCATCCTCCTTCTTGCCTGTTTGTTCGGTTCCTCCAGCGTCACTTGCTGCAGGAGTAGCTTGCGGAGACTGCTTCGGAGTTTCATTCGGTTTATTATTTTTGGCACCACAAGCGGATAAGCTTGCAGCAAGTATAATCGCGATTAATATTGTAACTACTGCACGTCTTTTCATTTTTATTTTCCCCTCTCCTATTCAAAAAAATGATGCTGTACTTATGCAGGAAACAACCACTGAAGCGCTAGCGGGAATTGCTCCACAAAATAACGGTCTTCGTGTGCCGCACCTTCTGTTGTCGCAAACTTTACATGCGAAATGCTGCATTTCTTCGTTCGCAGCAGTTCAAATGCTTTTCTCGTGTTTTCAACCATGTGCCTTTGGATATTCGTCTTATAGATTCCTTCGGCTGTCCCTACATACATATAAATCTTTTGATCGGGCGAATATTGGTCAGCTTTACCCATAAACGGCATAAACCCTTTATACCAAAAGGAAGCTGATATGGCTCCAATAGCGCCAAATACTTGTGGATACAAATATGCTGCGTAAATAGAGATAAGACCGCCTAACGAGGCGCCCATTATAGCTGTGCCTGTAAAAGAGGAGTCCGTATTGTATTCGGCATCGATATATGGCTTTAAATCATGAACGATAAAGCTTAAGTACCGGTCCCCTTTCCCGCCAAAGTCGTTAAATCTCTCTGTCAGAGCCGGAGCAGGCCAAGGTGTGTAATCATCATTGCGCTGCGCAGATTCAATGCCTACTAAAATGACTTCCTTCAGCTTGCTTTCTGACATCCATTGTTCCATTGTGTCTAGGCTGTTCGTTCCAGCGCAGAATAGATCACAGCCGTCCTGAACATAGACAACGGGAAAAGCGCTCCAGCTTTCCTTATAGCTCGGAGGCGTATAAATCCACAGCCTTCTGTCCATAAAGATTTGTTCGCTTACATTCCCCCTCAACATGTGCCCCTTCTTCCACCCTCCAAATAAAAAATGAGAACAATCAACTATAATGATAATCATTCTCAATAAATTATAAGCGAACATGGATTGTAGTAACATGGACTATTTACGGTTTTCGTTTGCAGTATCTCCATACAGCAGCTTTAATAGATCATCTATCATGCGATCGCAAGCATATGCTGAATATTCACGCCAAGGATCTGATAAAATTTGATACATTTGATTTTTTCTTACCGCTTTCAAATTAGCCCACTGCGGAAGTGATTGAAAAGTCTGCCAATGCTCAAGCGTTTCCGTTTCCTGACAAATATTAAGCAAAATATGATCAGGATCGCTAAGCGCCAATTGCTCTATCGTTACGTTACGATTGAAGCTGCAGCATTCCAAATGCTCTGCTTCGTTCAGCTGCAATTCTTCGTATATGAGCTCTCTCATTCCTCTAGTATGGCAGTAATAGCAGCTATTTTTATACATGCTCAAAACAAGCACCGTTTCCTTCTGCAGCTTTTTCTTTAATAATTGTCTCGCATGCTGCAGCTTCTGCTCATAATGCTCCAGCCAACGCCGTGCCTCCTGCTGTGCCCCTGCCTGCTCAGCTACCCAAAGCAGCTGCTCGCGCCAATTGCCAGATTGAACAGAAAGAGCTGCTACCGGTGCTATGCTCTCCAGCCGCTGCTTCTCCTCCGCATGAAGATGCTCTTCACTGCAAATGATCAGATCCGGCTTGTTAGCAGCCAATATGGACAAATTAGATTCCCAATCCAGATTATAGCGATAAGCGCTTAATTGCACCGGGATTTCCGATCGGTAACGTTTATAATAATAAGCTGTCCATTTTGGGTGCAGCGGTGCGGCAAATGGCAATATATCCAGTACGAGCAAATAACCGGCAATGGCCGAATCATAAGCCGCAATTTTAGTTTTTCTTTTTTGCACATAAAATGCAGGAGAGACGCCTACCTGCTTCTTGAACATACGGCTGAAATAAAACTCATCATTATAGCCTACCTGATGCGCAATTTCGCGCAGTTTGGCACTAGATTGCGCCATCAGCTTTTTTGCCTGATTAATTCTAATTTCTGTTACATATTCGATAGCGCTTTTTCCATACGCTTTTTTAAACAGCTCCACATAATATTTAGAACTTACCTCCGCCATATGCGCAAGCTGGTCTATTGTAATTGGCTCATAATAATTGCATTCCAAATAAGCTTTTGTTTTTTCAAGCGCGGAGCGCGTATCCGTCAAAGGCTTGCTGCCCGAGCACTTGAACATCTGATACAGCAGATCATGGAACAACGATTGCGCATGAAATCTTTCTGCCGTCGACTCATGATGATGACAAGCATTTATTTGCTCGCACAATGGCAGCAGCTGTGTGCATGTATGCATTGCTATTTGGTCTTTCCACTCCAGCTTTTCGTATTGATTATCCGTCATTCCGTAATCAAATCTAAATAAATACAGCTCCAGCTGTTCATGATCGGCTTCTATCCCAATCGTCTGACCTGCTGCAGCAAAGTAGACAATGCTTTGCTGTAAGGCATACTCATCAAAATCGATATGCAGCTGGCCGCTACCGTTCTTTACAACTAACAGGATAGGTGATGACAGCAGCTGGCTGTGCAGCTGTTTATCGCGCAGCAGCCTGCTTTCGCCAAGCCTAAACCAGCAGCGCTCTATTAATTCTGTTATCCCTTTCTCACAAAATGCTGCTTGCTGCATACTTGAAATCTCCTTCCGATTGTTCATTCATATCACAATAAGAAACGCTGCTCACCTTGGCTTAGGAAACCGTTTCTCACTGAGATATAAACACAATATAAGTCTTCAAATTTTAATAACGATGATTTTTTTCAAAAAAAGCTCCTGCTCGATCTTATTATCGAGCAAGAGCCTCCTTCTACAAAATGAATAATGGCGAATTATTTATATTGCGAGGTTGTAAGTGGAATAAATACGGAGCCTTCTTTGGAAATATCGCCATAAACATATAATTCCTCTACTCCGCCAATATTCACTTCAATCGTTGTCAAGCCATCCTCTGCTTTAATAAGCTCTACTTCTTTCAATATAATATCTTTTTTAGAATCTTTAATGGTGAATTTTTCAATATCGGAGCCAATTGCTGCAACTTGCAGCTGCAATGTTTGATACTGTTTCTTTGGATACAGCATAAAGCTGCTGCTGCGGTTTCCAGTAGCGTTATCAAAAAAGACCTCTTTGTAATCCTTGCCCTTATAGGTAGTAAAGGCCGGGTCTTTAGTATGATACATATCTTTGAAGCCAACAGATAAAGCAGTGCCTTCGATTTTTTCTCCAAAAATAACGGTTCGTGTAGCTTGATCATAATCAACGGCTACCCCTAACGCATCTGCGACCGCTCTAACTGGTACGTAGTTGGCATTTTGATACAAAATGGGTACGATTGCATTGCCATTAACATCCTTCAGCTGCACTGGAGCCCCATCCACTTTAACTTTCACGTCGGGATTCAAGTACGCTTTTATTTCTTGCAGCTTGGTAGCAGCATAAGCACCTGTCCCCATACTCGCCAAAATCGTTACGCCTAAAACGGCGGCCATCGTTTTTTTCTTCAAAATATCCTCTCTCCTTCTAAATATATAAAAATGTATGCGTATTATTATATATATGGAAAGAGTTGCTATACAAGTTAAGAAAGTACTATTTGGAGAGATTTAACAATAAATTTGCATGCAAATTTAAAATAGGCTTATTTATAATATTTTTTATGCTGTAGCTTCTGTTTTTTGCCGGACATAGACGGTCTGATTCTGATTTACCGCCTCTTCATGAGCAGCTCCGGTAAGCTCGAAAGGCAGACATAATGGAACGCCGGTGCGGGGATCTGGAATAATATCAGCTTCAATACCGAACACGGTTCGCAAAACGTCCTTCGTCATAACAACCTCTGGCGTCCCCTCACTAATTAGCGTGCCATTTTTAATGGCAACCATATGCTGCGCAAAGCGGGTAGCGTGATTAAGATCATGGACAACCATCACAATCGTGCGTTTTTGCTCTTGGTTAAGCTGCTGCAGCAGCTTCAGCACCTCCAGCTGATGAGCCATATCCAAATAAGTAGTAGGTTCATCCAAGAAAAGCATGTTTGTGCCTTGCGCCAACGCCATCGCGATCCACGCCCGCTGACGCTGCCCTCCTGACAGCTGATCAACCGGACGATCATAGAAATCCCCCATGCCGGTTACTTCTATCGCCCACTCGATCATCTTTTTATCCTCAGCTGTTAAAGAGCCGAAGCCCTTCTGATGCGGAAAGCGCCCATACCCGACTAGCTCAGAGACAGTAAGCCCATCCGGCGCAGTCGGATTTTGCGGCAGTATAGCGAGCTGTTTCGCTACTTCCTTGGTCGGTTGGCTATGAATCGATTTGCCATCAAGAAACACAGTTCCGCCTTGCGGCTTCATCATGCGGGCCATCGCTTTAAGAATCGTTGATTTCCCAGAACCATTCGCGCCGACAAGCGCTGTAATCTTTCCTTCCGGAATAGATAAGTTTAAATTGCTTACGATCAGCCGCTCCGAATAACCGATATCGAGCCTTTCTGTATAAATTCTCTTCATAACTTCTCACTCCTCTTTATGTAGATTCTTTATAATGTTTGAACAATAATAGCTTCCATTTCCTCACACTATATGTTGAGAAGGATTATCAATATCAATGTTAATATATCAAATCCGAAGAAGCTTCGCAACCCTAAAATTAATTGGACATCTGTACAATAGCTTGAAGACTCTCTTGTTTTCATGAATAGCATTAGTAATACATGGTAACAATATGACTCAATTATAGTAAAAAATACTTTACGTATGGGGTAATCTGCATGATCAAAACAACTGGAAAAATTAGCTTCATACAACTTTTCATGGTCATCATGCTTTTTAACGGCTTACTCAGTCATGTAATCGTCAATCCGATTTTGCTTGAGGCTTCTAGAAGAGATGCATGGCTGGCTGTTCTATTTGCTACTCTTTTATTTCTTCCATGGTGTGCTTTGCTTGTGTACATTATGAACAAATCAGGGAGACAAAAAATACAGCCTTGGCTCGCCGAGAAAACCTCTCCATTACTTTCTTGGCTTATACTGGCTCCAATTATTGCACAGCTATACTTAATTGGCGGTATGACCATTATTCAAACAACACTGTGGACGGTATCTAATTACTTGCCGGCTACACCTCAATATGTGCTCATTCTCACTCTTCTCCTCGTAAGTCATTTTGCTGCCAGAAACGGCATACGTACGATTGCTATAGGATCAGGCATATTGCTGCCAATCGTGGTTTGTCTCGGTTACTATGTTTCCTTTGCTAATATGCCGAATAAAGACTGGTTTTTATTGCTGCCTATGATGGAAGATGGCTGGGGGCGTGTTTTAAATGGCATGGTCTATATTGGCGGCGCCTTTATTGAACTGTCTCTGGTGCTTCTTCTTCAGCATCGCTTGTCTAAAAAGGTTAAAGTATGGCAAATGCTCCTGCTTGGCCTCGTACTTGCCTATATTACTCTCGGACCGGTAGTGGGTGCCATAACAGAATTCGGCCCTGATGAATCAGCAAAGCAAATGGTGTCTCCCTATGAACAGTGGAGACTTGTAAAACTGGGCTCGTATATTGAGCATGTTGACTTTTTTTCTGTATTTCAGTGGATCGCTGGGGCATCGGTGCGAATTAGTCTGGCTCAATTTTTATTGTATGATTTGATTCCTTTTAAAAAGCCAAAATCCCGCAACCGCTTTTTAGGTGTCATTACACTCAGCTATTTAGTTATCACGCTTTACATAAGCCGAAAACATACGTTTTATTTGGATTTATTTGAAAAGTATCTCGTTATCACTTTAATTATCACTTTGATACTAAGTGCAATATTGACTGTCATTGCTCTGTTTAGCAAATCTTCCAAGGAGGTGCACAAATGAGTCAACAAGCTGATCTAGCCTCAGTCTGGACCGAGCAGTCGCTTCGAGATATGTTCAGTAAAGCTTCTGATGTCAATATACGCTCCTTTCACTATATGCATGAAGAGTTAAATTCCAGCGTCATACTCGTTTTTTCGGAAGGGCTTTGCGATAGCTGGCAAATTATAGAGACTGTGCTTCCAGAATTAAATCAGCAGTTTCTAAAGGACCATTTCGAAGCACTGTTAAATGAGCAGTCAATCGGTCCCTTGCCCCTTAGACGAATTGAAGCGAAGCAAGCCAAGGAAGACATGGTAGATGCTATATTTGATGGCGATCTTGTGCTTGTTTTTCAAGAGTACAATTCTGTTTACAAGCTAAATATGAGCAATCGGCCGAAACGCTCCCCTGAAGAATCCAGTACAGAAATATCGATTAAAGGGCCCAAGGATGGCTTTGTTGAAGATATAACGACAAATATTGCGCTTATTAGAAAAAGAATTCGCAGCACATCCTTATGCTGTGAATCATTTATACTTGGTAAACGAACGAAAACGAAAATTGGCTTACTATACTTCGATGATATTTTATCGCGAAAAATATTAGAAGAGGTACGAGAGCGCTTGAATAACATAGACGTCGATGGCATTTACAGCATAAACCAATTAGAGGATGAAATCGTCGATGTGAAATATTCACTCTTTCCTTTGCTTGATACTACTGGCAGACCAGATTTTGTTGTGAGCAGCTTGCTGGCAGGCCGATTTGCCATCATTGTGGACGGCAACCCTCAGGCGCTAATCGGACCGGCTACATTCGGGCTGATACTAAAATCACCGGAGGATATGCATTTCAGCTTTCAATATGTATCTTTTGCCCGTATTATTCGAATAATCAGTTTTGTGTTGGCGCTGCTGCTTCCCGGGCTATGGGTCGCACTAACCGCTTTTCATCAGGACCAGATCCCTTTTCAATTTATGGCAACCATCGCCGTGTCGCGGCAAGGGCTTCCTCTGTCAGCCCAGATGGAAATGTTTGTCCTGCTCTTGCTGCTGGAAATATTCAGAGAAGCTGGCGTCCGCTTGCCAAGCTCGATCGGGCAGACGCTAACCGTAATCGGCGCTCTCGTTATCGGAGATGCCGCTATTAGGGCTGGTCTCGTGTCCCCTTCCGTAGTAGTCGTAGGATCGATTACAGCCGTAATGGGCGTAACGCTTGTCAATCAAACGCTTAGCACAATGGTCAGCGTTATACGCTTCACTCTGTTTCTTATATCATCCATTATCGGCATGTACGGCTTAATACTGGGCATTGTTTTGCTGATGTTTTATATGTCAAAAATTCATTCTTTTGGCGTACCTTATTTATCCCCTTTGTCGCCTCCCAATGTGGGAGATATATTAAGGGGGTACTTGAGAGCACCCTGGAACAAAATACGCTACCGCCCAAAAGCGCTGCATCCGATTGATCCCGATCATCAAGGGGAGGAAAAGGAATGAGAAAGAAAAGGTTACTTCTGCTGTTCTTGAACCTCTTCATTCTGTTATCGCTAACCTCCTGCTGGAATTCAAAGGATATTCAAAATATGGCTTATGTCACAGCTATCGGGTTCGATTATGCGGATAATCAATATACGACCTACGTGCAGGTACTAAATTTCTCAAACGTTGCTAAAGGCGAGGCTAATGCCATGGGTAAAAATGTTCCCAATTGGATTGGCAAAGGGACAGGCACTACAGTGACGGAGTCGTTCAACAGTATTTATGCTACCTCTCAATTAAGACTTTTTTGGGGACATGTAAAAGCGATCGTTTTAAGCGAACGCTTTTTAAAAGATATTGATCAAGTAGCTGAAACCTATGACATGGTCAATCGTTATCGTGAAATTCGCTATAACATACTGCTATATGGCACTACCGAATCGATGATCGATATCTTTTCACAAAAATCAAATTTGAATATAACACCTATCGAATCGCTGCTTGCGCAGCCGTCGCAAATATATTCTCAACGTTCCTATATACTGCCAGTATACGGCTACAAATTAATAGCAAGTCTGAATGAACCGTCAGGATTAGGCATTCTCCCTGCTTTATCGATTGACCACAACAACTGGTTTGAGGATAAAAAAGGAACGTCGATGTTTAGAATCAACGGCGCCTACTTTTACAATGAAAAAAAATATAGCGGGTACATGACAGAAAAACAGCTGGAGGGCTTCCGCTGGATGCAGCACAAGCTGGAACGCTCGCCAATCAACATCCCTGATGATAAAGATCCCGCAGCAGCGATTGTGCTGCAGAAACCAAAAACTAAAATCCATCATTACGAAAAAGACGGAAAAGTTAATTTTGATATAAAAATTTCCTTGCTGGCTTATGTCGACGAATTGATCAGAAATGAAACGAAAGAAAATATTGAGAAGCAGGCAGGCGAGGTTATAGCGAATCAAATTAGAGCGTCATTCGAAAAGGGAGTCGAGATTAAGGCAGACGTGTTAGAGCTCGGTTCGCGACTTTATCGAATGGACAACAAGCTCTGGGAGAAACAGCACAGCAAAAACACATTTTTTCTTACGAAAGAATCACTTCGAAACGTTGAAGTAAAAGTAACCTTAATCCATTCTGGAAAATATAAGCTTAAAGTGGAGTAACTGTAACCGTGATATAAAAACAAGGGAGAATCGGACTTCTGATTCTCCCTTGTTGCTGCTTTATTTGGCTTCATTAGCTTGCTGTGCTGCTACGCCATCCCTCTCATCTCGCTTGGGCATAATGAAAGCAACAGCAATAATTACAATCGCAATAATCGCCGCTATCGTAAAAATGCGGTGCAGGCTCACCTGCAATATTGCAGGTTCAATTTCATTCGCTTTGCCTGTATGCAGCATTAATCCAAAAATCGTAATTCCGACTGTCTGACCAATCGTTCTAATAAAATTGTTGCTGGCCACTGCGGCTCCTCTCATTCTCATGCCTACAGCAGAAGTGACGGCTATCGTAATCGAGGTCGATATGAAGCCAAAGCCAAGCCCGCATAAAGCAGAATAGACGGCAAACCAAAGCATGGCGGAATCCGCATTCAGCGTCGTAAAGCCGAATGTACCGATCAACAAAATAATGGCGCCCAAAAAGCAAAGCTTCTTCAACCCTGCCCGAGCGATTAAGTTACCGGCAAGGATGGAACCAAGCGGCCAAGTAATAGACAATGGAATCATCATAATGCCGGAGTAAGTAGCAGACTTGTTATACACCCCTTGCATCCATAGCGGCAAGTAAAATGTTACAGCGACTACTAGAATGCAAAAAAGAAAGCTTTCCAAATTGGAAATGCTGATTGTTTTATTTTTGAACAGCTCTAGCGGAATCATCGGCTCCGGCGACTTCTTTTCAATGTAAATAAACCAAGCGAGCAAGCATACTGCCGCAAGCAACAAGGCCGCTATAAGCAGAACGCTGGCGGACGTATCGCCGCTTCCTCTCGTATCAATGAGCGACATCCCGTACAAAAAGCAAATCATCGCTAATGAAAAGACAATAACGCCCGGAAAATCGATATGCTGCTTTTTCTTTGCTATCGATTCCTTCAAAGAGCTGCTCAATAAGTAGATCGCCGCTATTCCAAATGGGATATTCATATAAAATATGGCGCGCCATGATACATAATCGACAAAAAGCCCGCCTACTAGCGGTCCGGATATACCTGCTATTCCCCATATGCTGGAAAGCCAGCCTTGGATTTTTGCACGCTGTTCGAAATTGTATAAATCCCCGATGATCGTATAGGGAATCGTAATAAGTGCGCCGGCGCCAAGACCTTGAACAGCCCGAAACCAGATAAGCTGGTCGATCGATTGGGCGAGCCCCGATAAAGCCGAGCCGGTTAAAAAAATAATCGCACCTGCAATAAAAACATTTTTGCGGCCATATAAATCTGATAGCTTGCCGAATATCGGCGTTGTAATGACTGTCGCAAGCAAATAAATAGAGATGATCCAACTGAACTTTTCTATGCCTTGAAGCTCACGGGTAATACTCGGCATTGCTGTGCCTACTATCGTCCCTTCGATGGCCGCAAGAAAGGTAGCTACAAATAATGCGATTGTAATTTTTCTCTTCGTAGCATCATTCGTAACAGCTTCGTTATTCATCGGCGCTCCCGCCTTCCTATGTAGCTTACATTTGACTATTTTTGCAAAGCATCCATTGCTGCATCTACCAGCCTATCAAATGCCTCATCATTCTCCTCCAGCTCATCCTCAACCTCATTTAGCTGCTCCTCATTGCCGGATTCATGCAAAAAAAACAAGCCGTAGCCCCAATCCTTGCCTTTTTTGCTTTGAAGAGCCATTTCATACTCGTTTTTATGGCCTTCTACATTAAATTGAACCTTTCCAACGTAACCGTCTTCCTTCGTGTAATTCATTTCCGCGTGAATAACGGTAATATTCATTGTTTCATCCCTTTCTAGGCGTTAAGTATTCGTCCATGTAGAATAGCAAAACCCCGCAAACATTGCAACAGCATGCTTGCGAGGCAAGGATAATGGCTTCGCCGTCCTTCCTTTAACGAAGGAATACGAATTAAAGCTTCTTCGCTCGGCTATTATGTCTAAATATCAGCACGACAACAACCAGCGTCATTAACATAATAATAGACAGTATCCATAGGGTAGCATTGGATTCACTAGATGCCGCTTTTTGCGAAAGAGGAAGCTCTGGCGGCGCAGAACCGCTTCCAAGCAGGCTTAAATCTTCCGATGCCATATCAATAGATGCGGTACGGCTGCACAGGCTGACATGCAAGTCGCTATCCTTAAGCTTGGCGTAAACGAGATACGTTTTGCCTTCTTCAAAGCTGAAGCCGCAGCTCGCCTCATGAAATGCAGATAAAACAGTTATAGAAGAGGTAACCTTTCCTCTCCATACCTCGCTTACATCAAACGTTATTTTGTACGTGCCGCCTGAAGATATAATACCTTTACCCTTTTTCTTATTCTCCGAGACTACGGTTCCTTTAAAAACTGCGTCATGTTCATCGCGATGCTTCAATACATCAGGTGCAGCAGCGCAGTCGCAAGCATATGTTTGCTTCGGCGCGATTACAATGCCCGCTGCCACTATTGCAGCGATAATAAGCAGGCTTATGTATTTTTTAAATGATATAAACGTCACACTGAACACAACTCCAAGCCCCCTCCATCTAATAATCTCTCTATCTTATTGTTAGACGGATGACACTGTAAATAAGTTACAATCTGCCAAATTAAATTTACAATTCCTTAAAACATAATAAATAAAAAGATAGCAGCAAGCGCAAAGCGATAATAAGCAAACCATGATAAACGCAGCTTTTTCATCATATTAATAAAAGTAACGACAGCAATCATACCGACTATAAAAGCGGCAATCAAGCCGACAAGAAACAGAGGGATATCTGACTTCACCAGAAATTCCCTGCTGCCTATCAAATCAACCATACTGGCGCCGGCCATAATAGGAACAGAGACAATAAAGGTAAATTCCGCTGCTGCCTTCTGGCTTGCTCCAAACAGCATGCCGCCGGATATCGTAGAGCCTGATCGGGAAAAACCCGGCCAGAGCGCTAAAATTTGAAAGCAGCCAATGGCAAAGGCCTGTTTATATGTAATATCGTCAAGCTCCTGCGCAGCGATATTACGCTTGAAGCGGTCTGCAATAATCATCAGAATACCGCCTGCAACAAGCCCTATTAGCACGGTTTGGGGACCAAACAAATATTTTTTTATGACACTGTGCAAAGCTACCGCTACAACGCTTGCCGGGAGCATAGCCAAAATAATATGCAGCGCGTTCAAGCCTGTGCCTTTTTTGAAATTAAAATTCAATAAACTGACAAAGCGGTTGCGATACAACACCAGCACCGCCAGCACTGCGCCGAATTGAATAACAACCTCAAAAGTTTTTGCACGATCCCCTACAAACCCTAACAGTTCGCCTGTTAATATTAAATGCCCTGTCGAGGATACCGGCAAAAACTCGGTTAAGCCCTCTACAATCCCCATAATAATAGCTTGAATTAATTCGTACAACGATATCTCTCCCTCCGCTGGGTAAATTCACTCCTATATTAAATACTATGCATGTCCAAGGGGAGATACTTCTGTTTCTGATCGATTTACTTCGATATCGACCACATAAATGCGATGATCGTCTCTTTGCTGTACCGTCAAAATCACATGATCAAGCGCCCATGGCTCTCCTTCTTCCAGCTCCGGGTTTTTCTCGAATATCCATCCGCCTATCGTATCGACCTCTCCGCTCTCCAAATTCATATGGATAACATCATTTAGATCGCTAATAAGCGCCTTACCGCTAACCCGATAATGGTTCTGATCCAGCTGCTCAATTTCCAGCACTTCATCCTCGTCAAATTCATCGCGGATTTCACCTACGATTTCCTCGACTATATCTTCAATCGTAATCATACCGGAGGTTCCCCCATACTCATCAAGCAAAATAGCCAGCTGCGCACGCTCATTTTGCATTCTGCGCAGCAGCTTGCTGATTGGCATCACTTCCGGCACAGTCAGCACCGGCTGCAGCAGCTCGTCAATTAAAAATTGTCCATCCTTCGGGTCGTGCAAAAACAGATGCTTCGTATGCAAAATACCGATAATATTGTCCTTGCTCCCCTTGGCGATAGGAAAGCGAGAGTATCGCTCCTGGCGTATCGTTTCTAAATTTTCTTCCTGCGATGCATCAACGTATAAACAAGCCATATCGGTTCGCGGCACCATAATTTCCTTTGCCAGACGTTCATCAAATTGAAAAATGCGATTAACATAACCATACTCGCTCTGATTGATTTTGCCGCTCTCGTAGCTCTCTGTAACGATCATGCGAATTTCTTCCTCCGAATGAGCTTCCTGCTCATGCGAAGGCTTGAAGCCGAGCAGGCGGACAAGTCCATTGGCCGATCCATTCAAAAGCCAAATAAACGGATACATCAGTTTATAAAACCAAATGATTACTGGTGCAGCTGCTTGGCTGATTTGCTCAGCTTTAATAATTGCAAGCGTTTTTGGCGCTAGCTCGCCAAGCACGACATGCAAATAGGTCACAAGAGCGAAAGCGAATACGAAAGTAATAATTGTGCTTACTTCAGCAGGAATATGCCAATAGGCAAGCAAAGGCTGCAGCAGCTTGGCGATCGTCGGTTCTCCCAGCCAGCCCAGTCCTAACGCAGTAATCGTAATGCCCAGCTGACAGGCAGATAAATAACTGTCCAAATGCGAGGTTACACGATGAACAGCCTTTGCATTTTTCACGCCTTCGGCTACCATTTGATTGACTCTGCTTGTGCGAATGCGGACAATGGCAAATTCAGTCGCTACAAAAAAAGCTGTTAGTACGAGTAATAAAATAAATAACACTATTTTGAGAACCATCGTAATCTCCTTATCTGAATGTAAATAATAGGTTAATTCCTATTTCTACATCCTCTCCGATGTATACGCGGTCTATACTCCATACGCTAATGATTGCTTCATATTACCAGGGAACCTCATTATCGCCGTTATTTTCCGTCTCATCCTCATCATGCTTTTGCTTCGTTCCGATTAGCGGCAGCAGCTCTTCCAGGCTTTGCGGCTGCAAAAGCTCAACCGGAGACAAGCCTTTCTGGAATTGAAAAGCATCGCCTTCCAGCACGGCTACATAACGATCATTATGCTTCGCAAAATGAATCGTAATGCCGAAGTCGGAAAGCTGTCCGCTTACGGAGGCATTGCCTATTTTAAACGCAAAGGGAAGATCCTCCTTCTGCTCCACCAAAGCGGCTGCGGCTACCTCAACCTGCTCTTGGGACCACCATTCCTGCAGCTCCCGCTTCTCACTGGCAGCCCAAACCTCAACGGCATTTTCCGCCTCGCTCCTTGCTGCCCCGGCTTCTTCTTGAAACGTATCAGAAACATATTGATGCACCATATCGACAACCTGCTCGCTAATAACTTCAGGCAGCGGCTTCTCATAGGATACGAATTTTAGAAAATCCTCGAAATATCTGGCGTGAGATGCTTGATGGATTTTCAGCTCCCAGTGCTCAAGCGTTCCAGTCTCTGGCATATGAGGATATTGAATCGACTTTATGCTGCGTGCGCTTATAGCCATCTCTACTTGAGTAATTAAGCTCTTTTCCGATATAGTAGCAATTTTGGGTTCAAAATCACATTTCAGCAAAAACAGAAACGGCTCATCAAAATAAGTGTTCAGCTTGGATAAAGCAATAATAAATGCTCCGCCTCTTACCGCAGAGGTATCCATATAAATACGCACCAGCTCATCGGCTATGCCGAAAAATCTTTCTTTATTATCGGCATCTCTTAATCTTTGAAACAAATTATAGTTCTGATTGCTATCCAGCTCGTAGCCGGGCTCAACCATAAACCTGCCGATTTTTGTAGGCACATTGGCAGAACTGGGATTGCGCTCTACTTTGCGCTTGACGATTTTCGTGAATTCATCATTTAAAAAGTCCTTTAGCTCGCTCTCTTCGTACTCATCATGCTCTAATGTTTTATAATGCTTGAAGCGCTTGACGGATGAATCCGCATCACCCTCGGTCTGAATAACAAAAAAAGATAAATATTGCAATGAAAAATCCATGAATGCAGCCCTTTCTAAGCTCAATTAATAATAATATTCATATAAATGAACGGCGGCATAGATCGTCCCGATATGAAGGATCAGCAAGGTAGGAACGCCAAAGATAAAAGAGGCATGCTTCGTTTTATGATGAAACACCTTCATCGCCAGCCAAATCCCGACTGCGCCTCCTAAAAAGCAGAGCCAAAAAAAACGTTTTTCCGAAATTCTTCGTTTATGCCGCCTGGCCAGCTGCTTATCCTCCTTCATTAGCCAATAAGCATAACCGTTCATGCAGCAGTAATACAGTATAATTATGATCCATATTGCCTTATCCACAACTATTTCTCCTTGTCTATATGAAGGTTGCAGTGTTACTGCTGTTCGCGTGGACGCACCCGGTTAGTCGCGACAGCCTGAAGCGGATCATCGGGCCAGTAATGCTTCGGATATCTTCCCTTCAAATCTTTTTTCACCTCAAAATAAGTACTGCTCCAAAAGCTTGCCAAATCATTCGTCACCTGCACCGGTCTTTGTGCTGGCGATAATAGTTGAATCGTAACGGGAAGGTTCCCGTCCGCAAGCATCGGCGTCTGCTTCATACCGAATAATTCCTGCAGCCTGGCTGACAATATCGGCCTGTCAGGATCAGAATAATCAATTGGCAGCTTCGAGCCGCTAGGCACAGTTATATGTGTTGGCAGCTGCTCGTCCAGCTCTTTTTGCTGCTCCCAGCTAAGCATTCCCGCTAAAAGCTGCGCTACTGAAACTTTGCCCAGCTCTTGAGCAGAGCTTTTGCCGTATATATACGGTTTTAACCCTTGCTCCGCATTTTGAAGCAGGCCCTCGTCAGATACATTTGGCCAGCTGCCGGGCGAATACCTGTACATCAGCTGCATTCTTTGCTGCAGCTGTCTCGCTTGCTTTGTCATATGAAGCATAGTCAACCCTCGCTTGCGCAATTGCGCGATGAGCTGCTCCGTTACCATTTCCCAATTATGATTGGGGATGATTTGCTCTTTCAAAATAATGGCGCCAATGCGTTCCTGTTTATGCGTTTTAACAGACTGGCCAGCCTCTTCCCATTGTATAAGCTCATCAATAATGATAAGACTGCTGCAATATTGCCGCAGCTCAGGCAAGCTAATGGCTGCTGCTGATCGGATATAGCTGTCTTTGCCGACGTCTTCAATCTCGCAAGCAACGATAAACGGTGTTTGAAGCAAAGCATCATCTATGGCTCCGGCGCCTCTTCCATTGGCGAGCAAATAACGTTTATCCTCTCTTTGTCTAGCGATCCGGTCAGGGTAGCCATAAGATAACAGCACTCCAGTGGAGAGCTTTTCTTCTGCGTTGCTGCCGCTTGCCGCCATAATCCGCGCTAGACTCATCTCCCATTGCTTAGCTTGAGCGATTATTTTTTGGGCGGCAGGCTGTGAGCTGTAAGCAAGCAAATTTTGAAGTTGGGTATCGACGTCCTGGTTAGCAGCCGAAACAGCCAACGTTCTTTCACTGAGCATGCTCGCCAGCATACATGCTTGATGCTGCTGCCCATACGACAGTGCCTTCAGTATGATTGCGCCAAGCCTCGGATGAACGCCAAGCTGAGCGGTGGCTATGCCTTGCTTGGTAGGATGGCCCGCTTCATCGATCGCTCCTAAAAGCTGCAGCAGCTCGATCGCTTGATTAAAGGCAGCCTCTGCGGGCACAGTTACCCAATTCAGCTCATTACAGCCTTTAATGCCCCATATGCGCAGCTCAAGCGCCAGCTGGCTTAAATCGCCCAGCAATATTTCTGGAACATGATGCTCAGACAGCAGCCTGTGCTCCTGCTCGGTCCAAGCGCGATAACAGCGTCCAGGCGCAAGCCTGCCTGCTCTTCCGCTGCGCTGCTGCGCTGCTGCTGCCGAGATTGGAACAGTTTCCAGCCTGGACATGCCCGTTCGGTAAGAAAACCGCTGAATTCTAGTTTTCCCGCTATCGACTACTGCAGTAATGCCTTCAACCGTAATACTTGTTTCCGCAATTGAGGTTGCAAGCACAATTTTTCGAAATCCCGGCGGAGCGGCTGCAATTGCAGCGCTTTGTGCCTCCAGCGGCATGCTGCCATGCAGCATATGTATGCAGACTTTGGAATCCTTCAACTGCTGCTCAAGCAAGCGCGCCGTTTTTCTTATTTCGCCAATACCCGGTAAAAAAGCGAGCACATCTCCGCCGCATTGCTGCAATGCGCCGACAATAAGCCGGCACATACATTGATCCAGCGCCTCGCTCGAAGGCTTGTCCAAATATTGAATGCTGACAGGATAGCTCCTGCCTTGGCTGGCTATGATAGGGGCATTGCCTAAGAGCTGGGCCAATTCGTTCGTATCGAGCGTTGCAGACATGACAATAATTCGCAGATCATCGCGAAAAAGCTCTTGTGCCTGCAAGCAAAGAGCTAATCCTAAGTCGCCATGTATATGTCTCTCATGAAATTCATCAAATATAATGGCAGCCACATCGCTCAACGAAGGGTCATGCTGCAGCATGCGGGTTAAGATCCCTTCGGTTACTACTTCAATTCTGGTTGACTCGCTAATACAGGTATCCAGCTTCACGCGATAGCCTACTGTTCCGCCTGCTTTTTGCTGCAGGGAGGCTGCCATATACTGAGCAGCCGATTTGGCTGCGAGCCGTCTTGGCTCAAGCATAATTATTTTTTTGCCCGCTGCCCAGCTTTGATTCAGCAAAGCAAGCGGCACTCTTGTAGTTTTACCGGCGCCTGGCTCCGCCGTCAGGACAATATTGTTTTCCTGCTCTAATTTTTGCAAGAGCTCTGGAAGAATAGCGTCAATTGGAAGCTGTTTCATACGCTGTTAGTTCCTTCCTTATTTTAAAATCCTCATCATTTGTACAACCGGTCTGGAATCGCCTGGCAATGCTGCTTCCTTGGCAAGCAGCTGTGAGGAACCGTCGCCGTCAAGAAAAATGCCGTCAATCAGCTTGCCAGCGCCAGTCTGCTCTACTACAGCTGCCCGAAACTCAGACAAAGTATGCTTCGTTTCACTAACGAAAAGGTACAGCATGCCCGCTTCATCGTAAGCGGCAGCTGATCGCAATCTGGCCGAATCCATAAATGGCGCTTCTTCAAGCTTAGCCTGGCTCAGCCATTGATCGTCCTGCTGCAGGCTCATGCTTATGCCGCCCTGTGCCCAGAAACGCGTATAGTCTTTAACGCGTATCTCCTCTGCTTTGCTTAGAACCTGCACATTCATTGTATTTGCTGCGCCGTCCCATACCAAGGTTCCTCGGCTATACTTCACATTTTCCCCGCCGCTGCCGTAATCGCTAGCCTTTCCATTAACAGCTGTACCGTTCACAACGGCGATGCTCAGCAATTGGTCGCCAAAGAAAAAACCGCCATTGATGCCTACCCTGTTGCTTAAAGTAACATTATCATGTATGGCTTCAAGCGTTATATTGGACGGCTTCGTCACTAACTTATGAATAATGGCGCCATTGGACGCTTCCAGCCTCTGATAGCTGTATTGGCTTACATGCTCGATCGTTCCCTGATTAACTGCATCCCTGCCAGTAATCGACTGTATCATGAAATATAGCGCGATAGCGAGTATAACCAAAATACCTGCCAATATGCTAAATGACGCGATCCACTGCTTACGGGTTAATTTGACATGCTGATTGCTAGACATTCGACCTTCTCCTTCAAATCAATGATCCAACTACTAAGCTATTATACAAAAAAAGCAGCACTTTGGGAAAATAAACGTATACAAGCAAGCTGCCTCGCATCCTTTGTTCAAAACAGCACTTCCTTAATCAAGGGCGTGCGATGTTTCTTTTTAGGACAATGAGACAGCTTGCTTGATATTTCAAAATGAATTAATCGAGCTCCTCCAATGGATAGAAGATCAAATTGATTGGGAACGCTGAGCCAGCCGGCGGACTGAATTCAATATCCAGGCTTTGTTCCCTTCCTGTAGTCTTTGCCAGCATGACCATGCCGTCGAATGCAGTCAACACTCCCGATGCCGGCGCCTTCATCATTTCACCGTTAATTTTGAAAGGCCCTTTGAAGTAACCGCCTTTGGCCAAAAGCATGATAGCCATTTTTCTCGGCTTTTCCGAGTGGATTTTGTACACAGTGCCATAGTTTCCAGATAGCACGGCTTCCGTTCCGCGCTGCGGATCATAGCCCTGTACGAATGGATCGACTTTACCGTCACCTAGCACAAGCTTTAGCGGGGCCGTTAAGCCTTTTTCGGATAAATCCACTTTCCAATCAAAGCCTGTCGTCTGGAAGGTGCCGCGAATATGGCCGTTGAAAGCCAGCTTCGGCAAGTCCAGCATAGCAGACGATACTGCCTTGTCCGCTGCAAAAGTAAATTGGATTTCGCCGTCTGTTTCTACATCATACATCAAATTAACGCCTTGTGAAGGATGAAAATCAGGAAACTGCTTGTAGACGAACGTTTGTCCAGAAGGAATGACCATCTGCTCCTGCTTGTCCTCTCCCATCAAAAAATCTACCATCGCTTCGCTGCCAATCAAGTGCGCATAAATGGACGGGTATACCTCGCCTTTGTTAGTCGTTTTAATTGTTACATCATGATCCGAAGTGTTCGTTGCCAGAATAGCAAACGATACTGTCTCCTCTGTTCCATTAATATGGTCCGCATACAGTCTTCCCTTGCCGTTGATTTTGTCTTGGTACAAAATACCGAGCTCCTTGAAGGTTTCGGGGCTGTCGCTCATTAGCAGCGTACGGGAGTTATCTTCCGTTACTTTTTTCGGCAGGTCCGGCAAATTCAAATAATATTTATAAAGAGTGCTCCAGTCCGTTTTCACATAACCGCCAACAGGCTGCATATAGATCGGATATTCCTGCTCTGATAAATAGACCTCATCCGTTACGACAATTTCCTTTGTAAAAGGCACGCTCACCTTTCCTTTTTTGTCTGTAACCGTTAAGGTTACGGGATAGGTTCCTGCTTCAAAAAACACATCCTCGCGGCCTTTCCATTCCAGCTTCAAGCCTTCGGCATCAGGATCATAGCTTAAATTTATATATTTAATCGGCTCCCCCTTGCGGTATTCCGTTTTGCCAAGTGCAAATTTCGCAACTGGAGTAGAGTTTTTTTCCTCAGGATCATATACGCCTTCCGGCTTTCGGGTATGAAGCACCTCGACCCTTCTAAGCTCGTGATCGTATATATAGGAAGCCCCCATGTAATCAGAGAGCCAGGTCAACTTGATTAATAATCTTCCGTTGGCAAGCATAGCTACATCATCAAAGTTAAAACGCTGGCCATTTACAAATACTTCCTTGTTTACGGTATCGAATTGAATATTGAATTTGGGCGTTTCCATCATAATTTGACGCGTTTTTTCAATCCATTCTACCTTCATCCCGAAGGCATCGCCTAAAAATTTAGCTGGCACATAAGTTTTTCCTTTGCGGATAATGGGCGGGGAATCCAACGTAAATGCCTCGCCATTCAAATAAACCTCTGGTTGATCGATATGTAAAATAACATATGATGTTCCGCTCGTAATTGTTGAAGCATGGACAGCCGATGGCGTTACCGGAGAAGTCAATAGCGCTACGCTCAGTACTGATGCTACTGCCAGCCGCTGCAGCCGACTATGCTTTTTCTGAATAGACATGGATAATTCTCCTTTTTACAAAAACTATGTATTTAGTTGCAATCTCATAATTAGACGAGCATGCCCTTTTAAAGTTGCACTAAATCATAGAGACGACCAGTCTAAAGCTGCGGTTGTCATAACTTTGTAACATTTAATGTAAAAAGCAGCGCACTCATCCAATATCATCCTGTTCAATTCAACTAATATTAAGCAGTAAGCTTTAATTGCCAGGCGTTAAAAGCACTTGCGGAACTTGAATTTCCGGATGGTCAAACACAACCGCTTTCGTATTGTATACGTTGCCTAACAGCTCCGAGGTGACGACCTGCCCAGGCGTGCCGACAGCTGCAATTTCACCTTGATGAAGCACCATGATTTCGTCGCAATACATAGCGGCCAGGTTTAAATCATGCAGTACGGCTATTACGGTCAGCTTACGTTCCTGCTGCCATGCTTTCACTTGATCCATCAGCTGCATTTGATAGCCAATGTCCAAATAAGTAGTCGGTTCATCTAATAATAAAAGTGAAGGGTTTTGAACCATCAGCTTGGCTAATGCCACTCGCTGTCTTTCGCCGCCGCTTAACTGCTCCAGCTTGCGATGCTGTAAATGCTCAATTCCCATGGCAGCAAGCGCCTCATCAATCATGTTCTCCACATCAGCAGCCTCGCCCCCAAGCCAGTTCTGGTAGGGGAATCTTCCCATTGCTGCGATTTCTCTTACTGTAAAGCCTAATGGAGGAATGCCTTCCTGCAGCAGAACAGCCATATATCTGGCCAGCTTTTTTCGCGCAATCAAATGAACAGGCTTGTCATCAAGACATATTTCGCCGCTGCTTGGCTTGACAGTTCCGGACAGCAACTGCAGCAAGGTCGATTTCCCGGCCCCGTTAGGTCCGATAATCCCGTATATTTTCCCTTCCGTGAAGGAACAGCTTATTTGCTTTAATATTGCAGTTGACTGGATAAAGTGGGAAACGTTTTTGATTTGTATCATAATAGCCCTCCCTTACTTTCCTCTTTCTTTCTGCGGATAAGCAAATAAGCAAAAAACGGGGCACCAATCAAAGCGGTCACTACTCCGAGCGGAATTTCTCTCGGACTCATTGCCATTCTTGCCAGTGTGTCAGACCAAAGCACAAACATTCCGCCGCCTATTGCCGATAGCGGCAATAAAAAACGATAATCCGGACCGATCAGCAAGCGAACAAGATGCGGAACGACTAAACCGACAAAGCCGACTACGCCGGATACAGATACGGCAGCTGCTGTCAAAAAGGTGGAGCAGAGCAGCACGATCAGCTTCGTCCTCTCCACCTTCACCCCAAGATGAGCCGCATGCCTCTCACCAAGCATGAACAAATTAAGCGGCTGGCTGAAAATGAACAGGACAGGCAGTCCTACGGCAACAAACGGTAAAATCATCCCAACATGCTCCCAGCTTCTTAAAGCGAGCGAACCCATAATCCAAAATAAAATTTGATTAACGACGCCCTGTGACATCGAGATCATTAACGATACGAAAGCTCCTAAAAAAGCTTGAATTATAACGCCCGATAAGATTAACGTCTCAATATTCATCGCTCCGTTGCGTCTAGCCAGCCATAAAACAGACAGCAGCGCTGCTGTACCCGTTACGAACGCTGTCAGCGGCAGCGTCCAAATCCCCAAGGCAAGCTGCAGCCCGCCAGCTATAATAAAGGCAGCGCCAACCGAGCTGCCGGACGCGACGCCGAGCGTATAAGGATCTGCAAGCGGATTGCGCAGCACACCCTGGAAGCCCGCGCCTGCAAGGGCCAGAGCTGCTCCTACTAATACTGCAAGCAGAACTCTCGGCAGCCGCACCTTCGTAATGATGGCTACTTCAGCACCGCTAAAGCTGGAATTATCCATAGACAAGCCAAACATATAATGCACGAGTATGCGCCAGGCATCTTGAATCGAAATGCCCGCTGAGCCTAAAGAAAGGCTAGTAATAATAGAAACAGCAAGAAGGAGCAATGCTGCTCCTCCATACAAGTAAAGTTTTATTTTCATTTCGCTTCAAACAGCTCAGGGTGAACCGCAGCAGACATTGCCTGCAGGGCGTCTGCCAGACGCGGGCCAACTCGCGATACAAGATCCTCATTAATAGGGAAAATCGCTTTGTTTTTCACAGCTTCGATAGCATCCCAGCCAGATCTTGCTGCAATTCCATCCACCAGAGCGTTTGTATCCCCTCCGTAGCTTGAGAATAATATCACATCCGGATTATGCTTGATCACCATTTCATTGTCAGCTTCGAACCAGCCCTGCTGCTCAGCAGCAATATTGCTGCCGCCAGCTAGTGAAATCAGTTCATCGATAAACTCGCCGGAGCCAACTGTCCATCCATCAGAAACATCAAAGAAAACCGACTTTTTCGCTGCATCTTTAATTTTGTCTGTCACTTCCGATTTAACTGTAAGCATATGACCCGCTACTGCAGCAGCTTCGTTTTGTTTATTCATAATTTTACCGATTAATTCAATTTTCTGGGCAACTTCGTCATATGTTTTCGGATCCGTTGCATATACGTTAATATTTAAAGCTCTAAGCTGCTCTACTGCGGCAGTATTCATAGTAGAGGAGGCAAGCACCAAATCAGGCTCCAATGCAAGCACCGCTTCAATATTTGTTGTTACATCTCCCACCTTTGGTTTTTCCAGCGCCTCTGGCGGGTAGTTGCTGAAATCATCAACACCTACAACCTGCTCGCCTGCACCGATCGCATATAAAATTTCAGTCTCGCTGGACAAAATAGAAACAACCTTGGCAGGCGCTTTTTCAAACGTAAGCTCAAATCCAGTGCTGTCCTTAAGTGTCAAGGGATAGGCAGTCTCGGCCTCCTGCCCAGGAGTTGGTGAAGCCGTCGTCTCAGGCGTACTGGCAGCTGAACTGGATGAAGGCGTAGCGCTGGGCTGATTCGTACTGCCAGCTCCGCAGGCAGCCAGCATTGCTGTCATAATAACAGCTAGCAAGGACAGCAGCATTCGTTTATTGCATTTTTTATTTTTCCACATTGAACATCTCTCTCCTATTCTCTATATCTAGCTAAAACACAAAAAAACATTCCCAACAACAAGTGTCGGAAATGCCCGTGATTGCCTGCAGGATTTCTGCAAACAATGGATCCCCCGAACACCTCCCTAATTCCTCGTAGGCATAAGCGTCTTTTAAACAGGCAGGTATCCTGACTCAGCTTGAACGATCAGCGCCTTCCCAAGCAGCGGCTGCTCAGTGGCATTAACTGATGTTGACTTTCCAGCAAAGGCTGGTGTCCAGCATTACAGTGGCGGGTCCGTACCGGATTTGCACCGGTTTCCCAATTATGCTGACCGACGTAAGATAGCATCTCTGCGATCGATTAGCACCTGTTTAATTAAAATAAAATTGTCAGTAGTAACTATACACTTCAACCGCCTATTTGTCCATTCCCAACCATAAATCGAAAGGAGTGCGCTTATGAATAGAAAAGCATCACCCGCTCACTATTCATCTAAAGCAATTGTAATATGCCTGCCTATCGTAATCCTTATTTTCGGAGTTTTTTATTTTTTTCAAGATACATTGCATCCTTCTGCAAAAGAGGAAAGCCTGCCTGTTACTACCGAGCATCTTCAAGCTGACTTGCAGGCCATATGGACGGTTACACCAGCCCCGGCAAAAGTACTCACACCAAACACCTTTATTATCGAGCTTGCAGATAAGGATCAACTGCCGATCACAGGGGCCGAGCTGTCCGTGAAGCTCAGTATGATCGGCATGTTTTGCGGCGATATGAATTTCACGCTTCAAGAGCAGCAGCCCGGCACTTATATCGGAGAAGGCTACCCGCTAATGCCAGGCGACTGGCAGGCTAAACTCTCGATCAAGCTCGGACAAGAGAAACCGGTCACATTGTTCCGCGAAATTAAAGCGGTCCGCACTTTATAACATTTATCACTACCATAGCCATATCGCTATAGACGGAATAAGGCCATTAGCAGCTAGCCCGCGCATTATGGCAATGATTCCTATTAATAAAGCAGCGGCATTGCCGATTTTGCGCAGCAGGCTTCTATTTTTTCTAGTAATCAGCTTTGCTGCTGCCGCTGTCGCTGCCAGTACAGGAAAGGTAGAAAGGCCGAATAACAGCATAATAACAGCCCCCGAAACCATTGTGCCCGAAGCAGCCGCATTCATCTGCATCGCATAGGTCAGCCCGCAGGGCAGAAATCCGAAGGCAAAACCTGTTAAAGCAATATGCAGAGATTCCATATAGGCACTGCGCTCTGACCTTGGGGTCATTTGATGATGCAGCCTTGCAGACAAAGCCGCTAAAAATGGCAGCTGATTACGCCGCCATAGCCAAAGCAATATAAAAATACCGCCTATAATAGATGCTGCGCCTTGCAAGCCTGCTACCTTGCCTGCGACATTGAGGAAGGAACCAACAAGGCCCATCACCATTCCAAGCAGCGTATAGGAGGTTATTCTTCCCGCGTGATACAGCAGGCTCGCCCGCCATGCAGAAAAAGAGCTGTTAAGCGCAACCGTCGTTACAATCCCTCCGCACATGCCCATGCAATGGGGAGCTCCGAAAATACCTGTCAGCAATATTAGTCCCGCCTCATGCCATGTTATCATCATCCTTTCGCTGCTCCTTTGTATCTGCGATTCATTTGCAGCTTCAGCCGAAGCGCATTGCTTACAACAGAAATCGAGCTTAGCGCCATTGCAATTCCTGCCATCCACGGCTGCAGCAGACCTGCTATAGCGAGCGGTAGCATCAGCATGTTGTACAGGAAGGCAAAGCCCAAGTTCTGTTTCACATTCGCAATCGTCAATTTACTAACCGCAATTACGTCTGTAACTGCCTTAAGTCTAGAATAGAGCAGTGTAATATGTCCTGCATGCAAAGCCGCTGTCGTTCCGCTCCCCATTGCAATGCCCACATCGGCAGCAGCCAAGGAAGGCGCATCATTCCAGCCGTCACCAATCATTGCGACTTGCTTCCCATGCTGCTGCAGCTGACGCACCAGCTCCAGCTTGCTCGCAGCCGTTTGCGAAGCGTATACCTGCTCGATTCCAGCTTGGGCAGCAATCGCATGGGCGGGCGCCGCCCCGTCGCCAGTCGCCATTATACTCGTTATATATGTGTTTCGCAGCGCAAATACGAGCTCAGCAGCCTCCTCTTTTATCGGATCTCTAAAACTGATAAAGCCTGCGCAACGATTTTGCCAAGCGGCGAACAGCACCGTCTCGCCATTGGCCTCTCTTTTTTCTGCTTCCTGCAATAATAGCAATGCAGGGTTTATTTGGTGCAGCTTCAAAAAACTTAAATGTCCAAGCATAAACAGATGCCCGTCTATTTGCGCCTTGACGCCCGAGCTGGCTATGTAGCTGCTATTCTCGGCTTGAGGAAGCTGCAGCTTCATAGCTACTGCACGACTGACAATTGCTTTTGCAAGCGGGTGCTCGGCTTGCATTTCAGCGGCTGCAGCATAGCTGAGCAAACGGTGCTTCGTCATGCCAAGAGCAATAATTTGTGTAATAATCGGCGTACCTGTCGTAAGCGTTCCTGTCTTATCAAAAACTATCGTATCGACAGCTGCCAAACGCTCAAGTGCACTGGCATCCTTCACGACGACACCCTGCTTGGCCAATCGCCCCGAAGCGAGCACAAGTGATAAGGGCGCAGCTAAGCCAAGCGCGCAAGGGCAAGCTACCAGCAGCACTGCAACCATGCACAAAACAGCATGCTGCCAATTGCCCGTATCCAGCCATATTCCCCACAGCAATAATGTCAATGTCGCGATCAGCATAATTATGGGTACAAATATAGCAGCAATTCGATCAACCTGTCGTTGAATATTCGCTTTAGAGCGCTGCGCCTTCCTGACCAGCTCTTCTATTTGGCTAAGCAGCGTATCATAGCCCGCGGCATTGGTTTGTATCGTCAGTTTTCCCGCTCCATTTTTTGTGCCTGCCCATACTTGCTGTCCTGGGTTTTTCTCTATAAACTTACTTTCTCCCGTCAGCAAAGACTCCTCTACTGTGGAGCAGCCCTCAAGCAGCAAGCCGTCCACAGGTATAATCTCGCCCTCTCGCACCTCGACCAGCTCGCCTTTTCTAACGAACTCACTTCTTACTTCCTGCCACTTTTCTTTGCGCAGCACTCTTGCTAATTTATTGGCCAAGTCATTATAGCTTGAATTAGCTTCATGTGCTTTGAGCGAGGCGGCGGATTCAATATATTTGCCTAACAAAATAGCAGTTATGACAACCGCAGACGTTTCAAAATATAGTGGAATGCCTGCCATCAGCAGCTCTTTTGACTTCCACAGCTCATTTTGGAATACAACATAATGACTGTAAAAATAAGCCGTTGACGTACCTAATACGACTAGCACATCCATGTTCGCGCTTCGTTGCCTAAGGGCATGAAAGGCGCCAAAATAAAATGGCATGGCGATTACGAACTGAATAATCGTTCCAAGTGCAAGCTGCAGCCAAGGATGAAAAAGCAGAGGCGGCAAGCTCTCAGCAATAAAATGCAACCATGACACATGCTGAGTCATGCTCAGCAGAAGCGGGATAGCTAATAATAAAGAGCACAGCAGTCTGGTTTTCAATTTGTTCTTTTCTTGCTTAATACTCTCTATTGAGGTTTGATTGGCTGAGGCGTGAAAGCCCAGCTTCTCTACGGTTTGCAAAAGCTTAGGAATTGTAATCTGCCTAGTATCATATTGGACCCAAGCGGTGCGAAATGCATAGCTTACAGCTGCTTCACTGATACCTTCCTTTTTCTGCAACGCCTTCTCTATTCTGGCAGCACATGCCGCACAATTCATCCCTGTTATAGAGAATTGCCCTGTTGTAAGCTGCTGCTGTTCATTCAGCTGCATTTCATCGATCAGTGGATATGCCGGAGACCGGGCTTTCATTTATTATCGCCCCCATTCCTGTCATGCTGCACAAGCAAGGCCTGTACTTTGCTATACAATATATGTTAGCTTGGGCGAATACATGAATAAACGATTCTACACAATGAATGAACGATTCTACACAATGAATGAACTTGGTCACACGTTCCGTTATTTGCCTAAAAACCGCCAACTTCTTCATTTCGCGGTCACTCATTCCGCTATACAGCTCCAAAAGGGGCACTTTCTGCGATTTATGGATCAATAACGGAACGTCTGTCACTTTGCCTCCTCAAAACTACGATTTTGGGCGTAATAACGGAACGACTGACCAACTAGTAATACACAACAACAGTTTTCCAATGTAAGTTTCCCCAACAAACTGAGGAAAATCAGTTAGCTTGGGCGCATGAGTGCTCATTTTCAAAACAGCGTTTGCTATTGCAAAGTACTTATCGAGGCGGCATCGACCGATTCTGTATGATATTTCATATACAATTGGGGTTTTCGGGGCATTCCAGCGCATTGTGTATGAATTTTCATATACATTTAGACGTTTGGGGGCGGCATCGACCGATTCTGTATGATATTTCATATACAATTGGGGTTTTCGG
>NZ_JBOZWO010000023.1:0-104955 GCF_050864975.1 Paenibacillus sp. GXUN7292 | reverse complement strand
GGTTGAAAGAGTCTCCTGTCAAAAATGCCACTTGACAGGCTTTATTAAGATGCGTCAAAAACAAAGGTGCAACAGAAGCGCTTGACAGGTTTCGTTCATATCAGCGCTTCTGACAACCGTTAACGGTTTTCATTGACCATTTGCATAATCCGATGTCTAGACCAGGAAACTAATAATCGAAAGGCAGGAGCAACAACACCCCAAAAATTGTAAACTATGTAGGGCAAGGATAAACGGCTCCGCCATCCTTTGGGACAGGCGCGTTTACCGATGAAATATAGAAACATGTATAAGATGTAACTTATACTTTCTAGTATTTAAAAAAAGCTACCTGCCAATATAAACTGTACCCTATCGAGTAGACACTTTAAAAAAGTCTCTCGATAGGGTACTTTTGTTTATAGCAGATAGCTTTTGCTTATTTAATCAAAGACATAAATTCTGCACGAAGTGCCGGATCTGTACGGAACTGGCCGCGAACGCCTGATGTAACCGTCAAGCTGCCCGGCTTTTTAATGCCGCGTGCGCACATGCACATATGCTCGCCTTCTACGACGACCATCACACCATGCGGGGAAAGCTCCTCATCCAAAATATCAGCAATTTGCGCAGTTACACGCTCTTGCACCTGCAAGCGTCTTGTAACGGCATCGACCAAACGAGCCAGCTTGCTCAGCCCTACAATTTTGCCGCTTGGGATATAGCCGATATGGGCTTTGCCGAAAAACGGAGCCATATGATGCTCGCAATGACTGTAAAACACGATATCTTTAACAATAACCAGCTCTTCATGCTGCTCATCGAAGGTTACGCCAAGCACTTCACGAGGGTCTACGCTATAGCCTGCAAACACCTCTTCATACATCCGTGTAACGCGAGCCGGAGTTTCTATTAACCCTTCACGCTCTACATTCTCACCCATTAACCGCAATATTTCTTTCACATGGTGTTCTATCTGTTCCCGGTTGTCTGAAACATTCGAATTGACGTAGTCTTTCTTGCCCGCCATTCAAAACACTCCTTCCGGCATTCCGCCTCTTTATCTACGAGGAAACTTTTGATTTTTCATCATATTTTGTGCACGAGCCATTTGCTGCTTATTTAAATTGTATCCCATTTGTTTCGCCATCTTCTGCATCATTTCAGGATCGTTCTGCATTTTCTCAAGCTGCTTGCGCAAATAGAACACGCCAATAAAGAAGCCGCCTGCCAATCCAATCAGCAATGTTACAATGGGAATCACGTAATCATACCACATTCAAATTCACCTATTCCTTTTTAAATATAAAAACCCAACATCACTGTATAATAGCATGTTCAACCCTAGACCGCAATTGAGAAACGGAGAAAATATATAAAAGAAGTCTCTGCAACGCTAAAATCCCACGAGACTCCTTTTTTATTTTGCTGAATGGATCAAAACTGTTGCGATTTCAGCGCTATTAAAAAATGATACAAACGTAATTTTCCACTTTCAGCGCCTAACCACTTTGTATGTTTTTTCGCCACAATTGTGCTCCTCGGGGCATTTCCTTTTATTCGAGCTCACTCACCCGCGTTGCCGTTCCCCTTTCCCTTCTCGTTGCCTCTCCTGCTCCTGCTCTGATCCTCTTTCTCCGAACAATCAAAGCACAGCAGGGTCTTATCCTCCAATACAACCCCGTTAATAAACCCATCCTGACAAAAAACTTGCTTGTTGCATGATATACAATAGCCTACTAGTTCCTGCATCGCTCTCTACTCCTCCTTAGAAGCAGTCTCAGTGATTTGTTTCGCATGCAAACGAAGAAACATCTCATTCACTTCGACGCACAACGCTTCGTCATCAATGAGCCCCCACCAATATTTTTTAAACAACTGCCGAAGTCCGACGAATGATTCGTTCGATAAATTCATTTCACGATGCAGTCGATAAGATGACATTATTTCACGGTAGAGAGCGAATCGAGACGGGCGATTAATTCCTTGTTGCGGTTCAAGCTGTAATTCCGTCACCGACCTTCTGGCAGTCAAGCTGACTGTCCTCTCGCGAATTATTTTTTGAGCCCGATCAGAAGCTAGATAATCCACCAGCAATTTAGCCATTTCCTTATTTTTTGAATGTTTATTAATGGCAATGCCGATTACAGTTAAAAGCGTGCGCGGTTCATACCTGTAAGGCAAAGGCGATATATCAAAGTCTATATTTTTAAAATCATTCATAGACATGTACGTCGTCATAATCATTGAAATCTTGTCTTGCATAAATAATTCCGTCACATCTTGACTGCTCTCAGATACATAGCTTGGATACACTTTCGAATCCGTTACAATCCGCTTGCA
Source organism: Paenibacillus sp. GXUN7292 (assembly GCF_050864975.1). Lineage (NCBI taxonomy): Bacteria > Bacillati > Bacillota > Bacilli > Caryophanales > Paenibacillaceae > Paenibacillus > Paenibacillus sp. GXUN7292. The sequence goes on along the minus strand of NZ_JBOZWO010000023.1, from coordinate 102,633 downwards.
CAGGCGAATGCATTCCATCAAGCGAGTATCCGCCAACTGTAGAGAACCTTCCTCGTCCGGCTCAAACTTCATTCCGCTTTGCACAATAAAGATAGGCCACCGGTTATCAGATAACAAATAAAAATATAACCCGAATTTATCTCCGCCAGCGGTCAGCTCTGCTGCATAACGCAAACAATCATCCCATGTCCAGCTGCTATCCGGCTCGGGCACATTAGCTTCTTGAAAATGTTTTCTATTATATGCAAGTATAATGGGAGAGAATACTAACGGCCTAGCATATAGTGTTCCGCCATCATAAAAGGCATCTTCCGTAAAGGGGTATAAATTTCTATCTGCCTGCAGAGCTTCTAGCAAATGAAGCTGACCGAAATCCGCAATACTTTGAAAATCCGTATTATTTAATGTAAATACATCTATTTGAAATTGATCCAAATGCTCCTTCAAATTATCCGCATAATCCGATACCGTCTTTACGAGCACGGTCCTTACCCGTTTGTCCGGATACAAGGAATGAAAATCTTCCAGGAGAGCTGTTAAGCTAATATCCCGTTCGATGGAAGACGTTACGCCAAGCGTAATGGTAGATTGGCTGCCAGGTATATAATCGAGCACTCGGCTGCCGACGCGATCTATTTTGGCAATAAGCTGCTCCTCTACAAGCATATCAAGCCCTTTGCGAACCGATTTATTGCTTAATTGATATTGCTCGGACAGCATCTTCTCAGATGGCAGATATTGCCCCGGAGCCAAACGGCCATCATAAATATCAGAGCGCAAACGATCTATCATGCCATGCAGCCTCGCGTTAAAAGACTTTCGACTTGGTTTATCAGGTTTGTCCATAAGCAAATGGCTCCCTTTCTCTTTGTTCTAGACAAACACTATTCTACCAAATATTCAAAGTATTTATTAGTTATTTTACGCTTACCCCCGACAATAGTTGACTGAATCATTGGCTTGTCTCCGTTTAATCGATCATATTGACTTAATACGACGGTTGTCTGGTGTAGAGAAGTATAACAAGGGTTTAAAAAGAGTACACAAATGGGGCGATCCAGTGATCAGCTTTCGCTGACTTTCCGGAGCACCCCATCATTATATATTCTACTTATCGGACAACCTTTACACTCTTTATTTCGCTGGAAGTGACGCCCGCATCATTGACAAGCTCAATGCGATATTCATACGTTCCAATTGCCTTGCCGCTAATCTTTGTCTGCGCTGTCTGAGCGCCTGGTGTTGCCGCAACAAGCGGCTGCTCGTCAATCAATACGCCGTTCTCGTACAGACGATACGCAGTGCCGTTCGTTCCCCACCACATATTCATAGTTACGGTATAATCGCCGTCACCGTCCCAGTTGTCATGGGAGAGAACCGGTTTGTCCGGAACTGCGTCAGTCACTGTAACTGTAAGCAGACTGCTTGTCGTTGTACCATAGCTGTTGACCAACTCAGCGCGATATGTGTAGACGCCATTCTCCCGACCGCTAATCGCAGTTCCCGTTGTTTGTGCCGCCGGCGCCAGATCGTTCAACGATTTCGTATCAATCAGCACATCATTCTCATACAGTCGGTAGATAGTGCCATTATTCCCCCACCACATATTCATCGTAATCGTGTAAGCACCATCGCGCAAACCATTGTCATGACCATTGTTATGAGACAATACCGGCTTGCCCGGCACCCCAGCGCTTGGTCCGCTTGGAATTTCCGGCTTTTCCTCTACTACGTTTACTTGCAATCTATTTGACTGCTTCGTCACTCCATTGACAGTCAAACTAACATAAATTTCAGCCTCACCGCTCTGCAGAGACGTAACTATTCCCCCCTCAACAGATACAACCTCAGGGTTACTGGAATAATAATCAATTTGCAAACTGCCGGACATACTTAGTTTTCTGCCTTTCTCCAAGAAGGCCTGTATATCCAACACTGCATGTTCCTGCTCATACATTGTCATTTTCTCCAAAGCAATCTCTACTTTGTCCAAGTTTACCAATAGTGATTCGTCAGTATATTTCCACAAATTAACTTTATCATCTTGAAAATAAAAATTGCCGAAATCGTCTTGGGCCAAGAAATTAGGTCTCGAAGGCGTTTTAAATAAAGTTACCTGTTTCGTTTCAGCATCAACTTTAAAAAACTTATCCCTGCTTACCCCATATACATTGCCATCAGTGGCTACTTGCAAGTAAGCGTCTCCCCAAACCGTACTTATATAATTGACAGGAAACAGCTCACCGCTATATATGACTTCATTCTTTTGAGGATCAAAAATAAACAGATAGCCTTCGCTGACCCCCCATATATTTCCGTCCGGCCCTTCTATAAGTCCCGTAACAGCCTTCTTGCCTGCAACAGGCACAATTTCCATTTCCTTCACTCCGCTGCCCACATCCCAAACAAATAGCTTACCTTCCGTTTCCAAAGGCTCTATTCCTAGACCGCCCCAAACGCTGGTTCCGCCATACACCTTGCCATCCTTGTAAGCTAACGAAACTACACTTTGATTTCCAACTATATCCCCAATGACTTGAGTATTCTGGGTCTCAGGATCATAGATTGCAAACGCGCCTTGATGTTTACCGTAATTAGCTACAGTACCTATAAACAATTTATTTTCCTGCTCGACACCCAACATGCCGAATGGCCTATCTTGACCAGGGATATCGAATAATGTGTTGAAATTCCACTTCGTCGACACATCGTATTCCACGATTCTAGCCCCTGGATAAACACCATAATACAGTTTGTTCCCTAAACTTGTAATCGCTTCCGATTGACTAATTGCGCTAAACATGTCGATATTCCCTGTAATCGGGTCGTACACCCCTGCGCCGCCCAGGTAACCGCCGCTATATATTTTGCCGTCAGGACCTTGGGTAATACTGCGAATTTCATTTGGCTGGCCTGGAATTTCCAGCGGCGTAATTTCGGTTTCGCCTGTTTGCAAATTATATTTCAATAAAGTAGTGCTTAATAACGCCACAAGCGTAAAACCTGGATACTCTGGGTCATCCAATTCCATAAAGTGCATACTTCGAGGATAAGCACTTAGTCCGATATTAGAAATCGTCCCCTTCTCCTTGCTAACTAAATCATAATAATTAAAATCCCCGTCTTCCGTGAAATAATATATCTTATCGTCATATGGGGACACGGGACTAACTTTTTCGTGTATACGATCGCCAAGAACATCATCGACGTTGTCAGTCTCGGTATCAATCACAATCATCGTATTGTTATCACCCAGTCGAACGAACAGTTTTCCTTGGCGCAAGCCGAGCCAATAAGGGAAAGCGCCTTCCGCATATTCCTCCGGTAAAATATTATTCTTTTGCCCTGTTTGCATATCGTACTTAATGATATGCGGTTTTGTCCCGACTGCCGCATAAAGAAGCTGCTTGTCAGAATCGACATCCAATCTTCTTACATAATATTCGTTATCAGTCATTCGACCAAGGTCTGAAAATTGATTTGCATGAATGTCATAGGCAAATACTTTTCCGCCCGGGTAGGTGCCTCCATACAACTTACCGTCCGCTCCATTTTCCAAAGACCAGATATGGGTTTCACCCGAGATTGCCGCCCCCAAATTATCAACCTTGTCTGAACCGGGAGTATACCGATAAATTCGTCCGGTGTTAGAAGAACCTATATAAATATTACCGTCAGGTCCCGTCGTCATCGCCCATGAGATCTTTGTATCCGGAAGTTCGATCATCTTTTCAACCGAGTAAGTCTTCAGATCTACTACTGCCAGTTGGGCTGGAGTCCCATTAACGCCAACAAATAATAGAGGTTTGCCACTTGGATCATAACCAATAGTAGAGCTTGCTGTAACTGCTCTAGTAATTTGTGTCCCCAAATTAGTAAACTGTCCTTTGTCCGGTTCCTCCTGCATGAGAGCGACCTTATCGAAATATGCTGTTGCGATACCAGGTAATGTTGAATAAAGCAGAATAGTTGCATAGGCCGTATTTTCGGGAGCTGTAGCGGAAACGGCAAGTGGCGCGAAGTTATTTTGATGTGCAGCTGTGCTTGACGCACTGGCCTGATTCAGCCTTACATTTTGGCTATCGTAAAATCTCAAATATATTTGCACTTTGCCTTCTAGCGTATACGCCATAACAGATGCGTTATAGCTCTCTCCCGCGACTATTGGAATAGGTTTGGTTTCCACCCCTGCTGTATGCTCTGTACTTCGATCAATGATCTTCAAGCTTTGTGAACCTTTGTAATACTGTTCATCCGTAATAATATATTCATTAAGAGGAGTGTTAATAATTTTGTTCCAACCGGGAATATTATTTTTGCTATCCACAGGCTCTTCAAAACTATCGTTTGTAACGATGACAGGAACATCCGCACGGACCGTTTTTGGAGCAACAAACATGGACGGAAACAACAGAGTTAATACAATAAACAAGATGATGACGCTTCCAAATCTGTTTGATTGAGTACGCAACATTTTCTCACCTCATCAGAAATAGATGGGCTGTCGTTTAGACAGCCCTCATATTATTTGATTAACCGGATATTGGAGTGTATCGGTTAACTGTGATAGGGCAACAAGCAATTGAAAGCGATGTTACTGCGATCAAGTTTGGGTACTCCTGTTAAAACGCAGCAGCCAAAAGATCAATTAAGTCATCACTTCTGTACACAGCTGTCAAGCCATCCATTCGTTGTGCATTAACATTATCATATCTTCTTGCATCAGCCTGTTCCGTATGAAGAAAACGAATTATCAATTCATACGGTCCAGATAAAGAATACGGCTTACAGAAAGCAGTATTTTGCACTGCTTTCTTGACCGCATCCTTCAGCTCTGAACGCGAACGTGAAGGAGGCTTGATTATAGCCGAGTGCCTGCCAGTTGCGGTTTTTGTTGCGTATACAGCTATGTCGCCCAACTCATCTACCGCTTCGGCACAGGTTTTATCGTCACCAGATACTAAGCATACGGGAACTCCATATAGACCAAATATTAGAGCATCCAATCCAATCTCACCAATCATTCGACCGTTCAATTGTATGGATTGCCATCCTTGCGATGTCATTGTATGATCCCTAACTGCCTCACGAGCCCCATTCATTGCATGGTATCCGATTAAGAAAGCGCCATCAAAGCTGCTATCGAGACCTGGAAAGCGCTGTTCAACCCGAGTTGCACCCATCACATAATCTGCTGCAGAATGCAACAGCTCAGGAATGAAGTTAAAGCCGCTGCTATGTGCGTCTTTAACAATAATTTGAGTTGCGCCAGCTTCTACCAATGCTTCAGTAACAGCATTCACTTCCATTGTTAGTAAATGACGCGCTTCTTCAAAGAGTGGTGCTCCACGTAATAGTTGATCCGGAAGCATAATTCCAGAAATCCCTTCCATATCTGCACTTACATAGAATTTCATATCTAACACCTCCGCTAATCTGTGTCCGCGTGATGCCACTGAACCAGCAATTCGTGAACCGCATGCTCCAATGTTTGCTTGGCATCCGCTTCGATATGCCGCCCCATAGGCGGGTTGTTCATCCGCTTCAGGAAATCTTCCAGTTGCTTGGTAGCTTGTGCAGTACGACCAGCCGAATAATGATGCTGGGCTTGACGCAGGCTATTAGACAACTGATTAACAAGAGGGCCTCGTACATCGCCGGAAGAAATATATGCTTTCAGTTGTTCGTTAAGCCCTTCCAGCGTGACATCGTCAGGCTGCTCATTAACGATCACAGATAGAGCTTCCTCCGATTCATTGCCAGCATAATCAATTGCTGTTACCTCATATGCTCCTGGTTCGGCAAAATCGGCAGCCATGTTAAACTTGGCCGTTCCATTGCCTCCTTCACGGCTCAATTCACCGTTTGCGGTCACATCCACGCCGTCCCGCGTAATTTGGAATTTCTTCATATCTGCGTTAACCGGCCATTCCAGCACAAGTCCGCCATCTTCGGTCCATTCATATTGAAGCGATGCGTCCGCTGCGAATATGGGAGCAATGTCATCATACATGTACAAGTCCATTGAATTTCTGCCCGTGAATACCCGGCCGTACTCATCTTGAGCGAAGTAATGCCCTTTTGACAGTATTGTATGCTCCCAGGTAACTGGATCCAATCTGAAAATACGACTAACCGCCTCACCGTACAAATAACCGTCATGGAAGTTTAAATAACCACCTGCAAGCACGATCTTATCCCATACTTAAGGTGTAATCGTCTTAGTCTGAACAATTTCCCGCTTGTCTGGATCGAATTTGAACAGCATACCGTTAGTCAATCCCCAAAGCATGCCATGCTCATCGAAGGTTAGAGCCGTAATCGCTCGTTCTCCCTCCACCGGATTTATCTCGAATACTTTCTTCTTTGTCTTCATATCGAATATAAACAGAGTGCCATCCTCCTTGACCGGCTCGGCTGAAACACCGCCCCACACAGTCGTGCCTCCGTATAGCAAACCGTCCTTGTAAGCAAGCGCCATCGGACTTTCATCTTCAACGATCTGATGGAACGACTCATACGTTTCCGTAATAGGATCGTACAGCGTCAGAGCTCCTCCCAGCTTACCGATGATAGGCACTGTGCCAATCGCGAGCTTGTCGCCCGCTTCGACGAAGGCGAACGGCCGATCCTGATAAATCGGAGACAACTCGATATCGAGCTTTCGCGGATTATTTTTTTGGGGATCCCAAGGCAAGGCCGGATCATATTCGTAAATTGCAGATGCTGGATACAGCCCCATGTACAGCTTGTCTCCGAACACGCCCATTCCTTCGATTTGTCCCATTCCGCTGAGCGTCTCCATCTTGAACGTATCGATATTAAAACGGGTCATGGAAGACGGGGATAAGTATCCGCCGATATAAATGTTACCATCTGGACCAGTAGCCATAGAACGAAGTGCATTGGCGGAGCCAAGCGGATCTCCATCAATCCATTTCCCCTTCTTAGTCTCGGGATTGTAGGCCATAATTTTGCCCCGTGACGTAATCGATACGACGCTTTCGCCCGGCATATCGGGCAGATTAAGATTGTACCAGCCAAATCCCCTGCTTGCCACATTCCCAACCGTGAAGCTTGTCGGCTTTATCTCGCCAGAGTCCAAATGATAGGCAGTCATCACACCATTCTGCAAGAAATAAATATTGCCATCCGGACCAAGCGGCGAGACGTCGAAGCCGATCGTATTCGCTATCTCCTTAATCCATTCCTCCTTTAAGGTGTCATATACGAGAGTTACATTATCAAGCGGGCTGCTGGGGTCAAAATGGGTCATTCGTGCGAACAGAAGCCCGGCTGTGTACGTTAAATCGTAGATTTCTTTATGCTGACGAAAGCCTTCCGGCAATTCAATTGCTTTCTTCGCTCCTGTGTCAGGATTGAGCTCGAATAGCTGCGCCTGCTGCGCTCCTGTTCCCGCGTACACTTTACCGCCGCCGTAAGCGATACTCCTGACATACTGCTCTTCTTCCGCCATGCGGCCAAAATCCGTATATTCTTTGGCAGCAGGATCATATCGGAATACTTTTCCTCCCGGATAAGTACCGCCGAATATACGTCCATTCTCGTCGGATACGACGCGCCAAATATGTGTCTCTTCATCAATCGCCATGCCTAAATTCTCTACCGTATTGGCGGCGGGACGATAACGGTACAAGATGCCATTACGCTGCGTGCCGATATACACATCACCATTTGGAGATACCGTGCTGCCCCATGAATAATTAGCTCCTTGAAGCTCGAACGAAGCTACCCGTTCGCCTGTTTCGGCCTGCAGTACAGAGAAAACTGCGGGCAAGCCGTTAGCTGTTGTATAAATATAGTTTTCACCTTCGGGTCCTTTGCCGAAAGCTGCATGTGGAATCGTAATAGAATTAATCGCAGTCCCGATCCGAACAAGATGATCAGTCGCGACAGGCTCTTCCGGTTCCTGTGCAGCGACACCTATTGTTACATCGTCAAAATAAGCTCTCGACACGGCGAGTGGACCGGAATACAGCAATACCGTCATGTATTCAGTTCCTTCTGGTGCCTTCGCTGTCGCTTCTAAAGGCAGCCACTTATTCAGGCCAGTTTGACCTTCCGATTTGTGTCCAATCCTGGCCCTGTCATTGCCTCCGCTATGAAATTGCAAATAGATGACTGCTTTTCCTTCAAGCACATACGTATTTACTGCAGCTGTATAAGTAACACCCGCTTCCGCAGGGATATATACACTTTGCATTCCATAGTTTTGGGCAGTTTTTAAATCCTCCATATAGAGACTGTTATTTTCAGAAAAGCTTCTCTCATCTGTAACGGTAAAGCCGCCTTTTCCGTAAGTTTGCTGCCAACCGGCAGGCAAGCTATTCGCGTGGAGCGGCTCCTCGAATCCTGGATTGATCAACACATCATTGGTTGGGGGTCCTTCCTGCTTCGGCGTTTTAACGCTTAACACGACATCATCGAAGTACGCTTTCGTCACGGCGAGTGGGCCAGAATAGAGCAGCACCGATACATATTCTGTACCTTCCGGAGCTGTCATGCCAGCCGTTAGAGGCAGCCATTCGTTAAGATTGGATTGGGTTTGCGACTTGTGTCCGATCCGGGTTTTATTCTCGTCTCCGCTATGAAATTGCAGATAGATGGCTGCGGTTCCTTCGAGCACATATACGCTGGAAGTCACAGAGTAAGCGCTTCCAACTGTAGCCGGCAAATACTCACTTTGCATTGCATAATTTTGGTTAGATTTCAAGTCTTCCATATAAAGACTATTGACTCCTTCAATGCTCTTCTCGCTTGTCACAGTGAAGCCGTTTTTTCCGTAAATGTTCTCCCAGCCAGGAATTTTTCCGTTCTCATCCTCGGGCTGTTCGAACCCGCCATTAATCAAATCGAGGGCAACCCAATGCTCTGTCGCTCCCTCCGCTTTCAGCGCACCGACAGGTATTAAACCGATTGTCATGACAAAACATAGCATCCAAGCAATTGTGTACCGGAACAGATGTTTTTTACTGAACGGAAGATACTTTGAATAGCTCATTGAACTTAACTCCTCCCCTAATGTAAATGTGTTGTGCTGATTGAGTACGAGACATGATCTAACCAATCCGATATATAAGGGCTGTCGATTAGACAGCCCTTATATATTCGCTTGGGTTGCTGCTACTTCGCATCAAAGCCGCCGACAGCGCGAATTTGTTCGCTATACTTATCAAAAATATCTTTGCCTTTATGCTTCGTCAGCAATTCATTCAAGTAGCCTTCCCAACCATCCAGCGGCAGGTCGCCAAAAACCAGTTTTGAAAGTGTTGCATTCATTTCTTTGCGGTAGTCGGCAATATTAATTCCCTCAGGTGGTGTAACATAAGCTCCTCCAGCGTAAGATACAACCTTGTAAGACATTACTGTGTTCACAATTTCACGGTCGCGCTCTGTTTCATTCGGGTTAATAATTTCCAGTCCAATCGGGGCCGCTCCGGCAACGTTAGTAAAGAATCTATAAATCTCCAGGAAACGGCCATTTTTCTCGTTTATTTCATTAATAACGTCAGGATTTAAGGTGACCTTATCGCCATCTCTTGTATAAGATTCGCCTTCTTTGCCGTAATGCGTAAGCAAGAACCCTTCCGGACTTGCCAGAAACTCCAATATTTCCATCATTCTGGTTACCTTGTCTGGCTCATTCTCAATTAATTTAACCGGAATAACAAAGCCATCCGAACCTTGCGGTTTAGAAATAATTCCTTTCTTATCAGGAAACGGATTGAACGGAATAATTTCAGCGTCCGGGTTAATTTCACGCATACGATTCAGCACACTGGTATCAACGCCTTCCAAAGCGAAGTCCCGTCCCTGAGCTTTAACGATCCCCACTCGCCCTTCAATAAAGCGGCTATAATGATCTGTGCCTTTGTTCAAGAACCAGTTCGGGTCTACAATTTTCTCATCAACTACACTCTTAATATCTCGCAGCGCATCCACTGTTCGAATATTGGAGCCGGCATCTATCAATTGGCCTTCATCAACAAACATGCTGGAGTAGAAGTCGTTCTTCACCCATTCCAGCCAATCGAATCCAACATTCGCTCCATTGCCGGATGTGCTGAATCCATAAGTATCATCCTTGTTATTGCGATCCGGATCATCGAATGTGAAAGCACGCATCGCATGGAGTGCTTCTTCATAATTCCCCGGAACCTCCAAACCAAGATTGTCCAGCCAATCTTTGCGGATATACCAAGAAACATACGGATCAAGGTTATACGGAACAGGCGCACGCAATCCGTCTGCTGCTCCTTCAATCGTATAGAAGCCCTTCAAATCACTTTCAGTAATCCATTTGAAGTAGTTAGGCATTTTCTCAGGTGTCAGGAATGGGCGCAAGTCGCCAACCAATCCATCTTTTGCATACGTTTGCGAATCCCGCCCGCCAGCAATAATCAGATCAGGCGCAGTATTGGACGCAAAACGGGCATTTATTTTATTCGTCGAATCAGGACCCGCTGCCATATGAGTGACATTCCAATTTACATTAAACTTCTCATCAATTACTTGTTTCACAAAATCCTTATCTCCACTGGGGATGGAGCCGCCACTCCCCGAACGTATGAAAAACTCAATATCGTATTTGACAGAACTATCCGGCCCTTTCGTGGCTTCTTGATCGTCGCCTTTCTTATCGCCATCTCCGCTCGCATCAGATGGCGGCGGCGTAGCAGCCGGCGGTTTCTCTTCTGTCTTGCCGCATGCAGCTACGAATAACATGGATACTAATAAAACAGATAACACAACAAGCAAACTTTTTCTCATTTTCATGTAAAATAACCCCTCTCCTGCTATATAATTTGTGTTCAACCTTTCACAGCGCCAAGCATAACACCACTCGTAAAGTATTTTTGTACAAATGGATAAACGAATAAGATCGGCAATGTTGTGGCAACAACCATCGCCATCCGCATCGCAACCGGCGGAAGCTGAGACTCAAGCCCTTGCACCTGGCTCATCATTTCCTGGCTTAAATTCGGCTGCAGCAGCATATCCCTCAGTATGACTTGCAACGGATACAGCTTTTGATCGGTAATAAACATAATGCCGGCAAAAAATTCATTCCAGTGAGCGACAGCATAAAACAAGCCGATCGTTGCGATAATGGCTTTCGACAGCGGCAAAACAATGAGCACCAGCGTTTGCAAGTCATTACAACCATCGATTTTAGCCGCTTCTTGAATTTCGATTGAAATATTTTCGAAGAATGTTTTTGTAATAAGAAAATTAAAAGTAACGATTAAACTTGGGATAACCATGCTCCATACTGAATTTAGCAAACCGAATTCTTTTACGACCAAATAAGTTGGAATCAGTCCTCCGTTGAACACCATTGTAAACACAATCAGAAACAAAAATGTGGAACGGCCCGGCATTTGTTTGCGTGATAATGGATAAGCCAGCAACATCGTAAACACAATGTTCAGAATTGTGCCGACAACAGTAACAAAGACTGTAACTTTGAGCGCTTGTGAAAATCTCTGTCCTGTGAAAATAGCCTGATAAGCGCCAAACGTCACTTCTTTCGGAAATAAAACCATACTCCCGCTGCGCGCCAATTCCTTCAGCGGCGTAATCGACATGACGACCACATAGTAAATCGGCAACAGAGTAAGGAGGCCCAGCAGCGTCAGCACGACATAAAAGCATGCATCAAGCAAACGATCGCTACGGGATTTTATTTGCAGATTCATGTTTCTGATTCCCCCTTACCATATTCCTGATTCGTCGAAGCGCTTCGCGAGAGAATTGGCTCCAAGGACAAGTATTAAACCAACTATTGATTTGAAGAAGCCTACCGCGGCGGCAAAGCTGAATTGCATTTCCTCGAGCCCCCGCCTGAACACCCAGGTGTCAATAATATCTCCGACATCATATACCCTGGCATTGAGGAAAACATAGACTTGGGCGAAGCCTGCATCCAATATACTTCCTACACGAATAATGAGCAGAAGAATGATGACATTGCGAATGCCCGGTAACGTAATATGCCAGATTTGTCTCCAGCGTCCCGCTCCATCGACAACGGCCGCTTCATAGAGGGTGGAATCAATGGCAGTAAGCGCTGCCAAGTAAATAATCGCGCCAAATCCGACTTCCTTCCAAATTTGCGACAAATACAGAATCGGTCTGAACCAGGACTTGGAAGTCAGAAAATCAACCGGCTGGCCTCCAAAAAACTTGATTAATTCGTTTAATAGTCCATCGCCGGGTGAAAGAAAAGCAAGCGCTAATCCGTAAATGATAACCCATGACAAAAAGTGCGGCATATATGAAATCGTCTGGATCGTTCGTTTGAACCATCTCGACCCGACTTCATTCAAGATAAGAGCTAGCATAATATCCGGAATCATGCCAAAAACAATTTTGAATATGCTAATGACCAGTGTATTTCTTAGTAAAATGTAAAAATCATTGCTCTGGAATATTTCACGGAAATGCTTCAGTCCAACCCAATCACTTCCGAAAAAACCTTTCATAATGCTGTAATCTTTAAAAGCCACTACCAATCCGAACATCGGTAAATATTTGAAGCATAAATAATAAGCCAATCCCGGAATTAACATGAGGTACATCCACTTGTACTCTTTCAAGGCTCTAATGAGCCGGCTTGAGTCCCCCTTTCGCTTTGGCAAAACTGCATATGCCGTTTCTTTATCTACTCCCATCCCCGCCATATTCTCACCTCAGTCTTTTTTAAACCGCTCTCAGTATGTACGCTCATTATAGCGAGTAAGAAATGACGGAAATAGGTAACGGATTATGGATTATGTGCAAATATTATAGAGTTATAGAGCCGATCGTTTGAATGCTGTCGGTGTCGTTCCGACATGTTCCTTGAACATTTTGCAAAAATACCGGTAGTTATCGATCCCTACCTTTTGGGACACTTCGTAGATCTTCAAATCCGATTTTTGCAGCAGCTCCTTTGCTTTCTCAATGCGAACCCTGGTGATATAGTCTGACAAATATTCGCCCGTTTCCTGTTTAAACAATTGCCCCAAATAAGCTGAGTTCATCTGCATTTCGTCAGCCAACATACGAATTGTCAAATCTTTGTCGACGTTCGAGGCAATACGTTCGCACAGCCGTTGAATTTCTTTGCGCACCGTTGGCTTTTCGTGGAGCAACTGCAGCGGGATCGATAATTCAGCTATTAATTGCTGCCACCACTCGCGATATTGCGCCCATTCTGTAATAAGCTTCAACTTTAAAGAAAAATGACGAAATACACTGTTCGGGATATCTGCGATGTGATCCAGAGCCATCTTGGCCACATTTACCAGATATAGAGGAGAACAGAGCGGTGTTTGAAGGGTTGTCAATTTGCTCACTTCGGCCAGGAAAGCCGCCGACTCTCTCTGCTCAAGCATTCTGGTCAGCTTGGCGGCTTGTTCCAGCTGCTGGACTCGATCATAATTGCTCAGTTCAACAGTGTTTTTCGGTTCAACAACATCATTCAGTTCGGCAGCGTAAAAGCTTTGCTCTACCTTTTGCAAGGCTATTGAAAACTTGCTATTTCGCTCGTTCACATTCGAGCCAATCGAGCTTACATTTACGATGCCATTTACTTGAAACAACAGACTTATTTCTTTCGCAACCTCATGTCGAAATTGATGAACAAGCTGCTGCATAACGTGAATGCCGAACCCTTGAGCTATACTTAGCTGAACAACAAGATGGAAATCCACGAGCGGAAAAGCAACAATTTTCACATCAGATACGATTTCACTTGTCCAGCTCTGTATTTTTTCAGCAATTTTTCTTTGCAACGACTCCAGGCTTCTTTCACTTTGAATCTGGGTTTGATCTTGCAAGCTGTAAATAATCGAAGCATATACATAGTATTGGCCATGCAAATACAAGACCGTTTTCAGCTCGCTCTCCAAATCCGGAACGGATTGATTGTATAGCCAAGCCTCTATAAGCATCTTCTTCCGATTCCACAAATCAATTTCTTCTGACCGTTCATTTTTCGTCCGCAGCATACCTTCAGCCGCTTTCTGGCACGCCCCTATAATTCTTTCTTTGGAAAGCCCCATCTTCAACAAATAATTTTTCGCTCCCAGACCAATCGCTTGCTGCGCATAGGTAAACTCATCATGAGCTGTCAAGAAAATAATCTCGACTTGCGGCCATCGTTCCTTCACTTTTTGGGCAAAACTAATCCCGTCCATAACAGGCATCGTAATATCCGTCAACACAATATCCGGCAATTCGCGCTCCATCATTTGCAAGGCTTGCTGGCCATGAACAGCGGCTCCCACCCAGCTGAACCCCGATTCGGCCCATGGAATATGCCTTTCAAAATGCTCTCTTACAAATTGTTCATCGTCCACTATTAAAATTTTGCATTCGCTCATCACTTTTCCCCCTTGTTCATCGACCCGGCCATCGGCAATTGAATACGCACCATTAGCCCTTCATCGTCGTTATTTTCGATTTTCAAACCGTATTCCAGCCCATAATAAAGCTCAATTCGCTCTTGTATATTGCGAACTCCCAAATTATTCAATCCTGAATGCGAATCCCGTTTCAGTCCCTTCTGGAATAACTGTTCAATCTTCTCCTCTTCCATTCCGGGACCGGTATCGCTGACTTCGATGACCACTTGATTCGCCGCTGACTGTGCAGCAGTAACTATAATATGATTTACATCCCTTTGATCGGACAAGCCATAGAAAATACTGTTTTCAACGAGGGTAATCAAGGTTAGCTTGGGAACAGACACCAAATACAACAATTCGTCTGGAATAACAACGTCCAATTCAAAAACAGAACCGTATCGCAATCGCATTAATTCTGCGTAGTTTTCTAGCTGTTTTATTTCCGAGCCAAGCGGTACAACATCCCCTACTTTGTCGATCGAATATTTCAACAGACCCATCAAGGACTGTATTAAAGGCCCAATCTCTTGTACACGCTCCGTTTCACTGAGCCAGTAAAAAGCATTCAGCGTGTTATATAAAAAGTGCGGTTTTATTTGGGAATGCAAGACGCGGATTTCCTCCACCCGTTTCCGTTCTTCCGCTTCTTTCAAATTTTCGAATAATTCTTTAATGTTTTGCATCATTTTATTAAAGTGCATGGAGATAAGACCAAACTCATCTTTTCGTACTTTGGAAATTTGCGTATCCAGCTGACCTAGCGATCCTTTATTCATTTGCTTAATAATTTGACTGATCGGTTTCTTTATGTACCACGCAAGCCGATTGGCCATAAATATCGATAATACAATCCAGATTAAAAAAATAACAAAAAATTGTTTCTGCACTGCTGTCAGCAGCGGATAGGCGTCCCTTTCGTTAACAACCGCAAATACAATCCAATCCCATCTGTTATTGTCGCTTTTCAGCACCCTGTGCGCTCCCTCTGACGTATGCACCGTGTTAAAGGAATTTCCATGATCCAACAGGACGGAGCGAAGCTTCTGCACCATTTCATCCTGATGTATTTTTTCTCTGTGATAATAAACATTTGCATTGGACGCCAAAAATTCGCCGCTTCTCGAAAAAACATAAATATTTTTGTTCGGTGAATACGAATTTACACCGCTTACGAACGAATCTACGTTCAATTCCAGAGCAATTGTAATTTTCTTTGCCTTATCATTTGTCGTAAAAGATTTTGCTACCGTAATCGCCCTGCCAAACCCCGAATCAAACGGCTCGCTCCACCAGAATCCCCACTGTTCCGCTTGCCGAGTCACATCGGCAATAAAATCGTCCGTCAACCAATGACGATAAAGAGCCGGTGAAGATATAACGACATTCCCATCTTCAATCACATACGCTGCATTCATTTCATCCGAATTCAAATCAATATAATTGCTCATCAATAACATAAAGTTCTCACGGGCCAACGATTCATAGATATTGCTATTCGAAAAATAAACCAACTGAGACTGCACATTCACCATATACCACTTCAAATAGTCTTCCACATACTCCACAGACTGCTGTAACGACTTTTCCTGATTTTCCTTCACTACCACATAGATGGTTGAATAGGCAATGATGCCTATCATAATTAAAACAATCACAACGGAGGTAAAGGCAATCAAAAATAATTTAGTGCTGATGCTTTGCAAAAAAAGAAACCTTCTGCTCAAGATTCCCTCTCCTCCTTTGTTTTTTTGGTAAGCGTTTTCATTTTTTCGTGCAAATCTTTTCCTTATTATACTCAAATTTATTGTCCGGTTTATAGGCTACTTCCTATAGAAATGTACAAAAATTATAGATTCAAGGTGAAACGGCTGTCGCCGTCCTTTGGACTGGCGCGTTTACCGATGAACTCACTCAAATGATCTAACGAATCGTGAGAGCGCTATTTCGTCTAAAAAGCGCCTTTTTGAAATCTAACGAAGATATACGCTCTTATTTGCTCCTAACTGTGTCAAAATGAGTGGAATGTTCACACCTAGCACAACTGATCTTCGTTATATTTTTAAACGAGCTGATTTTCGCCAAATAGAGCATTTAATCTTCGTTAGATTCAAGTCCTGTCTCTAGTATTTCAAGGATATACGGCATCGCCGTCCATCGCTTTGACGAAGGAGGCGCGTTCATACAAGACAGAGACGAAAGCTTCCGATCCTATTTATACACCAGTTTGATGTATATACGAAAACACTTTTCAGAAATCGCAAGCATCAAAAATAAATAATATTGCATATTGACAGTAGTGCGAATCAATGAGTAAGATATAACACAACAAATGTACATCAAATATACACCAATACTCTTATTTTTATTCAAAATACCAATAGATGTACACCAGTTTTTTTATTGGAGAAAGGAGATGAGGATTACGGTATGACGATCAAAATCACCCTTGCCAAACACGCTGTCATGAAGGAGCCGCTGCTTATGCCCTTCGGCTTTAAGGGCGCTTACTTATCAGAGCTGTGGCAATCGATCACACTGCTAAGTAATGAGCACAATCAAACCGGTATAGGCGTCGGAGTACAAAGTGTATTGTGGTCAGATGCCTCTGTATTCGAGCAGTTCGGGGAAACAGCCGGCAACGAGCTGATGGCGGATATGACACGCTATGCTTTGAAGCAGATAGAAGGCAATCAATACTCCACCCCCTTCGAGCTGCTGGAAGAAACGTTGCCTATGGTTTATCAGTACGGGCTTAATACTTTGCGGTTAACTGATTTACGAAGCACTTTCGCCCTTAATGCACTCGTAGCTGTTGATCAAGCCGCGTGGGCGTTATTCAGCAGAAACAGTGGTTCTTCCTTCAAGGAGCTTGTTTCTAAATACTATCAGGACGCGCTTGGAGAGCCGCAGCCGGCATTGGCAAGCATACCGCTTGTTCCGTACGGAATGCCGGAAGAATCGATTGACCGTTTACTTTCCGCTGGTTATTTTCTGTTAAAAATCAAGGTTGGCGCTGATCCGGAGCAGGACGGCGATCTGGATAAAATGCTGAATTGGGACTGCCAGCGGCTGTCTCAAATTCATAGCATCGCTTCTCAATATAGGACCGCTCATACAGCGGACGGGAAAATTGCTTACTACCTGGATGCTAATGGCCGATATGACAGCCCGGACCGTCTGATGAAGCTGCTTGAGCATGCTGACCGTATTGGCGCATTACCTCATATCATTTTATTCGAAGAGCCTTTTTCAGAGGATCAAAGCTGGGATGTGCACCATATTCCCGTCAGGCTGGCAGCCGATGAGAGTATTCATAACGAAGCCGACGCTGTGAATAGAATCGAACAGGGCTACGGAGCTCTGGCGCTTAAGCCTGTAGCCAAAACGATGAGCATGAGCCTCAAAATAGCCAAACTGGCCAGAGAAAGAAACATTCCATGCTTCTGTGCCGATTTAACTGCAAATCCGGTTCTGGCGGACTGGAATAAAAATCTCGCAGCCTATTTGCCTTTATTACCCGAATTAAAGGTAGGCGTAATTGAGACGAACGGTTATCAAAACTACCGGGAATGGGAGCGCATGAAAAGCTGGCATCCTCTTGCAGGCTCCATTTGGACCGAGGCTACCAACGGTTTATACCATTTAGATGATCAATTCTACCGAACCGCTGGAGGAGCGCTGGACATTGCGGAGCCATACGAATCGTTAGTACGTGGAAAACACGAATATTGAAGCCAATGCGAATAGAAGAAGTTGGTTAGCGGCGCAGATTTCGCAAGACTATAGCAAAAACATTGTGCTAAAGGGGAATATACGATGACAAAGATTGTTTTTCTTCAAGGTAAAGATGCGATAGAGAGAGGATTCAGCAAGGAACAGCTTGATCGGTTGCGCACACTTGGAGAGGTAGTGCTTAACGAAACGGACGGTCCGCCAACGCTTGAACTGATGAAGCGGCAAATTGCCGGCGCCGACATTGCTATTACCTCGTGGGGCTGCCAGCCGCTTACGGAAGATATACTTGCACACGCCCCTGATCTGAAGGCTGTACTGCATGCGGCAGGAACTGTCAAAGGCATTGTGACACCGGCTGTCTGGGAGAAAGGAATTCGCGTCTCCAATGCTTCGGAAGCGCTTGGTAAAGGTGTTGCAGAAACAGCTCTCGGGTTAACTATTGCTTCTTTGAAGGATATGTGGCGACTTTCACAGCATACGAAAACCGGAGCTTGGGGCAATAGAGAACGGGTCAAGGAACTGTACGATGTTACCATAGGAGTAGTTGGCGCTGGGAAAGCCGGCGGACATTACATCAAGCTGCTGCAAAATTTCGACGTCCGGGTTTTACTTTACGATCCGATAGCGACTCATGAAGAAGCACAGAGGTTAGGAGCGCATAAAGTCGATTTCGATCAGCTGCTGACTACATCGGATGTCATTTCTATCCACGCCCCTTCCCTGCCTTCTACCGATAATCTGTTCAATCGGGAGACGCTTGCAAAATTAAAGGATGATTGTATTCTCATCAATACAGCGAGGGGCAGGATTATCGATGAAGCAGCCTTGACCGAGGAGCTCCGCAGCGGCCGGCTGTTTGCTTGCCTCGACGTTACTAACCCGGAGCCGCCTGTGCCGGACCATCCTTTCCGCGAGCTTCCCAATGCTATCTTACTGCCGCATATTGCCGGCTCCGTCAATAACGGAGTACACCGATTGGGAGTTTTTATCGTTGATGATATCGAACGGTTTCTTAACAAAGAAAAGATGCGCGGAGAGGTATCGAGCGAGCAATTAAGTATATTGGCTTAAGCTGGACTCCTATTGTTCAAATGATAGTAATAATTAAAGTGCAGTCCGCCTCATAACAGAGGTTGGACTGCATTTATGAGTTACTTTTGCAAATTCGAACCATACTTCGGTAGAATCGTATTTTGCGTGTATAAATCCGTTTGACGCAGCGCCTCCACGATTGAAGCCATATCGAGTGCTTGCACCAATTGATCAATTGCCTTCACGCCAACTGCGGCATGTGCAGATCGCTCCTCCTCCGTCTTCAATAACGGCGTAACCATGTGATCTGACGGTTCATGGAAGTAAGAGCCGACTGCACCGGACTGATAAGCGTACTTGCCAAGCGAATTGCCAGGATTTTTAGCCATTCCCGCCATCATATGCTCAAAATCATACGTGACAGAAGACGATTCTGGCATATTTAAAGGAACATCCTCCAGCCTGTCCAACACTTGATAAGCCCCAATGCTTATTTCATGGAATACATCCAGCAAATTGAATGATACTGACTCTGCAATCTTCAACAAATCCATATAAAGCGCCGGCACCTTTGTTTCGTCAAAGAAATCGCGAATCATGCCGCTCACAGTCAAGTATGCTGGACCGTGACATGTAATATAAATCTGTCTTCTGAAGCCTTGATAAAGCAATGATTTAGCAATTTTGTCGAGATAAGCCATTCCGTCCTTTACACTCATCTGCACCGTGCCCCGGGCAATATTCGTACCGCCTGCGAAGAAATACGGCAAATTATGCAGCACTAAACCATCTGTTTGCTCTGCCATCTTCAAGGCAATCGCTTCTGCCAATACTGTCTCGGAATCAAGCGGCAAAGCACCGTGAGTTTCTGTCACCCCGACAGGCACAAAAATAATATCATTGCGATCCAAGTACGCTTCAACTTCGCCATTCGTTAATTTCGAAAGAAATCTTGTACGCATGGTTTCCTCTCCCTCTATCCTTTTCTTCCTACCGCTGTTGGCTGCTCACAATGGATCGGCAGCTTCTCTTCTCTCTTTTAAAGCGGCATACATTTCTGTTGTTTTTTTCGCATTCAGATTATAAATCAATCTTATTCCTATCAATATGATAGCGAATGCTAGAATTGGCATGCCTGTATACATTTTTAAAACACCATTTGCCACATCAGCTGATTGCGATTTCGCACCGGACTCAAAGCCAACCCAGCCCAGAGCGTAACTTCCAATGGCAGCACCTAGTCCCATCCCGACCTTGCGTGCAAACGAGTAGAACGAGAAAAGCGTTCCTTCATAATGCTTGCCTGTCTGCAGCTCTGCATAATCGATACAATCTGTTACAAGCGCCCATACGACCATAACGAACACGGAATTGCCAATCATAGCCAAATTATATAAAACCATGAACACGTATACGTTCTCAAAAGTGACCAGCGTCATCAACAATGAAGCAGCCAGGCTGAAGATCGAAGTCGCAATAACCAAATTTCTTTTATTAAACTTAGCAACCAATTTCGGGACGATCACGAATAACACGAGTGTAATGCCAATATTGATAAAGGAGTTAATAGCAAATGCGCCCGGCATATGATAACGCTCTGCGAACACGATTGGAGCTAATTGACTGACTCCATTAATCACTAGAAGTGAACCGATGGACGCGACCATCATACCGATCAACGGTCTGTTTTTCATTCCGATTTTGAATGCATCCTTGAAGCTATAATCCGACTTCGCCCCTCCTGGTTTATCCTCACGAATACGTTCCGTCGATAGCTTCACAAGTCCTGTATAGGCTAATACGGACAACACACTGAACACAATTGCGATTTGGAAAAAAGCCTCTGGGATAACAGCTCCCGACTTATCATAGATAAAAATAGGGACAAGCGACAGAAACCCAAGACCGACTACCATCCCTCCAATTGCGCGGGCGCGAGACAGCTTTGTACGTTCAACCGGATCATTCGTAATGACTGATGCCAGTGAACCATATGGGATCGAATCTGCTGTGTAGGCGACACAGAAAAATAAATACACAAACACTACCCATACATGAACCGCTGTAGAATTCCAGCTCGACACATCCGTAAACGCTAACAGACACGAAGCTGCTAAAATCCATTTGGAAATACTAATATACGGCAGAAACTTATCGCCAGACTTGCCCAATCTCCAGCGGTCAGGAATTGTCCCCATTACAACATTACATAAAGCATCAAAAACTTTGCCCGCCAAAAACATCGTCCCCATGAAGTAAGGGCTTACATTTAATACATACGTACAGAAGATCAAGAAAAATCCGCCAATGTATAGATTGACAAAACTCCCGCCTATATCTCCAAGCGCATATCCAACCTGGTCTCTTGCCCCAAATTTCCTCATGATGCATCCTCTCCCAGCAATAAAGTACTTTCGTCCATCGTGTTGCTTAAACGTTTACATTTATTAAAAACTCTGTTGCATAGTAAGTAGTATACCTTGATCGACGAAATTACTTTTGCATTACAATTGCATCATTTTATATTAAAATTGCATCTTCACGATCCCAAAATAAACATTTTCCATTCATTGGACGAAGTATGTCACCTATCGGTGACCTTACTTGCCATCATCGTTTGTAAAGAACTTACGATGCGTCGCTATTTACAGTGCGGTCATCTATGACCGTTAGAACAAAAATAACAGTCTTTTTGTTGCATATGGGGACATTTATGACCGTTAGAAGAACATTCCGTTGAATTCTCTAACTTTTTTCCCGATAACGGATATTTATGTCCGCTAGAAAGTGAATGTTGGTGAAAAATGAGCGCTAAACAAAGAGACATCATTGCTCATGCCCCTGTCATTTCTTGCTTTGTTTCTTATATTCAATTGGTGTTATCCCTTCAGCTTCTTTGAAAAATGTAGAGAAATACTGCGAGTTGCCGAAACCGACAATAATAGCAATCTCCGTCATCGAGAGATGGGAAAAGGCAATGAGCTGCTTAGCTTCCTTAATTCGTCTCAGGTTGCGGTAATGACTGATCGTAATCCCCTTCTCCTTCTTGAACGCACGCATCAAGTGGGAGGGATGAACATGCAGCTTCCTTGCAAGCTCCTCCATAGAAATATTTTCCGAAAAGTTCATCTCGATATAATCTTCTGCCTTCTCAACAACTGAATTGCTATTGTTTTTAGATTTCCGTATCGAACGGTCGGAATATTCAGCCAGCATCTTCTTATGAATTTCATCCAGCTCCGGCGTCGTTTTAGCAAACTCTATCATAATTGCATATTTTTCCGATATAAAATGACATTGCCAAGGGCTTAAACCTCCTCTTTCAGCTGCGTAGCTATAAAGAGTGTTATGTGATAATAAAATATTTTTGAAGGAGCGAATTTTATCGTTAGGGACACGATTCAAAATATTTAATTGCTGATCGCTGAATTTCTTAGACGCTTCAGCCTCATATTGTCGAATGGTAGATGGATCACCAAGTTGAATGCCTTCAAGCAATGCTTCCCTTAGCTTGTGAACGGCTTCAATATATTCAGGCGTAGGTCCGTTGCGATTCGTATGCATATTCGGAGACTTTACTTGTTGTTCTTCGTCCATGCCCGACTCCTTCCTGATCCTGACGCCATCAATTTTACATGCGTGACTTATTGTTTGCTCGTTTGTTTAATTTACTCAATCTTGCAGCTCATAGTCAAGAAAAATCGAAGGACGAGTCGCAGAGATAACCATCATTCTGTTGTAACGCTATTTATGCTCACAGAAGCTTCGCAAACTTGGATTCTAGTTATAAATTTGCATTGGTGTAGATAAAAGATCCTATTCCTAATATAATTGTAGTAATGACGAAGAACGTACCAATTCATCCTTAGCGGATAAATTGGTGCGTTTTTTTATTTTCAAGGGAAGGTGATAAAAATGAATTTTGAACAATGTCATGCTGCATTCATCCAGGATCATGCGCAAAAAAGAACAGGAGAACGGAAAGGCAGATTAGAAAGAGGGCATCGAGAGGCAGAAAAACTGTTTTGCCTAAATGTGTGGTGGGCGCTTCATTCTAACTTTGTCAATTTACATCCGGAATATGAAGTGTTGGATTGGAAAGGACATTCCTTCTTCTGCGACTTTGCTTGGATTACTTCAGCTGTAAAGCTAATTATCGAAATCAAAGGCTTTGGGCCGCATGTGCGGGATATGGACAGGCAGAAATATTGCAACGAATTAAACCGCGAAACTTTTTTGACGGGAATGGGATTCCAAGTTATTTCATTTGCATTTGATGACGTTGCCTATCGCCCGGAGCTTTGTACAGCTCTACTTCGATTGGTGCTAAGCCGCTATCAGTCTGCTGCTTCTCCGGTCAGCTTGAACAATGTAATGGAGAGGGAAATTATTAGACTTGCCTTCACGCTTGGACGCCCTTTGCGCCCTGTAGATATTGAGAATCACTTGGGCATTAATCACCGGACCGCTGTTCGCACCCTTCAAACGCTTTGTGCCAGTGGAATATTCGAAGCTGAAGCACGGAAATCGGGCAAATACGTCGTCCGATATCATATTAGACAGGATGCTATTCAATATTTGTAAAAATTCTGCGATTATACATCATTTTATTCGAGATAATCGATCTTAATGGTTTCTTCCTGCAAATATACAGGATATTAGTATATATTCCGGAAATGATCCAATTACCTCCATAAAATCCTGTATTTTAGCAGAATTTTGCGATTTTCCGTTAATTCCAGAGAAAAATGCTGCACTTTCGCATCATCCCCCCTGAACGCAGTTAAACGTAACATACTTTTTGAATGACGCCTCTTACATCCTAAGCCCCAATCAGGCTGGAGTCGTCCTTTCGCTCAATAAAACAGTAAAGCTAATCATGCTAAAAAAAGTCGTTGAAATTTGCTTAAAGCAAATCAACGACTTTTTGTATTTTCCTGCTCTTCGTCAGATGTTTCCCAGTTACGCAGCGCTGCTTGTACCGCCTCCAGAGCTTCCGGGTCTTCCTCTCTGCCAAGCGCCCTTTGCAACGCCCGCTCAGCTTCCTCTCCGCCAATTCTGCCTAGCGACCAAGCAGCAGTACCGCGCAAAACAGGACGGCTGTCTTGCTCCAGCACCCGAATTAAATCTGGAACCGCGCTTGCCTCCTTGAAGTTTCCCAGCCCAATAACAGCATTGCGCTGAATCGGCTTTTTTCCTCTCCAAGCTGATGAGGTGCTGCCGTATTTCTCCTTGAATTCACGGTTACCTATCGTTAGCAGCGGCACGAGCAGAGGCTTGGCAAGCTCTACATCCGGCTGCAGCTCCGGCTGATGCGTCCAGTTTTTATGGCGGTTAATCGGACATACGATTTGGCAAGTATCACAGCCATATAAGCGATTGCCGATTTTTCGCATCAGCTCATCCGAGACCATTCCTTTCGTCTGTGTAACAAACGAAACACAGCGCTTGGAATCAAGCTGACCAGGACCGACCAAAGCACCAGTAGGGCAAGCATCTATGCATTTGGTGCATGTGCCGCAGCCTTCAGTAATCGGCACATCAGGCGGCAGCGGCAAATTGGTTATCATTTCGCCCAAGTAAATCCATGAACCAAGCTCTGGCGATATGATGGCGCAATTTTTTGCGCTCCAGCCGATTCCTGCCCGCTCCGCAACTGCGCGGTCAGACAATGCCCCCGTATCCACCATACTCTCAACTCGCACATCTGGCACCCGTTCGCGAAGCCACTGCTCCAGCTTCGCCAAGCGATCACGAAGCACCGTATGGTAATCATCGCCCCAAGCGGATCTCGCCATAATGCCTCTTCGCGCTCCCGGCTCCGACTTCGGCGGATCGGGAAGCTTTGAAGGATAAGCAATAGCGATAGCAATAATTGACTGAGGCTTGTCAAATAAAAGCGATGGATCCGTACGCTTGTCCAAATCGGGCTCCTCAAAACCTGATTCTCTGCCCAACTCTCGGTGACGCAGCAGTCTTTCCTTCAGCACGGTGAATGGAGCTGCGGAAGCTACGCCTATTTGATCTATGCCAAGCGACTTGGCGGCCGCCTTCATTTCTTCCTTAAGTTCAGCCCATTGCATCATAATCAACCTTTACAATCTTTTTATAGCTGCGCGGGCAAGCTCATCGCAGCGGTTATTCCATTCATTATCGCTATGCCCTTTTACTTTTACATAATCAACCTGATGCTTCTGCATCAGCTGCCATAGTTGCTTCCACAGCTCCTGATTTTCTACCGGATCCTTTTTACTGTTGCGCCAGCCATTTTTGATCCAGCCATGAATCCAGCCTTTTTGAAAACAATTGACGACGTAAGCGGAATCACTGTATATCGTAGCTTTGCATGGCTCTTTGAGTAAAGACAGCCCTTCTATAACCGCTTGAATTTCCATCCGATTATTAGTAGTATGCTTGTCTCCGCCGGAAATTTCTTTTTTATGCTCACCATAAAATAGAACCGCTCCCCAGCCGCCAGGCCCAGGATTGCCTGAGCACGCGCCATCAGTATAAATCATAACCTCTTTCATATCAACCGCCTCCAAATATAAGCCTCGATCGTTTTTCTCCCTTTAATGAGGAGCACTAATATCGTTCGTATTGTATTTTTTACGCCCTTCAGCTATAAGCTGTTTAACTCCGAAAGCGGCCAAATAATGAAATCTGCCTTGCCCAGTATGAGCTTCCTGTCGACCGCGGCAAAATCACGACTGTCCAAGCTGGCTTGCGCACGGCGGTTATCGCCCATTACAAAGTATTGATCTGCCTGCACCTCGTAAGGCCCAAAAGACTCCCCTTCAATTTCTGTATCGATGTAGCTTTCGTTCACTTGCTGCCCATTCCGGTACAAGAGACGATCATATACTTCAATTTTATCACCTGGAGCGCCGACTATACGCTTTACAAGCAGCTTTTCTTTTCCGTCGTTACCATGCGGATTTTCCAGAATAACAACATCGCCCACTTTCGGGCTGCCAAATAAATACTTCCACTTGTTTATAACAAGAACCTCTTTTTCCTTTAATGTAGGTTCCATGGAATGGCCCTTCACAATAGATAGCTGGAACACGAACGTATGCAAAATAATAACTATAACAAGTGCAAGCGAAATGGTTTTCATCCAGCTGATAAACTCCGAGCGTTTGGAACGCTGCATATCTGTATGCCCTCCTCCAGTCCTCAAAATGGCTTTACGCAAGGCGGGCAATCGGCTCTTGTAAAGCTCCCTCAATATAATAAGAAAAGCATATCCCGCAGCCAATTGCAACGGCAGCGCTGATATGCTTTCATAGATTTCCCAATTTTCATGATTCTAAAGTTATATATGACTTCATCTTGATAATAAACAACATGTGTGTAATGTTAAGTAATGGCGGAAATTAAAACTTATTAGCCTGCAACAATGCTCAGCTTATGAAAGGAACGAAAAAAATCATTATCTGCATAGCCTAACGACTCGTACAAAGGCAATACAGGTTCATTATGTTCATCTGCAGTAATCATAATTTGCGAAACTTTTCGAGTCTCAAATCTTTCCTTCAGCGCTAACACTAACGCTTTGCCGACACCTTTGCGCCGATAAACAGGAGAAACAGCTATCCGGTAATAATATCCTTTATTATTATCGATCGTACCGATAATAACGCCTGCCGCCTCAGACCCCACAGTAGCTACAAGGACAAGATCGCTGTCCCAAGAAAGTTGGCGAGCAAAAGCTTCCATCGTCTGCTCATAGCATTCCTCAGACAGTACTTCTTCAAGCAATGCGTTGACCAATTGATAATCCGACAATTGAAAAGAACGAACGTTCATTACTTTTACACCTTCTATACCTGTCATTTATGCTGCAAGTATCTATTATACGACAAATATTTTATAAAATCCTCTCTTTCCTGCAAATTTCTCAAAAAAAATTCGACAAAGCCGCAGCTTGCTCTGACATGTACAGTGTAAACCTGCCGTCCATTGCTTTACCTGCGAATCATGGATAAACGGCTCAAACTTATAACTCATCAAATTTCGTGAAGCGAAAATCGGCATACTTGCCCTAACGGTTGCCAAAGTTGCTATTTCGATTATTTTAGCTCATTTAAGCATTTAACGGTTGTCACGAGCGCTATTGTATGATTTCTCAAGCAAAGTCAGTGCTTTTTGGATAATTAAGTGCAATTGCAACCGTTAGAAAATTTAAGCTGTCATTTTTGTATGAATAACGTTAGTGGCAACCCTTAGATGTTCATCATTGCCCGATATACTCTGCGGCGAAATAAGTCAACTCGAATGGGCGTTAACCGTAATGGTTTGCCGATATCACCAGTTACATCAAGGCTTATCTGCCGAATTTAAGCTGTCTTATAATAAAAAAGCACGGCAAACGTTATGTCTGCCGTGCTCGCCGTGTTATGTTTGCCGCGCTTCCTTAACCAAAGACGCGGAGCGTTTCTTCTTGCATTTATTTTACAAAATGCTGCAGCAATCGGAACATTGTAACGGCTGTTTCCGCTCTTGTAGCTTGCTTAAGCGGGTTCAGCCTCTCACCGTTTCCTTGCACAAGTCCTGCTTTCACAAGCGCATTGATGCTTGCTTCAGCATATTCAGCTACTTGCCCATGATCCGTAAACTCTGCCAGTTCGTCTTTATCGCCATCTGCCTTTAGCTTGCTAAGTGCAGTCAAAGCGCGAGCTGTCATCGTAAACATATCTTGACGGGTAATGCTGGCTGAAGGATCGAATGTATTATTGCCCTTGCCTTGAACAATGCCCAATGCTTTGGCGATTTGTGCAGCTTCATAATAGAAGTCTCCCTTATGAACATCACCGAACGAAGCGCCTTGCTCTGCCCGTAAGTCTAGTGCGCGTACAAGCATTGTAATAAACTCTGCTCTGGTCACATCACGGGACGGATTGAATACATTTTCCTTTACACCTTTTACTACATCACGTACAGCCAATGCTTCAACAGCAGTGCTCGCCCAGCCGTAGCCGTTCATATCACCAAAGGATTTGCTCGTATATACGACAGCAAACTGGCCGGAACGCGTTGTTTCGAACACAACTGTCTTTGTTGCCGGATCATATTGCCCATTTGGAATGCTGGCTACTGATCCATCCTCGCCAATAAACCTTACGGCTATTTGATGCGGATGCTGCATTTCCTGAGCTGACGGTTTGTACGGCAGTGAGATGCGAACAAGCTTCTCATTTCTCGTTTGCTCAAACCGCTTTCCATTGACGCTTACCGTAAAGTCAATAACAGGACGATTGTCAGCCAGCTTTTGCATTCCTTCAGGCAGTTTGCTCTTATCTGCTTCTTTCAAAGTCAGTGCTACTGTATCCTTGCCTGTTATCATACCAGCGGGAATGTAACCTGCCGGCAATACAACCGTTGCATCAGGAGCAGCTACTTGCAATTGCGCCGGATTTTCATTCTCTGCCCATACACTGCCGGGTAATTCTAGCGTATAACCGTTTGCTCCGGATACTTTATCCAATTGCACTTGTATCTGCTTAACACCGTTGCCATCAGGCTTTGCCTGCTTCTGCAATTCCGCCCACTGCTCGGCAGTAAGTGAAGCTGTTGCCTCTGCTGCACCCGGCTTAAGCACTGGCGTTAGTGTAATTCGGCCGTCCTCCGGCTGCGGTGTTCCTCCATTTCCTTCCCCAGGACCTGGATATGGGTTCGGATTTTCGCTGCCATCATCTTTTGTTTTAATAAGCGTGAATTCATCAACAAGACGGTCATCTATCGTTCTGACTTCAAATTTAACTTCATTATCAACAATATTTGCAGCTACATACATCTGCACCTTTTCGCCGTCAGCTTTATAGATCCAATCGCGTTCGACGACCTGATAATATTTCCGTCCGGTAGAGCCGCCGACAATGTAAACCGTTCCTTTTCCGTCCTCTGCCTTCTCCATGTCCTTCATAGGCCAGCTGCGCACATAAACGTGATCATGTCCGTTCATGACAACATCAACCTCGAATTCATCAAATACAGGTGTCCACACTTTGCGAATATGCTCGGAGTCATACATACTGCCGTACGGTCCGCGGTGAAAAGCGACAAACTTCCACATTTTATCGGTATTTTTCAGATCATTGCGCAGCCATTCCTTTTGCTGCTCCAAATCATACTCGCTGTTAAGCACAACAAAGTGGGCATTATTGTAATCGAAGGAGAAGTTGCTGCCCTTTAGACTTTCAATACCGTTCTGCGGATGATTGAAATGGGCCAAATAATCCTCGCTTTGTCTTCCACCCGTAACCTCGTGGTTGCCGACAACAGGGACGATGGTCGTTTGCGCCAATTCATCCTTGGCAGCATTAAACCACATATTCCATTCGTTTTCCTTATATCCGTCTTCTACCAAATCTCCGCCATGAATGACGAATTCAGTATCAGGATGATCACTGAGAGCCTTTTTGAAAATGCTTCCCCATAGATCAAAGTCTGCCTGATTTGTTGCTTGCGAATCGCCCATAAACAAAAACTTCGTTCCTTTGCTAGTTCCTGCAGCGGTACGGAATGTTCCTTGATCGCTGTAATTTCCATCCCCATCTCCGACACGGTAAACATACACCGTTCCAGGCTCAAGTCCTGTCGCCTCTGCTTTATGAACGCGAATCGTACCCGTATCATACGTATTGAACAAGTTGCTTCTTCCTTGTACTCGAATAATATTATTAGCGTCGAAGCCGGTAAAATCAGTCTGCTTCACAAGCTCGACAACTGTACCTTCCGTTGCAGGATTCGTATGCCAGTTGAAAGCTTTAGTCGTACGAGTGTCTTCCCACATCGTAACGCTGACGTTCTGCGGGATAGGCGTTCCCGCTTGCTCAGAAACCTTGAAGGTTACAAGCGGGCTAAATTTCTGTTCCTTCATAGCCTGCAGCTTGTATGTTTCTATAGTTGATGTCAGCTTATCAGTTGCGACCGTACCCGTATTATCCGTTATACCAGCCAATACTCCTGCAAGATCACGTATCTCGGCACCTTCAACTGGATTTCCTTGCTCATCCTTCACCATAAAGATAGTTGTGCTGCCATGCATCGTACCGAATTCATCCCAAGTCAATATCAGATGATGCTTAATTGGAGCTGTTACAGGAATTCCATAAAAGCTGAACATCGACGAGCCGTGTCCAGCAAGCTGGAATGCGCCTGAACGAAATTCGATCTTCATATCTCCTTCGGCTGCTTGTTTTACTTTGTAGCGAAGCTGAGCTAATACAGCCTCGTCAGGAAAAGCCGCGCCTGCCAGATTGCTGTATTCAATGCGGACAATTCCCGTTTTTTCATCATAAGTCCAATTTAATTGCTCAGCTGTAAGGTTGCTATTAGGTACAACTTCGATATCTTCAGCTTTTGCTGCATCTAATTGCAATTCAATATGCCCGTTTGTTATTTTGGAAGATTTGACCGCATTAATATTCAGCTCAAAGCTATTGCCGGCATATACTTCAGAAGGATGATCATAGTTGATTTGCGAAGAGCCTGTTTCAACTGTAAAGAACCATTCCTGTTCTGCACGGTTGCCGTTCAAATCTCTAATTTTAAGTTTCACTTTATGAGTGCCGTCTGCAAGCGGAACTTGCGGTGTGTAGTGAATTAGCCCCTCCGGCGGGTACAAGGTTTCCTCAACAAGCATGTCATCCACATACAATCTAATTTTATCCGGATCAATCAGCGTAGTTCCTGGATGAGTTTCCTTATCGTAATTAGCGGCCTCGCCAATTGCGCTGATTCTCACTTTATTATCGTTTACGACCGCCGAATCTGCCGGGGAAATATTTTTAATGACAGGGGGTGTAAAATCCTCATCTGTTGGACCATATACAGCGCGAATATCGTCTACATACAGCACGCCTGCATTTTTATTCGTTGCTTTTGTTTCCATATAACGAACCGGCATATCTAATGATAAAGGCGCAGGACGTCCTGGCGGCACATCTGCTTCGAGATAACGCCACCCAACGAAATCCAGACCCGCTGTTTCTTCCGTAAAGTTAATATCTACAGCACCGTTGTTGGCATCAACGAGCTTGCCTCGCAGCCAGTGCTTCTGACCGTCGCCGTATACCCACATCCCGATTTTTTCGGGGTAATCAGGAATGACAATTCTATTATTTTTATCATCTACTTCCAAATACGTGCCTGAAGTACTTGGCCAGCCTGTAAAATCATATTCCAGCTTCAATGCCGCATTTCCTGAACGCACATATTCCTCATCTGTTTCCAAGCTGGCGATACTTTTCACATAACGTGCGCCGGACTCTGTTTTATAACGATCAAAGCCGTTTTCGAAATCCTCAAGTATAACTGGCAGCTTGCCTACATTTACTTCCATAGATGTTTGCGTATCGCCATGCTTCACAATAATTGTACCGCGCAGCCCTGAGCCGTTTGCAGCTGTGAACACACCGTTCTTATCAATAGTGCCGATATCGCCTTCCACGATCCATTCGAAGCTGTCATTACCTGCCTGAATCACTTGTCCGTTATTTTTTGCAGTTACACTAAGAACAGCCTGCTGGCCGGCAGAGTAGGTTTTAATTTTGTCCGGCAAAACAAGCTCAGTAAGGTGATCAACAACTTCAACTGACGAGCTTCCTTGTATCTGATCAAGCGATGCCTGAACAGTAGTCATGCCTGCTTTATTGCCTGCTGTAAATGTCCCGTTGTCATCAATCGTTCCATATTCCTCGTCCGTACTCCATTTCGGATGGCCTGAAATAGCAGCCGGATGGCCGTTCACGTTAACACCTGCCGCTTTGAAAGTGACAGATTGCCCAGCAAGCACGCGCTCTTTGACAGGCGCGATAGCTAATTTAGAAGCTGGTTCGCTTTCAGACGCCTTATTTACTAGAAGCAATCCGTTCGACGTTTTGCGTTCATTGCCGTCAGAAGGAGAGTTCATTACTTTCACGCTATTTTCACCTGGCAGCTTTGCGATAAGCGTAGCAGAACCGCCGCCGTCTAAATTAACGGCATTAACAACACCCATATCTTGAAAAATTTTAATAAGCTCATCCAATGTTACGCCTTCGCTAAAGCCTGGCTGGCGACCATCAAGCTCAAGCATAACGATTGTTCCGTCAGCCTTAGTGCCTATGGCAGTTCGAGGGTAAACAGCCTGGTCACCGGAGTAGTCTATAGGCTGTCCGTCAACCAGCAGCATATGATAGCCGCCGATCGCAAGCGTGACATCCTTCCAGGCATCTTCAAGCTCGAAGCTAGCTGTAAGCTCGCTGCCCACCTGCAGTGCTGCCAGCTGATCCCTATATTTTCCCGAGACAGATAATACAACATGCCCCGGCTCTAGAGGAGTATTTCCCTGCTCCTTGTGAATCGCAGTAACACGGAGCGATACCGTTTGGCCTGATTTTATTTCGCCTGAAGTAATTTCTGCAACAATTTCATTGCCTCCATCATTGGTCATTGTAGAGGTGTGATAATCCTCTGTATATAATACAAGCATGTCTTCTTTATCTCGCAAACGATTGATTCTCGTAATCGGGAATGTATTTCCGTCAACAGTCAGCGTTTGTGTCAATTGAGGAGGCACACTGTAAATCGTTGTACCGTCACTTTTTAAACCAAAAGCAAAGTTAGAATCGGGATTGTTCAGCAGCTTTCCGCCTTCCATGAAAAAGCCAAGCGGAACACCGTTTGACATATCATAGTAATCGCCGTTGATGCCTGCTATTACCCGATTGCCGGGCTTGTCAGCCACTCCGGCCATGCCGGACAACGTCTGCATGCCATACACTTTTCCGTATGTTTTTGCCGCTTGCAGTTCTAAATGAGGATTATCATTCAAGTTGAACGCAACAGTATGAATTTTCTGGTATCCCCGTTCGATCTCTACATCTTTCCAAGTGTAGGTAACTCCCGGACTAAGCTCCATTATCCGCTCATCTAGCAGACGCCCGAAGCTCGGCTGTGGCAGCTCCTCTGCATATACCTTGCCCGAACCAGGAACTGCAGCAGTAGCAATCATCAGCAACGTAAGCAGATACATAATTGATTTTCTTTTAATACTGTCATATTTCATCTTTTTTCTTGTCCTCCTGTTATTCGCATATTGCCTTCAGTAAACAGTCTACTGGACATAAAAGTCGGATTGTTGAACCGGATTTGCTTTTTTTGAACCGTTTTTCTTTTTTACTTTATCTTTAAAAATCAGCAGAAATGCCTCCTTAAGCCTTCATCCCTTCCCTTCCAGGCACGCAGCGCCGAGACGTCGCCGATACTCATTAGGCGTCATTCCTGTTTCCTTCTTGAACGCTCTGTTAAAATGCTGCATCGTAGCAAAGCCGCAGCCAGCCGCAGCTTCAGAAATGATCAGCCTAGAATTTAGCAATAGTTCCTTGGCCTGTTCAATTCGGATATGATTCACGTACTGAATAAAGGTCATTCCGGTATGTTCTTTGAACTGCTTGCTGAAATAAGACATGCTGACATCAAATGAGCGGCATATTCCCTCCAGCGTCAGCACGGAGAAGTAATTGTCCTGCACATATCTGCATGCTCGTTTAATAAGCAGCGGCATTTCATGCCCCCGCTGCGGCTTGACCCGCGCTACCCATAGCTCAGCGGCCCTTCGAAAATATATGGCTGCTTCAAGCTTGCTGTCAAAGGCTTCAGCAGCTTTTAAGCTGATCTTATGCCCGGTAAGCACTTGCTGCCACTTGGCTGAAAGCATATACAGCAGCCCTTGTCTTTCTCCTTGCAGCTTCTCCTGCATATTAAAAATATAGCTTAATAAGTCTGACTGCTCTTTCATAATCACATCCGGCTCCCGTTCCGGGAGTTGTTCAAAAAATGATTTAATGAGATGAATGTGCCGATACTGCAAATAATGCGACTCCGTTTGTTTCATCGCTTGCTTTAATGCATCAATGAGTTCTGCGTCTTCAAACGGTTCTACTAAATAATCAATGGCTCCGCAGCGCATAGCTTGCCTGATATGGCGATGCCAGCTGCTTTTTCCGGTCACGATAACAGCAATCGGCAGCTTGCGCTTATCAATCGCCTCTACCAGCGCCAAACCACTCAAATCAGGCAGCATAATATCAATGACGAGGACATTGGGCCAGCCGTTTCTTAATATCATCTCCCTGGCTTCCCCTGCAGATGACGCCTCGCCAATTATGGTATGACCGTTTTCTTCAGCTGTTTTTCGAATGGCTTCTCTGGTTGCGTTGTCCTGGTTTGCAATCAATATGTACAGCCTGATCTCCTCCTTCCGCGTCTGCCTGTATAATAAGCATAGCTTGTAAAGAGAAGAAAAATGACAGAAACGCAAAACTTCATCAAAACTTAATATGTTCTGCTTACAAATGATCACCGTTTTGCTTCAAATACTTTTTAAACACAAATGTTGATTTATTCATTTGTATAGGAGATAATAGAAATGATCAAACTACACATATTACTTAGGAGGTAATTTACAATGGCACATCAACTTCCAGCTTTGCCTTATGCACACAATGCGCTTGAGCCGCATATCGACGCACTAACGATGGAAATTCATCATGGCCGTCACCATAATACTTACGTTACAAATTTGAACGCAGCACTTGAGTCTGCTCCAGAGCTGCAAAACAAATCGGTAGAAGAGCTTATCGGCGATCTTGCCAGCGTTCCTGAAGCAATTCGCACTGCAGTGCGCAATAACGGCGGCGGACACGCTAACCACAGCTTGTTCTGGGAAACAATCGGACCAAACGCTGGCGGCGCTCCAACTGGCGCACTAGCGGCTGCAATCGACAGCGAGCTTGGCGGCTTCGATGCTTTCAAGGCCGAATTTGCAAAAGCTGCAACGACTCGCTTCGGCAGCGGCTGGGCATTCCTTGCTGTAGCTGACGGAAAGCTTAAAGTATACAGCTTGCCAAACCAAGACAGCCCAATTATGGAAGGTGAAACACCTATCCTTGGCCTTGACGTTTGGGAGCATGCTTACTACTTGAACTACCAAAACAAACGCCCTGATTATATCGCAGCATTCTGGAATGTTGTCAATTGGGATGAAGTTGGCAAACGTTACGAAGCAGCAGTAAAATAATAATGAAGTAACGGTTCGTCCTTTGTAAGGGCGGACCGTTTTTCTTTGCACCCTAAATAGAAAGCGCCTTCCCTGTGCCTGAGCATAGGGAAGGCGCTTTTTTATGCGCAAGGCAATTAACAAAAGAATAACACCATCTAGACGTTTGCCGCATATGATGAGAGCAAATTAGCTAGGCACTTGTTATATAAAGGAGAAGGTTAGGCATGACATCTTTCGATTCAACTATTGGCAACGAACATTTTGAAGGCGAAAATTTCCAAGAAGAGACTGGCTCCTTCTGCAATTGCTGCTTCTGCCGCTTCAATGCCGAGCAGGCGCTTCGCGCCCAATACTTCTTTGATCGCCCAGGCCCAGGAGGGCATGGCGGGCACGGTGGAGGTCACGGCGGGCATGGTGGACACGGAGGAGGACATGGCGGGCATGGTGGACACGGCGGGCATGGTGGACACGGCGGCTTCCCGCATGGCGGATTTCCACATGGCGGATTTCCACATGGCGGCGGAATTTTTGGACCTTGGGGCTTCCCACTCCCTATCCCGCTGCCAATTCCTTATCCGCAATATCCTCAATATCAGCCGTATGCTCCATATCCGCCATTATACATTTCTGTAGATGGCACCGGCGCCCCGGTCACTTACCCTGCCATAACAAATGAGCTGGCATAAGGATAAACGGCTTCACTTTTAGACAGGCGCATTTAACGGTGTAAAATAAGCGTGTATAAGCTTTCAAAACTTATATACTCTTATCAATTGGAAAAACGAGCTGGTTAGCGCTCTTCCTGAGCGCCAGCCAGCTCGTTTGCTTTAGGTGTTATTTATCGCTTTGCCTTTTCCAATCAGCAGCTTCAATTGATCGTTCTCATAGGCAACCGTATACGTTACCTGGTATTTACTTAACACATACTCCCCGTTTTTACGCTCGTCAACGGATAATACAGCTGTTACGATCGCTTCCTCCGCTGTATTGATCGATACATGCATATCGTCAATGACGACGTTGCGAGTATTCAAATACCCGGAACGGAACTTGTCATAGCTTGTGCCGTCGCGCCATGTGCCGCCCAACAAAGAGTAGGCATATACATAGTCATTATTATTTAAGCTGTCGTAAAAATGCGTAACTAAATATCCTGCCATTTGCTCCAAAGAAGTTTCTTCCAGACTGTTTTCATTCTCTGACGAAAGACTTAAGTTAGGGAGCATTTCCATTGGATGCTCTGACCATTCCTCAGCCATACCAATGACATTGGAAATAGGAATGCTAAATCCGATCGTTCCTTCCTCAACACCTGCTGAATTGATGCCGAGAACCTCGCCTGTTTTTTGGTCGACAAGCGGTCCGCCGCTGTTGCCTTTGGCGATCGGAGCTGATATTTGATAAAGATCAGTGTAGTCGTAATTATCTATTTTAAAGCTTCTGCCCACGCCGCTTATCATACCGGTTGTTACTGTGTTTTGAAACCCGAGCGGACTGCCGACAGCCAGCACATCATCGCCTACCTCCGCCTTTACATGCCGCACGAGCACCAGCGGCTCGGTTCCAACTAGCTCAGCTACTCGCACCACAGCTATATCCGTCGTCGTGCTTATACCGATCACCTCGCCTACAAGCTCTCTGGCATCAGAGGTTTTCACTCGAACATGTCTCGCGCCAGCCACAACGTGAGCATTTGTAATCAGGTCGCCCTTCGTATTATATAAAAAACCTGAGCCTTGATTGCCGCCTTCTGTTTCAATCATGACAACCAGCTTCTGGGTTTCAAATATTATATCCTTTAGCGATCTCGAATAATCGGTTAGTGCAAGCAGCGGCTTGCCAGCCAGCTGCGCAGGCACTTCAGCCCGAACGTAGAAGGCAGCTACGCTGCCCGCACAAATAATAATCAGAAGCCCCATTACTGTAAACCATAAATAATTTTTCATGTATTGCCGCCTCCTAGTCCAAATACCAAGTAGCATGGTCGATGACTACGGTACAATCGTCTACAAACACGCCGTATACCGTCGTATAAAATTTCATCGATTCGCCTGCTTCAATATAATCCGGAGACGCCGATGCCGTACCGCTGCTAACTTTTTTACCGGAAGCATCATAAATCGAATATTCTACTTCAACCGAATGAATCGGTTTTGTAGCAGCATTGCGCAAAAAGCCTTCAATAACAAGATTGCCTTCCTCATCTAGCATGCGGTCAATTTTCACAACCTCAACAGCAGCTGTTTGATTAATTAAATCTTCCTCCGCAGCTTTTTGCATAGCCTGCTCAATCCTTTGCTGCTCTTCACGTTCATATTTGGCTTGCTCCTGCCTGATTTTATCCTGCAGCGACAGCAGCTCCGGACTGCCAATTACTAAGGCCAGCGCTTGTTCCACGATAGCAGATGCTTTTGTATAGTTTTTCTTTTTCAAAAAATCATTAGCTTCTTTAGTGCTTAGATCAATAAGCTTCGATTGCAGCTCATCCTTCAGAGCATCCGCTTCACCGCCTGCAAGCCCGCTGACCGCATGCAAATGCTCCGTTATTTGCTTAATCGTCGTGGCATAGTACATTTCTTTTGAAAGCTTATGTACTTTAAGTCCTACCGACAGCTCATCCAGCTTGCCCCGCAGCTTAGAGTAAACAGGCTCCTTCCTCCCTGTAAGCTTGGAGCGCGCCTGATCCAGCTGTTTTTCCGCTTCGAGCGCCGCGCCGGCTTGAATTTGCTCCTCCGCTTTATTCAGTAATCCTTCAAGCTCTATCGCATGAAGCACGATATCCTCATCGGACTGCAAAGCATTGAACTGGGGACGCTTGGCAGAAGCGACATGCAGCTTGGCGAGCGCATCGTCGTAATTTCCGGCAAGCGCAGCTGTTCTGGCATCCTGCTGCAATTTCAACACTTCGTTATTTATGTTCAGTTCATATTGATAATATAAGAAAACCGCGCCTGATGCTGTTAATGCAAAAGCCAGCAATGCAGAAATTGTAATCCATATTCCTACCTTGCTTTTTACTCTGCCCCTGCTCGATTCGGGTTTACTATCCACTACTTCTATCGCAGCTGCCTGCTCTCGTAAGGATGGATTTAATTCAGCTGCTGACAACGGATTGCCCTCTATATAATCACCAAGCTGCTGAGTATCAAGCTTGGCACCGCAATGGCTGCAATAGTTAGCATCTTCAGCATAGCTTCTGTTGCAATGAAGACAATGCACTTTATTCATCCTCCAACCCCAATATTGTTTCTCTCTCTACGTCCATGATTATCCTTTATTGGTATCCGTCTATTCTCTCTCTATTTAACTCTTTCTCTACCTATCTATTCTATATCATCAAGTTAATAATCTCCATTTTATTTTGCTAGTACAATTTACCTAACTCCCAGCTCCGGCTGGCAAATTTCGTGGAAAAATAGTCCATTTGACGCACCTTGAGCACCTCTGGCCGCAAAGCTATGTCATCTTTTCTTACATGAGAATGCCTGCAAATATGAATCTATGACATTCATCAGAAAGTTGACAAACCCTTTATATCGCGAAGTATGCTAACTAAAAGTAGTTTTGAGGTGGTCGCGACCGGTTTGAGACGTTTTAAGGTGGCGCCTACTGGTTCTGTATGAAATTTCATATTCAATCCTGACCTTAAGAGGTAAGCGGGAAGCCGTCGATTCGTTGTAGTAGTTTAATAACCGAACAAAACGTCTTAATGCCATCTGTTTAGAATTGTAACGGAACTGAGAGGCTCTATTTAGTAATAAAAAGGTGTTTTAATACTGTAACGGAACTGTGGAGCGCTATAGGTGATCTTTTCCCCGTTTAGGTGGTGATTTTGAGTAAATAAGGTTTCTCAGTTCCGTTAGATTTTAGAATAAGCTGATTTCCGTACAATAGCGTGTCTCAGTTCCGTTAGCATTTTTCAACGGCCTGAAAAACTGTATTTAGTTTGGCATAATTCACAAATTATGGGGGATTTCTATCTGGATGAACGGCTCCGTTATCCTTTGCTTTTACGAAGGAGGCGCGTGTACCGATGAAAAAAACTGCCGATTAGTATCGGCAGTTTCACAGTAAGAACAATTGCTGGTTACTCTTTAACATTTCAATTTTTTGTTGAAGATACTCATCTAAATGTACATGCTCTAGCAAAACATTATGCTTCCGTCAACGCTTTCGTCAATGGTCGCTCATATGATGGCATTATTATCGCAAAATTAAACAGTATGCTTCCTCACGCGCTTTAATCAGCGGCCCTCTCTTGTCATCCCATGATCTAGTAATACTCTCTTGATCGTTTTGTTGGCAAATGGCTCTTCGCATTAGTTTGCGGCTTGCCCTTCTTTAATCACTCTAAGGCGTTTCATTACGTCATTTCCGCCTCTGCCGAAGTAATCATGCAGCTGCAAATATTCCAAATACAGCTGATCATAAATAGCTGCACGCTGCGGATCAGGCTTATAGGTTTCCTCGCGCACTCGTCCCATTGCTGCGGCAGCGTCAACCAGGCTATCATAGCCGCCCTTATCGGAACCGGCAGCAACAGCGCCATACATCGACGCGCCTAGTGCATTAGTTTGCTTGGAATCGGCAATTTTGATTTCTTTATTCGTAACGTCCGCGTAAATTTGCATCAATAACGCATTTTTTTGCGGCAAACCGCCGCAAGCATACAACTCATCTATAACAAAGCCGTTCTGCTCAAATGCTTCGATAATTTTACGAGTGCCGAATGCAGTTGCTTCAAACAAGGTTCGGTATATTTCCCAAGGCTTAGTCAGAAGATTAAGACCTACGATTGTTCCAGTCAAACTCGGATCTACAAGTACGGAACGATTGCCATTCCACCAGTCAAGCGCAAGCAGGCCGGACCGCCCAGGAGACAGCTCGCTCGCTTTGCGCGTTAAATACTGATGCACCGACTCCCCCGCCGCTTCTGCATCTTTATGAATATAAGCAGGTACGGCTTCCTCAACATACCATTCAAAAATATCGCCTACCGCTGCTTGCCCAGCCTCGTAAGCATAGTATCCGGGTATAATGCCGTCCTCTACAACTCCGCCTACCCCTTCGACATGCTTTTCTTCATCGGCGAGCAGCAAATGGCAGATCGAGG
This sequence comes from Paenibacillus sp. GXUN7292, assembly GCF_050864975.1. Classification (NCBI taxonomy): domain Bacteria; kingdom Bacillati; phylum Bacillota; class Bacilli; order Caryophanales; family Paenibacillaceae; genus Paenibacillus; species Paenibacillus sp. GXUN7292. The sequence continues at coordinate 62,288 of NZ_JBOZWO010000023.1, read as the reverse complement.
TTCCCATCGCCATCACTAGCTTGCCGGGCGTAACAACGCCAACTCCCGGCATTCCCGCATGTGCATCAATAATGCCTACTGCTACGGCAGTGCCAGCCTCAAGGCCGATCCGTTCCGCCATTGCTGCTGTAAGCTCACCCGCCTTCGAGCCTAAAGACAGAACCTCGCCCCGCAGCTTTGTGTCATGAAGATTGGCGAGTCTTGCATCCAGGCTTTCCAGGAACTCGTTAGACGGATAGCCATCCTGCTTATGCCAAAGCGCCTTATAGCCTGCTGTGCAGCTGCCCCGCTTTAACGTACCGGTCATTTGGCTAATAACCCAATCAACAGCTTCAACAAATTGATCACTTGCTTCAAAAATTTCAGGGGCTTCATCAAGTACCTGCCATATCTTGGCGTGCATCCATTCGCAAGAAATCGTTCCGCCGTAGCGAGGCAGCCATTTCTCCCCGCTCGACAGCGCCTGACTCGTAATCTGATCCGCTTCCTCCTGCGCCGCATGATGCTTCCAAAGCTTCACCCAGCTATGCGGATTATCGCGATACTGGGTCTGAACGCATAGCGGCGTGCCATCTGCGTCAATAGGCAATATCGTACACGCCGTGAAATCGATCCCGATACCGATAATATCACTTGGTTCAACACCTGACTGCTGAACGACAGCAGGAATAGATTGCTCTAAAACTTCAATATAATCAGCAGGGTGCTGCAGCGCCCAGTCATGCTCAAGCTTTGTGCCAGAGATAGGAAGCCGCTCATCAATGACATGGTGCCGGTATGGCGTTACATGCTCAGCAATTTCAGTTCCGTCATGCAAATCTACTAAAACCGCACGGCCAGATTGTGTACCATAATCCAATCCAATTGCATATTTTTTTGACATGAGTAGTACTCCCCTATTCCATGTTATCGATAACATTATCGACATCAGTATAGCATAACTTTTTCGAAAAAAGTATAACAATGTAAAGGATTTCAATTTGGTTTTACGGGAGGCTGCAGGTTTTACTTTATTACATCAAATTTGCTGAAAGGATACATGGACAATGCGGACGAGCTGCGGACCGTCTTTCTTTCAAACCTAAGAATGAAAGACTGCAAAAGTTAAACGCTAAAGAACTCGATTGGACACTATAACGAAGGAATAGGAGAGTGTTGGTTAATTGGGTTCAGTGGTTTCCATTTTCTAAACTGGTTTTCTTTATTCGATCTACAAGTGTGTTTAAACGCTTGACTTTTTCCTCGTTAATAGTGAAGGAATATCCTTGCTTGCTATAATATGAACCATGTCCACCGAATCTAAGGGATATTTTCGATTCATCTTTCAAGTAGTAAATTAATTTTGGCGTGAATTTAAAAAGCGCCCTGCCAAGCTCGAAAGCTCGCACAGAACGCTTGTTCAACAATTTACGAATTTGCCAGCAATCCGCGATATACCCCTGGCACGGAATCCGGTATTTCGATAGCGCCAACCTGTTTGGCATAAAAGTCCACCGGTCCTGCGGCGCCAATAACGGCATAACCGTAGCCTTCCTCCTTCATCGCATGCAGAGAAGCTAAAAGCAGCGCTTTACCTACGCCTTGTCCACGCGTTTCTTCAGATACGCCAGTCGGCCCAAAAAAGCCGCGCAAGGTGCTGTCATAGCATGCAAAGCCCAGCATCTTACTCTTGTTTGAACCCGGAATTTCAGCAGCGGCAATAAAACATGTTACAGGCTGTCTTGAAAAAGCAACCTCGCACTCGCTCTTCCAATATTCGCTGAAATGCTCCTGCGCCCATTTTGCTACAGCATTTTTCTCCGGGCCAAGGCCTCTGCGAATAACAATCCCTTTATTTTTCATATCCTCCATCACTGGTCCAAGCTCTGGCAGATCATACAACTTCACAAGCATATCCGGCATTTGAATATTCCTCCATAGCAGCATATTTAATAATTAGCTATTAATGACACGCTAGTAGTTTATCACATTGTCTAAAGGTTTGTAATCACTCTCAATGGCGCTTGAACGGCCACCAGCGGTACCAGTTACTTCTCATATTCACGCAAGCGCTCCAGCATATAACGTCTCACACTTTCACTAAGATCCTCCCGCTCCAGCGCAAAATCAATAGTAGCCTTAATAAAGCCAAGCTTATCCCCAACATCATGCCGCCGTCCTTCAAAGCGATACGCCAATAAAGAGCTTAGCTTGTTCAGCTCCTGCAGACTGTCTGTCAATTGGATTTCTCCGCCCTTTCCAGGCTGAGCCTTCTCAAGCAAATCGAATATTGCAGGGTCCAGAACATATCGTCCGACTACCGCAAAATTTGACAGCGCAGTACCGGGGGCAGGCTTCTCTACAATCGATTGGACTTTTTCTACTGCATTTTTGCCTGAAATATCGACGATGCCATATCGATGCGTTTGATCCTTTGGCACCTCCATTACGGCAACGACAGAAGTGCGCTGCTCTTCATATATATCTATCATACTTTTTAAACATGGAGGATTAGAGGTTAAAATATCATCGCCAAGCAGCACTGCAAATGGTTCATCGGCAATAAATCTGCGTCCGCACAACACAGCATGTCCCAGCCCTAGCGGCTCCTTCTGCCGGACATAGTAAATATCTGCCAACTGCGAAATATCACGCACAATTTGGAGCATCTCTTCATTGCCCCGCTCCTCCAGCTCCGCTTCCAACTCGAAAGATTTGTCAAAATGGTCCTCAATTGCACGCTTATGTCTGCCGCTTATAATTACAATGCTTTCAATGCCTGATTTAACAGCTTCCTCTACAATATATTGAATGGCCGGCTTATCAATAATAGGCAGCATTTCCTTGGGCTGGGCTTTAGTTGCAGGCAAAAAACGCGTCCCAAGGCCGCCTGCGGGAATAATCGCTTTACGAATCGTTCTTCTCACTGATATAACCACCTTTACTCTAATTGCTTTTGCGAGCCTTTCGAGGGTGTCGATTAATTGTGGATAGGGCAATAAGCAGTCGAAAGAGACGCTACTACGATCAAGTTTGGGATTCCGACCGCTTGGCCTACAAAGGCGGATGCTGCCGCTTCTCCATTCCAATCTTGCTCTTCGTTCCCCATTCTTTTTGCTTGCAATAGTTGCCCACAATTAATCGACACCCTCCTTTCTTTCATTATAACCTGTAGCAATAGCAATATCCTATATTAAGACGCCCTGATTTTTTCAAAATCATTTCAATGTACTAGAAGGCTTACGGAACAGCATTGACATTTTTTCTTATTTATAATAATTTTAATTTACTATTCATTATATAGCATGACTAGGAGGTCATATTATGTATAAAACGATTATTGTCGGAACCGGACCTGCGGGACTAACGGCCGCTATATATTTGGCTAGAGCAAATATGCAGCCATTAGTAATTGAGGGCTGGCAGCCTGGCGGGCAGCTTACAACTACGACTGAAGTGGAAAACTTCCCGGGCTTTCCAGACGGCATTCTAGGCAGCGAGCTGATGTCTAATATGCGCAAGCAAGCTCAGCGTTTCGGAGCACAATTTAAAACTGGTGCTGTTAAAAGCATTGATTTCAGTAAGCAACCTTATACGTTGGAAGTAGAAGGATTAGGAGCTTTGCAAGCAGAGTCCGTTATTATATCAACTGGCGCTTCCGCTAAATATTTGGGCATTCCTGGGGAGCAAGAAAACTTAGGCCGCGGGCTAAGCACTTGTGCAACCTGCGACGGCTTCTTCTTCCGGGGCAAAAAAATTACCGTAATCGGCGGAGGCGACTCTGCAATGGAGGAAGCTTCATTCCTTACGCGCTTTGCCACCGAGGTTCGCATCGTTCACCGCAGAGATGAGCTGCGTGCCTCCAAAATAATGCAGGATCGGGCAAAAGCCAATCAAAAAATTAAATGGAGCCTCAACCGCACGCCTCTTGAAGTAGTAGCAACTGAGAACGGGGTACAAGCGCTCAAGGTTCGCAATAACCTTACAGGCGAAGAAGAATTGCTTGAAACAGAAGGAATATTTGTATCCATCGGTCATACGCCAAACACAGCTTTTCTAAACGGACAAATTACTACAGACGAGCAAGGCTACATCATCGTTAAGCCGGGCAGCTCGGAAACGAATATTCCCGGCGTATTCGCCTGCGGAGACGTGCAGGATAAAACGTACCGCCAAGCCATTACGGCGGCAGGCAGCGGCTGTATGGCGGCGCTTGATTGCGAGCGCTACTTGGAAGCGCTGGCTGATGCTGCTATTACCGTATAATCGTAAAGCTGCTGAATGAATCACAGTTGGGGATAGGATTTGCCTTCCTGATATGCTAATATGATTTATTGGCTATTTACATCAGGAAGGTGACACACTTGACAAACGCTTCATCGTTGGAAAATTCCTCCGTCAGCAGCAAACATTTAAACTTATTTTTATTAACCTGGCCTATATTTATAGAGCTGTTTCTCTTCATGTTCATGGGGATCGCCGACACGCTGATGATCAGTGCCATATCGGACAATGCTGTATCAGGCGTCGGCGCCGCGAACCAATACCTGCTTATTGCTATTTTGCTGCTAGAGGTAGTAGGAAACGGTGCTTCCATCGTTGTTGCCCAATATATTGGGTCGCGCAATTATTTGGGGGCTTCCAAAATTGCCGCGCTTGCGATCACACTCAATTTATTAGTCGGATTACTGATTAGCTTGTTATTTTTCCTTTGTAACGGAATTTTACTGCAGGCAATTAACCTGCAAGGTGAAGTGCTCATACATGCGAAAAGCTATTTGACAATAGTAGGCAGCTTTATATTTTTGCAGGCGATCATTAATTCGATTTCAGCAATTATTCGCGTTTATGGCTATACGAAGCAAGCGATGTTTGTGTCGCTGGGCATGAACATTATTCATATTATCGGAAACTACCTGCTTATTTTTGGCAAGCTCGGATTTCCGCAGCTTGGCGTTGAAGGGGCAGCCATCTCCTCAGCCGCAAGCCGGCTGCTTGCTCTGATTGTGTTCATCTGGCTGCTGTACAAAGTGCTGCCTGTACGTATCCATCTGCACTATTACTGGACGCTGTCCAAGGAGTATGTAGGCAAAATATTAAAGATAGGCATTCCGGCCGCGCTTGAGCAGGTTCTCTATCATACCTGCCAGCTCGTGTTCTTGTTCTACATTACGTATCTTGGCGAGACAGCGCTGGCTGCCAAAAACTATGTCAGCAATATCGCTATGATTACAATCAATGCGTCGCTCGCGATCGGTATGGGCACATCCATCATTATAGGCAGACTTATCGGCGCAGGCGAACAGACGAAGGCGTATTATCGCGTTTGGAAAAGCACCATTTGGGCGGTCGCCGTCTCGCTTGTCTTAATTAGCGGCATTGTCTTGTTCAGATATCCGTTAATGAATGTTTTTACCGAGAATAGAGAAATTATCGAGCTGGGGGCTCAAATTCTGCTCTTGTGCTTCATTCTGGACACGGGACGTTCAGTTAATATCGTTTTAGTCAATTCCTTGCGCGCTGCCGGAGATGCTAAATTTCCGCTGTATATGGGATTGATATCGATGGCTTGCATGAGCCTGCCTCTTGGCTGGCTGCTTGCTTTCCATTACAATCTCGGACTTGCCGGCATATGGCTGGCAATTGCTGCAGATGAGTGGCTGCGGGCTGTCATTATGTTTTTCCGCTGGCGCAGCCGCGCTTGGGAAAAGCATCGCTTAGTCGATCAAGCGCCATTAAAACAGAAGGAAAAACGGGTTCGCCGGCAAAACGTCCCCTATAATCAGCTGCCATAATTGCCTAATGGTTGCCATAGAGGCTATTTCGATTAATTTAGCTCATTTGAGCTTTTAACGGTTGTCACGAGCGTTATTGTACCCTTTCTCGTGCAAAATCAGTGCTTTTTGGGAAATTAAGCGCAACAGCAACCGTCAAGGATAAACGGCTCCGCCGTCCTTTAGATCGGCGCGTTTACCGATGAAATATAGGAACAAGTATAAGGTGAAAACATATACTTTCCTATATTTTAGAAAATTTAAACCATCAATTTTGCACGAATAGCGTTTGTGGCAACCCTTAGAAAATTTAAACCATCAATTTTGCACGAATAGCGTTTGTGGCAACCCTTAGAAAATTTAAACCATCATTTTTTCACCAATAGCGTCTGTGGCACCCTTAGAAAATTCAAACCATCATTTTTGCACCAATAGCGTCTGTGGCAACCCTTAGAAAATTTAAACCATCATTTTTGCACCAATAGCATCTGTGGCAACCCTTAGAAAATTCAAACCATCATTTTTGCACCAATAGCGTCTGTGGCACCCTTAGAAAATTTAAACCATCATTTTTTCACCAATAGCGTCTGTGGCACCCTTAGAAGTTCATCATTGCTTAGTAATTTTTAAAAAAAGCAGCGATACCGCTTTAAAAGCGGCTCACTGCTTTTTCGTATTTGCTATTTTCACCATTCCGTTTAGTCTTGCTTTATTTTTTAGAAAAAGCGTCCATAATGGAAACATAATCGTTATTCTTTTGCAAATTGCTGATGTACTGGTCCCACTGATCTATCGTTGCTGCCCCCATAATAACCTTTACCTTCAACTGCAGCATTTCTTCGTCCAGCTGATACTTAAGGGAACGCTGTTGATTATCGAGCTTAGCATACAATTGCGTTTCAAGCAGCGGCTTAGCTGCAATCAACTCTCTCGCTTCAGCTATTTGATTGTAGCGTTCTTTTATAGCTTTCGACGCGTTATCTAGCTTCACTTCAGATGTGCCCGTAATCTCCTTGGCGAAATGGCGAAGCTGGTCATCTTGCTTCTGATCATTTGCAATCGTGTGGAGAGCATTCATCATTTCTAAAGCGCCGTCCAGCTTCTCTTTTTTTGACAGGCTGCTGACAATGTAAGCCCCTTGATAAGCAGATTGCGCGCCTGTTACGGCTTGCGCGGAATCGGAGCTTTTAAGCGATATTAACGGCTTGAATTGCTGCTTGCTGTCCATCTCTGCCTCTGCAGCTTCAGCAAGCTTCATGGCAAGGAAGCCTGCTTTGCCATCCTTAAAGCCTTTAGTGGCAGCTGCTTTTGTCAAAACAAAAACTTCCGGATCAATTAAGCCTTCTGCGTAAGCTTTAGTTAACCATTGCAAAGCTTTTCTTGTTCCTTCCGATGCGGCAAGATCAACCAGCTTGCCGTCCTTCAGCTCATAACGCGAAGCATTTTCATTAAAGACGTGCTCTACCCATGCCAGTGTACCGAGACTATTCTTATCAATATAGCCCGTCAGCCCATACGTGTCTTTTTTGCCATTGGCATCAGGATCATATGAAGCAAACATTTCCATGACTGTATATAATTCGTCCATCGTCTTCGGAGCAACCAGTCCTAGCCGATCCAGCCAATGTTCATTTGCAACCGGAAAGCTAGCATCAATTGAAGAAGCTATTTTAGGAATAGCATACAGGTCATTATAAACAGCTCTAACTTCCTCGACAGCTTGTTCTGAAAGCTTATTTAAAGCTGAATACTTTGTTATATGGCTATCAAGCTTCCATGTTATAGAAGACAGCAGATCAAGCGGAAAAATGGTAATGTCAGGGGTATAGGATAAATCGGCCATATCTCCCGCTGCGATCATGAGATTCAACTTCTCCTGATAATAATCAGCAGGAATATGCTCCCATTGTACAGAAATCTTATTATTTTCCTCCAAATGCTTGCTAAGCTGCTTTACTAATTCCATGGTATCAGTCTCTGACTGCGCCTCAGACATCCGCAGGGCAATCCTGATATTTTTCATTTCTTTAGTGGTGATTTCTACAGTTTCCTCACTGGCTTGCCAGCTTACTGAACGACCATCAGCTTCAGCCGTAAATCTAAGCGGTATATACACTTCACCATCAAGCATATGTACTGGCTTTGGCAATTGATAGGCAGCATTATTGATCGTGGCAATCTTTTGGTCTAACGAAAATCGCAGCTCCGTACCATACTTGAAGCCTGCAAGCTGCTTCGTTTCTTCATTCCAGCCCACATTAAAACCAAGGCTTTCAAGCAGTGTCCTGGCAGGTGCCATCGTAATGCCATCCTTCACATATGGCTCTTGATTAAAAGCTATTGCTTCGCCATTCAACAGCACCTTCGGCCGCTTGCTATTCGCTATGTCCTCAGTCGTATCAGCAAATACAGCCGCCGGGAACATCGCCAGCATACATAAAGTAATAATAATTCCAAACGCCTTCCTCATCTTATCCCGCCTTTCCTAAGACATGAAATGATAGTTACCCTTTTAACCTTACCAAATGTTAACAATATTGCCAATGTGTTTTCCATATCTTGTTCTAAAAGAGTTTTAAACGAATAGCACGAAGCTTAAACAACTGTCATTCTGATAAAGAGAATAGGTCTTGACTTCTTCACTCTTATTTGTAATAATTATAAATAAGGAATTAATATAAATAATATTTCTGTTTCAGAATAAATTTATTGGTTTAGATAAATTCTATAGGAAAAGGAAGGATGAGAAATAATGACTTTACACAATGAACTAAACAAACAAATTGCCAACTGGAGCACGCTATACATTAAACTGCACAATTACCACTGGTATGTGAAGGGCTCGCAGTTCTTTACACTACATGAGAAATTTCAAGAATTGTATGAGGAAGCTGCCCTGCATGTCGATGAAATTGCTGAACGTTTGCTTGCCGTCAAAGGTAAGCCTATTGCAACGATGAGCGATTATTTGAAAACTTCCAGCATAAAAGAAGCAAATAATATCGAAACTGCGGAGCAGATGGTCGATCAGCTTATCGCTGACTTTACGACAATTATTCAAGAGCTGAAAACGGCCATGAATATCGCGCAGCAAGAAAATGATGAAACGACTGCGGATATGCTGCTTGCTATTCATACTTCACTTGAAAAGCATGTTTGGATGCTTAGCGCGTTCAACGGCAGATAATCGATTTTCCTTAACCTAATGAGACATACTGCGAAAAGCTGTTCTCCAGCAGGCAAGCCTGCCAGGGAACAGCTTTCTTCTTTTCGCCCAAAATCCGTATTCACCTCATTATTTTTTGGAAAAGTATACAATGAAGAATAGACAGGTGCTCGTGGAAACTAAGTACATTTTGTGTACCAACCTATAATGTAGTTTTTCAGAGGCAGCACTGCATCAAGTTTGGGCTTACGACCGCTGTTGTAGTCCAATTTTTGACTCCTATAAAATCTGTAATGGTTAAAACGCGAGAAGCTGATTGGATTGGAGCACTTACTTTGCAAAATTGTAACGGTCACAAATGACCGTAGGAGCCTTGTTTTCCGCCATTTGAATTGTAAACGGACAAAAATGTCCTTTAGATAGCTTTTTCCCTTTAAAATAGCTGATTTGGTCGTATAAAGGTCACCAGTGTCCGTTACAATTATTTTTACGCCATTTTTGCCAGCTAAGGGTCACTTATGTCCGTTAGAGTTCCTCATAAATAAAAAAGTCATCCTGAACCCGTCAAGATGACTTTTCATTATGACCAATTAGCCACCAAGCTTTATAACGCAGCCGCCCAGCTTTTGCCCGCCCCAGTATGCTTCGAACTTATCCTTATCACACAGGGCTCCAACTCCTGCAGGAGTTCCTGTAAAAATAATATCGCCAGGACCAAGGCCATACTGCTCCTCTATATATTGAACGAGTTGTCCGATGCTTAGCAGCATATCCTTCGTGCAGCCGCGCTGCACCTCCTGCCCGTTGCGCAACAATGTAAATTCCTGCTCGGCAAGCGCAGCTTCGCCCGGATATTCTATCCATCTGCCAAGCGGTGCAGATTGCTTGAAGCCTTTGGCAGGCAACCACGGCAAACCTTTCGCTTTCAGTCCGCTTTGAATATCGCGCAGCGTCAAATCCAATCCCAGCGTCATCGCCTCGATATACCTGTCAGGCTGCAAACCCGGCGCATACCGGTCACCGACTCTAATCACGATTTCCAGCTCGTAATGAATCTCGCCCTTATCATCCGGCAGCTGCAGCTCGCTATCGTCTAGCAGGGCCGCAGCGTGAGATGGCTTCATGAAAATTAGCGGCTCGCTTGGCACCTCGTTGCCAAGCTCCAGCGCATGCAAGCGGAAGTTACGGCCTACGCAATAAATATTCCCAATCTTCAGGCTGTCGGTCATCGATTACTTTCCTCTCTATATCCAAATTCACCGCGGCACACAGCTTCCACTAGCTCTGCTTCTGTGCTGTTGATTGCTATGCAAAGCTTCCGCGAACCCAATGTTGTTTTCTAAGCAAGCTTATTTAAGCCGATGCTGTTTGCTAAGCTTAGTCCTGCTTGTGCACCGCTTTTCTCAGTTAACAGTTTCTACTAGCCCTGCTTCTGTGCTGCTATTTGCTCAGCCAGCTCATTCAGCTCCGTCCAGCGATCCATTAGCTGCTCCAGCTTCTCTTCCAGCTGCTGCTGCTCCAGCATAAGCTCCTGCAATCGGCCTGCATCGCTGCTCGCTCCATCCATTTGCTCTCCTACTGCTGCCAGCTGCTGCTCGGCCTCTGCAATCCAGTCATCAATCTGCTCAAAGTCCCTTTGCTCCTTGTAGGACATCTTAAGCGCCCGACCTTTTGCTGCGCTGCTGGTTGCTTCATTCGCATCCAGGGAAGCAGCACCCTCAGCAGAGACTGAAGCTGCTTTGCTGCTATTATCTGCCCGATTGCCCTTTGCGGCTGCGGAGTCGGAACCAGCTTGTCCCGAAAGCGCCTCTTTTTTCTGCACAGCCTCAAAGTATTCCGAGTAGTTGCCTTCATGCTCTTCAACTATGCCATCGCCTTCAAACGAAAAGATCGTATCTACTGTCCGGTCCAGGAAATAGCGATCATGGGAGACGATAAATACAACGCCCGGAAATTCATCCAAATATTGCTCCAATACCGTTAAAGTTGCAATATCCAAATCATTGGTAGGCTCGTCCAGCAGCAGCACATTCGGCGCATTCATCAATACGCGCAGCAGCTGCAGACGGCGCTTCTCGCCGCCGGACAGCTTGCTGATCGGCGTCCACTGCATCGTTGGGGAGAATAAAAAGCGCTCTAGCATTTGAGCGGCTGATATCGTCGTACCATCAGCTGTCCGCACCTGCTCCGCATCCTGCCGTATATATTCAATTACACGCATGTTGTCATCCATCTCGTCATGCTCTTGCGCGAATACGCCCAGCTTGACCGTCATGCCCAGCTCTATCGTGCCTTCGTCCGGCTCCAGCTGGCCTGCAATCAGCTTAAGCAGCGTAGATTTGCCCATTCCGTTGCGTCCTACAATGCCGACCCGATCCTCAGGAACGGCGATAAAGCTAAAATCGCGTATAAGCTCTTGTCCGCCCAGCGATTTGCTGACATGCTCAAGCTCCACAATTTTGCGGCCGAGACGAGCCGAGGCAACGGATACGTCGAGCTTTCCGCCGCTCGCCTTTGGCGCATCTGCCTTCAAAGCCTCAAAGCGGTCGATCCTCGCTTTCTGCTTCGTCGTACGCGCCTTCGCACCGCGCCTTATCCAGGCAAGCTCTCGGCGAAGCAAGTTTTGGCGCTTAGCCTCCGAGGCTGCCTCACGCTCCTCGCGCTCCAGCTTCAGCTCCAAAAAGCGGCTATAGTTAGCTTGATAGAAATAAGCCGTGCCTTGATCCAGCTCGATTACGCGATTGCTTACCCGATCCAGAAAATAGCGGTCATGCGTAATCATAATAAGCGCGCCGCGCCGCTTTTGAAGCATCCCTTCGAGCCAAGCTACCGATTCATTATCGATATGGTTCGTCGGCTCATCCAAAATCAGCACATCTGACGGCAGCAGCAATGCAGCCGCCATCGCTACCCGCTTGCGCTGCCCGCCCGACATCGCATCGACAGGCTTGTCGAACTCGGCAATGCCGAGACGGGACAGCACATTCTTTGCCTCGCTCTCCAGCGTCCACGCATCAAGCTCATCCATCGTCTGATTCGCTTTAATAAGCTCCTTTTGGAGCGCTTCATCTGAAGGGTTAAGCTCCAGGCCCTGCATAATGCGGGCATACGCCTGCACAGCGCGCAGCTGTGCCGAATCTCCTCCAAGCACATGCTCAAGCGCCGTTTCACCCGGCTGGAATACAGGGTCCTGCGCCAGCATCCGTACCGCAACCTGTCTGCCGATCGTCACCTTGCCCGAATCCGGCTGCTCCAGCCCGGCTATTACTTTCAACAGCGTTGATTTGCCTGTTCCGTTGACTCCGATAATACCAATTTTGTCACCCTCCTCCACGCCGAAGGTCACATTTTCAAACAATATTTTTTCGCCATAGCTCTTTGTAATTTGCTCAGCTGATAATAAATGCATCATTAAAACCTACTTTATCAAGAGTAATTGTCTTTATTATATCGACACTCGTATCATATCACATTCCATATAAGCTCTGCATATTCGATTGCTATCAGCATGCAGTCACGTTTTGTTCACAAATCGGTTGCACCGCGCAAAAATGTAGCCCGTTTGAGTTATAGCGATTCGCGAGCCGGAAAGGCAAACTAATAGTAACATCACTTGGAAGGAGCGGTTCAATGACATGCAGCATAAGTATATGAAGCTGATGGCCGTATTTATGTTATGTCTGCTCGGCGCTGCCAGCCCCCCACTTGCTGCAGCCAGCCCAGAGGCATCAGGCATTTCTGTACTGCAAGCTCCAATGGCGATGCTCGACGATGCTCAGGCTGCCTCCCCTTTGCAGTCCATCGTCGATAATGCCAACCCCGGAGACACTATTATTTTGCCAAGCGGTAAATATGAAGGTCCCGTTACAATAAATAAACAGCTTACTATTGCAGGTGCCCATAAAGATGAAGTCATCCTTACAAGCAGCACTGATCAACCAGTAGTTACTATTTTAGCTGATAACGTAAGCTTACAGGACATAACAATCAAGGATGAAAGGATGCTTCCATTGACTGCAGCAATTGAAGTATCCAGCAGCGACAATACCCTTGAAAATCTAATCATACTTACACGAGGCACGGGTATTCAGTTAATAGAAGCTAGCCGCAACAAACTGGAGCACTTGTTGATTGAAGGCTTGCGCAAGCAAAGCATATATGGAACGCATGACGAGCATTCCTCCCGTAAAGGCAACGGAATAGACCTGCAGCTCTCGCATCATAATCTGCTTGCCAATAATTCGATCAGCCATATGTTCGACGGCATTTATATTGAGGAGAGCAACAACAATACGGTCACGGGCAATGAGGTTACCTCCTCCCGATATGGCTATCACTTTATGTTCAGCGATGACAATGAGCTTTTGCGCAATGTTGGGATGCATAATGTGACTGGCGCCATGATTATGGGCGTTAAACGTACAATCGTACAAGAGAACGTCTTCTACAAGCAAGCGGAAAGCGTTACAGCTCAAGGGCTGTTGTTATTCGATGCCTACGACTCCGTTATCGAGCGCAATCGCATTCAAGGCAATCGAGTCGGCATTTATGTGGAGCATGCGCAAAATAACCAGCTTCGCTTTAATGATATTTCCCGTAATTTTATTGGCCTTCAGCTGCTGGATGCCAGCAGCAACAACATTGCAAGCAATACGTTTATCGCCAACGTCATACAAGCTCAAGCGCATAAAAGTGACGGAAATAACGTCGAGCGCAACTATTGGGATGACGCGCAGAACATTGATCTGACTGGCAGCGGCTACAGCTCCCTGCCCTATCAGGTTGATCCCTTTTTTCTAACCTTGACAGAGGCGATACCGCCTTATCAGCTATTTTTCGGCTCGCCGGGCATGCAGTTTTTCGAAAGCTTGTTTGCCGGAGCCGGCAAAGAGCAGCTGCAGGATATAAAGCCGCTCATGAAGCTGGCCGAGCTGACAGATGACCAGGAAGCGGCTGCGCCATCAGCCGTTGCCGGGGCTGCCAGCGCCTTTGTTACAGCAGGCTGTTTATTATTTATATTTTTTGCAGGAGGAAGAAATAAAAGATGAAAAAACCATTTGTACTAATATTAATGCTGTCCTTAATAGTCGCTGCAGCTGCAGGCTGCGGTGCAAAAAAGAAATTTGAGCCTTCTCCTATTCAAGAGGGCGTCGATACTTGCGCAGTATGCAAAATGATGATCACGGACGATCATAATGCGACTCAAATTATTTTGAATAATGGCAAAGCTTATAAATTCGATGATATTGGCGACCTGTTCGTATGGCTTGACGACAATAAAGATGCGGATATTAACGTCAAGTACGTGAGGGATTATCATACCAAGGAATGGATTGAGCTGGAGGACGCCTTCTACACTTATGATGAATCCTTCAAAACGCCGATGAGCTTCGGGGTATACTCCTTCAAAAATAAATCCGAGGCTGAGGCGTACATCAAGGAGCAGGGCAAAGGTGTACTGATGACTGCAACCGAGCTTAATAATCATAGCTGGAAAAGCACAATGAGCCACGATGGACATGACCATCATGGCGAGCAGCACGATCAGGAGCAAGGCGAGCATAGCCATAGCGATGAGCATGGTCAGGAGCAAGGCGAGCATAGCCATAGCGATGAGCATGGTCAGGAGCAAGGCGAGCATAGCCATAGCGATGAGCATGGTCAGGAGCAAGGCGAGCATAGTCACAGCGATGATAAAATTTCGTGAAGACAACAGCGGCCGTAAGGGATACCCTGCTAGCGGGAAACTAAATGGTCTCCATTCATAGCTTTCTCCAACACATTGAAGAACTAGCGACTGCTAGTTCTCTCTGCCGTTAGTATCAACAATAATGAAATAGAGGATGTGTTCGCGAATGATCGTCTGGCATATCGCATGGCGAGAAATTCGACTCGGATTTCGCAATCCATGGGCATACAGCTTCCTTGCGCTGTTTTCATTTTTCAGCCTGGCTCTGCTGCTCGTGCAATCTCAAAATACTTTGCAAGGTTACACGCATACAACAGGCTCGATGATTAACCTGGTACTATACTTGCTGCCGTTGATGACGATGCTGCTGGGCTCCTTCTCTTTAACCTCGGAAAAAGAAGATGGTGGCTGGGAGCTGCTGTCCACTTATCCGCTGTCTGCTTTCCAGCTGCTGCTGGGCAAATATATCGGGCTGGTAATTGTCCTCAGCACGATTGTCTGCTTTGGCTATGGGCTGTCTGGCGTGTTCGGCTGGCTGCTCGGCAATTCTTTTACAGGTGCGTCGCTCGTCTTTTTCATGCTGCTGTCGCTTCTTCTCGTGCTGCTTTTTCTTGGCATAGCGCTGCTGGCAGGTACAATTGCCGCTAATCGCTGGCAGGCGCTTACGATCGGAGTCGGCATTTGGTTTGTATTTATTATAGGCTGGAGCACGCTGCTGATTGCTGTGTTAGGCTGGCTTCCCTATTTATGGATTAAGCCTGCAATCGTTTTTTTAACGTTTTTCAACCCAGCGGAGCTGATTCGGATCTTTATGGTTGTCAAAATAGGCGGAGGCTCTATACTCGGACCTGAATATGCACAGTGGATTGACTGGATTCGCGGTTCATGGGGCTCGCCGATATTTATCGGCGTATGCATGTTATGGATAACAATCTCCTTGCTGCTTGCGATCGCCCTTTGGGAGAGGAGGAGAAAAATTGACTAATCCCTTTATTCAAATTGAGCAGGTCAGCAAAAAGATCGGCAAACAGCAGATCGTCCATCCTTTCAGCTTGAAGCTGGAGGCTGGGCAAACCTTGGCGCTTTGCGGCGGCAATGGCGCGGGAAAAAGCACCTTGCTGCGCATGATTGCAGGCATTATGCAGCCTTCTGAAGGACAAATCATGCTGGACGGCTTGCAATGGAAAAATAACCGCAAAGCCTATGCGGAGCTTATCGGCTTTATGCCCGATGATTTTCGTTTTGGCACAGCGCTGTCTGCCTGGGAGACGATCACTTTCTATGCTTCGCTGCGCGGCATCGGCAAGCAGCGCGCCGCTGAAGTGCTGCGCCTTGTAGATTTGTATGAGGCCCGCCATAAATCCGTCGCTGCCTTCTCCAAAGGAATGCGGCAAAGGCTGATGTTCGGCCAAGCTGTTCTGGCAAAGCCCAAACTGTTAATGATGGATGAGCCTACTAACGGCTTGGACCCTTATTGGACAGATATGTTTTCTCAGCTTGTTCTTGAGCTGAAAGCAGCCGGCACAACGATTATATTTTCTACGCACCATTTGCAAATTGCCGAGACTGTTGCGGATGAAGCGTTATTTTTGCATGAAGGCCGCATCATGAGCCACCGCACAATCGCCGAATACAGAGAAAGCTACGGATCAGCCGGATTGGCTGCCGTATTCACTGAATCCTCGCAGCAAAGTATAGCTTCAAAATAAATTGCTTCAGAAAGGAGCCGTATTCAATGATTCATACCGCTCAGCCTGGCTTAAGAAAGCTAGCTGCGATTGCTTTCATTCCGGTTTTTGCCTTGCTCCTTAGCGCCTGCAATACAATAACGCCTCAAGGTGGAACCGAGGAAGAGGTGACCGCCGAGTTGACCGTCTCGCCAGCTGCTGCCAAAGCGGGCAAGCCAGTATCATTAATTTCTAAAATTAAAGGCTTAAAAAAATTAAATGATGTGGAGCTATATTATGAGTTAAAAAAAGACGGCACCGGCAAGCCCAAGCTTATAAAAGTGGAAGGACAAATAGAAGGCCGATTTATCGGCAAATGGGAGCCCGAGGAGCCAGGCATGTATGATGTCATCATCCATATTATTAATCCCGATATCCATGTCATCGTAAGAAAAGAAATGACCGTCGAAGCCTAAAGCTTTAACGGTCATTTTTTTATAACTGATCCAGTTCATACAAGCGTCTGTACTTCGGCTCACGCTCCAGCAGCTCCTCATGGCTTCCGCGCATGACGATGCGCCCCTGCTCCATAAATACGATTTCGTCCATTTGCTCCATCCCGATCAAATGATGGGTAAACCATATTAAGGTTTTCCCTTTTAACGTTGCAAAAATGGTATTTACAAGCTTGCGCTCCGTAATGGAGTCGAGTCCGACTGTCGGCTCATCAAGCAATACAATCGGCCTGTTCTGAAGCAAGATGCGGGCGAGCGCAATTCTTTGTCTTTCACCGCCAGAAAAGCGCTGTCCCATCTCCTCCATCCTCGTGTTATAGCCGTTTGGGAGTGAGGCGATGAAAGAGCCGAGTCCAACCTGCTCCGTCACCTGCTGCACCTCTTCGTCAGAAGCGTCTGGCTTGCCGAGCCTTATATTATTAGCGACAGATGTATCGAATAAGTATGGCTTCTGGTTAAGAACCGAGAAATCTGCAGCATCCAGTTCGCCAGCAGTAATACCGTTTAATGTGACCTCGCCAGACGATGGCTTCAGCTCGCCAAGCATCAGATTGAGCAAGGTGGACTTGCCGGCGCCGCTTCTGCCCAGCACAGCCATATTCAAGCCTTGCGGAATATTCAAATCAATTTGCTTTAATGTCAATTGATGCGAGCCTTCATATTGAAAGCTGACCTGCTGTAAAGCTATATCGATCGATTGCCGGTTGACGGACTTAGGCAGCGCAGCCCGAATGGCCTCTTCAGCCGCTTTTTCATCTCGGGCGCTAGCATCATCCCAACGGGATTGTCCCGATTGCTCCAGCTTATTCAATCTATTCAAAGAGTCCTTATAATCCGGTATTCGGTATACAGAGTCGCCTACTTTTACAAAGGCATCCATGAGCGGAAGCGCAACAAGCGCCATAGCCGCTATAAAGCTTGGCAGCAGCAAGCCCTGCTCAACCATGCCTGCTGCCCATATCGCCATCATAATGACTGCTGCAGCGGCGCTGCTGCGCGTAATAAGCTGCCAGCGCCATTCAGAGCGCCTAAGCTGCTGCTCCAGCTTGTTCATGGCGGAGCTCTGCTTCTCATAATCGTCCAAGAACTGCCCTGCGCGCCCGCTCAGCTGCCAGTCGCTCATGCCATAAATCGCATCAGTGAGCTGTGTATACAAGCGGTTGCGCTGCTGCTTGTATTGCTTCCTTCTTCTAACGGACAACCATAATGCAGCAAGCGGAGCAATAAACAGCCAAATGCCGCTATAGAGCGCCATCAGCAATGCAAACCAAAGATCAAATCTGCCGAGCAGCGCAATGACTGCTCCGTATACAATTAAAGATGACAGTGCTGGCAGAACTATTCGCAAAAAAATGTTTTGCAGCTGCTCGATATCCTCCGCCAGCAAGCCAAGCAAATCGCCGGATTTATATTTGCTTCGCATGCGAAGCGCCTGCGGTTCGACAATGCGATATAAGCGGGTTCTCATACTGGCTAGAATACGCAGTGCCGCACTGTGACCAGCTAACCGTTCCAAGTATTGAAAAATCGCTTTACTGAATCCAAACGTCCGGACAAGCACGATTGGCACATAGACCATAAGAATGTTTTCTGGCTGCAGGGAGGAACGCGATATCAAATACCCGGATGTAAACAGCAAGGCTGCTGCGGAAAGTATGGCAATAGCGCCAAGTACAGCTGCCGCTGCAAACTGCCAGCGGTATTGAGACATGTAGTAGGTAATCCAGCCGCGTCTTTTTGCCGCTTGCATTACAATTCCTCCCCTCTGCCTGCAGCGAGCAGTTTCGCATATACGCCATTCTGCTCAGCCAGCTGGGCATGCGTGCCCTTCTCTGCCAATTTGCCTTTCTTGATGACCCATACCTCATCCATATCCTTCATCCAATGCAAGCGATGCGTCGCCAGAAATACCGTTTTCCCGCTGAAAATACGCAGCATCGTCTGCTTTAGCTCCCATTCTGTCTCTACGTCCAAATGGGCAGTGGGCTCATCGAGAAGCAGCATAGGACGATTGCCAAGCCACGCTCTTGCCAGCGCAATACGCTGCGCTTGGCCGCCGCTCACAGCGCGCCCGCCCTCGCCTATGCGCTCATGTATACCGAGCGGCAGCTGCTCAACGAGCGAGCGCAGCTCAGCTGCGTCGATTGCCCGTTCGATTTCCTCATCGCTGGCATCCGGCTCATAAAAGGCAATATTTTCTTTTAACGTCATGCTGAATATATAAGGGTGCTGTGGGATATAAGCAAGCTGCTGCTGCCACTGAGCGAGCTTCTCGCCAGCAAGCGGCTCCCCATCCGCTTGAACCATTCCTGCGGATGGCTGCAAAAAGCCGCCAAGCACATGAAGCAGGGTCGATTTGCCTGCTCCGCTCTCACCGACAATTCCGATTTTCCGTGTGCCGCCAGCTACTTCTGCCTGCACACCGCCAAGCAGCTCACGGCCTTCTGAGCTGAGCACCGTTACATCCGATAAGCGAAGCATAGCGGTTGAGTTATGCTGGCTATCCATTGACTTGACGTTATTTGGCGCAGCATTATGGCTCTCTGAAGCAACTTGTCTGCCAGATGCAGCACTACTTTCGATTGCATATTGACTGCTGGCCGTGCCCTCACTCTCTGTATCCTTTTCCGTAATCGCTCTAATTGAAGCCCATGCTTCCTTGCCGTCTAACGTTGCATGATAGTCGGTGCCAAGCATTCGAATCGGCATAAAATATTCAGGAGCAAGCAGCAAAATTGCCAAAGCCGCCTCCAGCTGTATGCCGCCGTCGATAAGCCGCACGCCTAATCCAACCGCTACAAAGGCAATTGAAAGCATACTAAAGAAATCAAGCGAAAACGAAGATAGAAATGCAACCCGCAGCGTCCGCATTGTTGCTTTGCGATATTGCCCCGCTACACGCTCTACTGTACCTGCATGCGCTTTGCTTCTTCCTAAAAAGCGCAGCGTCTCAAGGCCTCGAAGCGTATCCGAAAAATGCTGCGACAATATTCGATAGCTTCTCCACTGCTTATCCGCTAGAGAACGGGCCGCCAGCCCTAATATAATAAAAAAGATAATGAGCACCGGCTGTGCCACAAGTAAAATAATGCCTGAAATCAAATCCAATCGGATGACAGCAAGCCATATTGCACCGGTAATGATGAGCATATCGATCATACGGGGAATCGACAGCTCCAAATAAGTTCTAACCCGCACAATTCCTTCCAGAGCAAGATTAACAATCTTGCCGCTGCCCTCGCTGGCAGCAAACCTTGAGCCAAGCTTAAAAAGCTTGCTCAGCAGCTGTTTGCCAAGCGCTTCGGTAGTTTTCTCTGCAAACCTTCCGGCAAAGCGCTGCTGCAGCCATACAAAAGTATGCCGCAGCACAAACATAGCCGCAAATAATAAAATAGGCTGAACTGCATCAGATACGGCAGCCCCATTAAATAACTGTGTGAGCGCATGCGACAGAAGCAGCGCTTGCGCTATAATTGCCAATCCCTGTAGGAAGGAAAACACCGATAACAGCAGCATTATCGGTGTAATTCCTGAAAGGCGAAGCCATTGTTTGTCCATACAAGCTCCTAGTATTCTAAATGATCTTTATTCGTAATGCGTTTGTGGAAGACGAAGTAGCTCCAAGCCTGATAAGCCAGTACGAATGGCAAGAGCACTGCTGTTACAATCGTCATCGCTTTCAGCGTATAGCCTCCTGATGCAGCATTGTAAACCGTAAGATCATAAGCGCTGTCGATAGAGCTTACCATCAGCCTTGGGAACAAGCCTGCAAATAAAGCTATAAATGTTAAACCGATCAGTAAACCGGTCATGCCAAATGCAAGCCCTTCTCTTCCTTTTCTAATAAACACATAAGCTAATACCGCAGCCACTGCAGTTAAAGCAACTAAAATATACATGATAACTCCGCGTTTCTCAAACAGATCCGTAGAAGCAAAGGTTTGAACAGCCAGCAGTCCGAGCAGCGCTACTGCGACAGGCCATACAACCGCAGCTGCCTTGCGTGCTTTGCCGCGAACGTCGCCTGTAGTACGTATCGAAATAAAGGTTAGGCCATGCAGCAGGCACAGTGCAACCACTGCCACGCCTCCTGTTACTGAGTATAGATTAACTATATCAGAGAATCCAGCTGTCATTTCCATATTTTGTCCAATCGGCACACCCTTAATCATGCTGGCAAACAGCATTCCGAAAAACAGCGGCGGGAAAAAGCTGCCAATAAATATCGCTGCATCCCAAACCTTTCTCCAGGCAGCGCCCTCTATTTTGCCGCGGAATTCAAAAGCAACACCCCGGCCTATTAGCGCCAGCAAAATCAACGTGAGGAGCATATAGTACCCGCTGAACATCGTGGAATACCAATGCGGAAAAGCTGCGAACATCGCGCCTGCCGCCGTTATAAGCCATACTTCATTCGCGTCCCAGAACGGTCCGATCGTATTGATAAGCACGCGGCGTTCCTTATCGCTTTTCGGCAAAATTTGAGTTGCCATGCCTACACCAAAATCAAAGCCTTCAAGAAAGAAAAATCCTGTGAACAAAACGGCAATTAGTAAAAACCATAACTCATTGAGTGACATTGCTGCCGCCCCCTTCCTGTGCAAACGGATCTACATCAGCAACTTGCTCACTCTCTTCACTAGCAGGGCCTTTGCGTGCTACCCGAGTAAACAAATAGATCGTAATGCCAAGCAAAATCAAGTATATCGACGAGAATGAAATAAGTGAGAAGAGCACTTGACCTGACGATACGTTCGGCGATACAGAATCCTCCGTACGCAGCAGCCCAAATACGGTCCAAGGCTGACGGCCAATCTCAGTCATAATCCAGCCAGCCGTATTTCCGATAAACGGAAGTGAAATGGCAAACAGCATTAATTTAAAGTATAGATTATTTTTCGGCTGATCCAGCTTTTTCCGCCATGTGAGATATGCGCCATACATAGCCAGAAGAATCATGGCCATACCGCTGCCTACCATAACGCGGAAGCTCCAAAAAGTCGTTTTGACCGGCGGGATATAGTTTCCAGGGCCATAGGTTTGTTCATATTGCTCCTGCAGCTCAAGCATGCCCGGAACAGAGCCGGAAAATTTGCTATAGTACAAAAAGCTGAGTATATACGGAATTTTAATCTCAAAGCCATTTTCTTGCTTATCAGTGTCGATAAATGAAATAACTGTCCAAGGAGCAGGGTCAGTGCTTCTCTCCCACATCCCTTCGCTCGCAGCCATTTTCATTGGCTGAGTCTCAACCAAATATTGCGCCTGGCTATGACCGAATTGTGCAATGGCAATAGAAGAAATGAGAGCAATGATAATACTGATTTTGAATGATTGTTTAAAGAAATTAATTTCTTGCTTGCGCATAAGCTTCCAGCCGCTAATACCGGCAACCAGAAAAGCACCGGTCGCGAACGCAGCGAATATCGTATGCGGAAACTCCCACAACAGCTGACCATTCGTTAATAGCGCGAATATATCCGTTAATTCTGCACGGCCGTCTACTACCTCAAAGCCGACAGGGCGCTGCATAAATGAGTTTGCCGCCAAAATCCAAAGCGCGGATAAAATGGTACCAATCGAAACGAGCCACATGCTCGCCAAGTGAACGCCTTTTGACAAGCGGTCCCAGCCAAACACCCACAAGCCGATAAACGTTGACTCAAGGAAAAAGGCAAGCAGCGCTTCAATCGCAAGCGGCGTTCCAAATATATCACCTATAAATCTTGAAAAATCAGACCAGTTCATTCCGAACTGAAACTCTTGCAAAATACCTGTAACAATACCGACGGCGAAGTTAATGAGCAGGAATGTCCCCCAAAACTTTGCCATTCGCTTATATAATTCATCCTTCTTGACCACATATATCGTTTCCATTATCGCTACGATGAGAGATAATCCAATTGATATTGGTACAAAAAAGTAGTGAAAAATTGTTGTAGATGCAAATTGCAAACGTGCTAAATCGACGACATCCATAGCTGCACTCCACCTTTTCTAAATGTATTAATCCTTTTAAATTACTTTGAAACAAACCCCGTCAAATGCTTACTTTCTAATTTAAGCATACGTCGCGATTGATTAATGTGAAAAAAATCACAACAATTTGTGAATTTATTCACAAATTCTTCAAAAGTTGAAGGAGAACAATTCGCAAGCTACATTATTCTCAATCAGTTACTCCTATTATACAAAATTATATGCAGATAAATATGGCTCTTTAGTGTCGTTAGTGACCGTTTCGTGGCACGAAATTGACAAACATGTGAAGTGTTAATATTTTACTAAATGGAATGGTTACTGGGGATGCGAATGATCACAAGAACGCGTTAATTTACTTTAACTCCGTTTTTGTGACTAAGATCATCTCTAAGGGTATCGCTTTATTGTGGATAGGGCAACAAGCAATCGAAAGGGATACTACTACGATCAAGTTTGGGATTCCGACCGCTGTTGTAGTCCAATTTTTTTGATTACATAACCCCTGTAAAGGATAATATTGGCCTACAAAGGCGGGCGCTGCCGCTTCTCCATTCCCAATCTTGCTCTTCGTTCCCCTTTTTTATTGCTTATTATTAGTTGCTTACAATTAATCGACACCCTCTCATTTGGAGATATACGCATTTTCAGCCTCATTTTTATTTTCAACCTGTGGCCAGGCGTTCCGTTATTCGCCCATTTTCGATCATTTTTCTACTTCGCGGACAGTGGTTCCGTTATTTGCCCATTTTCGACCATTTTTCTACTTTCGCGGACAGTGGTTCCGTTATTCGCCCATTTTCGATCATTTTTCTACTATGCGGACAGTGGTTCCGTTATTCGCCCGTTTTCGATCATTTTTCTGCTTTCGCGGACAGTGGTTCCGTTATTCGCCCATTTTCGACTGTTTTCCACTACATTTTTGTAGAATAGCGGAACGTGTGTCACTTTAATACTCCTAATTCGGCGTTTTTAGCAAAATAACGGATTTGCTGTCCAGTTGATTAGGCGATACAGGTATAGTGGGTGTAGCGGCGGAGATGGGGCAGTAATGGGGACAGACATGGCAGGGGTGGACATAAAAAAGCTTGATTAAGGTCCCCAATTGGAGCCTCAATCAAGCTGGGTTATTTATAACTTATTTGCTTCCAATCATGTTCTCTGGACGGACATATTGGTCAAATTGCTCCTCAGTTAGCAGGCCGCTTGCTACAGCGGATTCTTTCAAGGTTAGACCTTTTTTATGAGCATTTTTAGCAATGGCTGCCGCATTCTCATAACCGATATGTGGATTCAATGCCGTTACAAGCATCAGTGATTGTTCCAGGTTTCTTTGGATAACAGGCAAATTCGGCTCGATGCCAACCGCACAGTTATCGTTGAAGGAAACCATTGCATCCGCCATAAGCGCAACAGATTGCAGGAAGTTGTACATAATAACCGGCTTGAATACGTTAAGCTCAAAATTACCTTGGCTCGCTGCAAAACCGATCGTAGCGTCGTTACCAATAACTTGACATACAGCCATCGTCATCGCTTCGCTTTGAGTAGGATTGACTTTACCTGGCATAATCGAGCTGCCCGGCTCGTTCTCTGGTATGATCAGCTCGCCAATGCCGCAGCGTGGTCCGCTTGCAAGCCATCTGACATCATTGGCAATTTTCATTAAATCTGCTGCCAAAGCTTTAATAGCTCCATGTGTGTATACGATTTGATCATGGCTAGTCAGAGCATGGAATTTATTTGGCGCTGTAATAAACAATGTGCCTGTCAGCTCAGTCATTTCTTCAGCAACCTGAACCGCGAACTTCGGATGAGCGTTCAAGCCTGTACCTACTGCAGTTCCGCCGAGCGCCAATTCACGCATGGATTCAACGCTTTGCACTAGCATAGCTCTTGTTTTCTCAAGCATGGCATACCAGCCGCTTACCTCTTGGCCAAGCGTCAACGGAGTAGCATCCTGCAAATGAGTACGTCCGATTTTAACTATATCTTTAAAAGCTTCTACTTTTTCTTTCAAAGTAGCCGCTAAAATATCCAATGAAGGAACCAGCTGCTTTTCTACAGCCATAACTCCAGCAATATGCATCGCAGCAGGGAAGGTATCGTTCGAGCTTTGTGAGCGATTTACATCGTCGTTCGGGTGAATTCTAATATCCAAGCCGCGTTCTGCGAGCAAGGCGTTAGCGCGATTAGCTATAACCTCGTTAACATTCATATTTGTTTGCGTCCCACTGCCTGTTTGCCAAACTACTAATGGGAAATGCTCGTCCCATTTGCCAGAAATAATTTCGTCTGCAACCTCGCCAATAATTGCTGCTTTCTGCTCATCCAAAACACCAAGCTTCAAATTCGCTTGAGCTACTGCTTTCTTGACGTATGCCATTGCATAAACAACGTCCAAAGGCATTTTCTCAGTACTGATTTTGAAATTTTGCAAGCTGCGCTGAGTTTGGGCGCCCCACAACTTATCTGCCGGGACTTTAATTTCCCCCATCGTGTCCTTCTCGATTCTGAATTCCATTCCCTCAAACACTCCTTTAAGCTGATAATCTAATCTGCTAGCCTGTCTATTATCGCTACTTATCTGTTATAACTCGAATTTAGTGAAGAAGCAAGGATAAGAAATAGTCGGAAAATAGCTTCTCCCTCTTTCAACTTTTACATACTATATTTATCATACAAAAACATACATAACGAGAAATGCTGCCCATATCATTATACCAAAACATATACCAAAACACATTGCAAAAAGCGCCTCTAGAGAGTAGATGCTCCAAGGGCGCCAAATGCGTGTAGCAAGCTGACGCGACGCCAAGGAGCTATTGTCCTTTTGCCTCGCGATAGGCTGCCATATAATCAGCTGCTTTTTTCTCGATTAAAGAGAAATCACCAGTTTTTACTGCTTCTTTCGTTAAGTCGGAACCGATGCCGACAGCTACTGCACCTGCTTTGATCCAATCCTTCAAATTATCCAAGGATACCCCGCCAGTCGGCATAATATTGGCTTGCGGAAGCGGTCCTTTAATAGAAGGTATAACGCTTGGAGAATACAGATTGCCCGGGAACAGCTTCACGACATCGACGCCTAGCTCCATCGCCGTTTGAATTTCTGCTACCGTCATTGTGCCTGGCAATACAGGAATAGCATATCGATTGCACAATCTGACAGTGTCCGGATTAAGTGCCGGGGATACCACATACTCAGCGCCCGCCATAATAGCTGCGCGAGCCGTCTCAGGATCCAATACAGTTCCTACACCGATAATCGCATAGTTGTCTGCATCCGGAGAAACTGAGCTGGAATATTGTTTAGACAATTCCTCAATTGCGCGCAGCGCAAAAGGTACGGTCATCGTAATTTCAATCGCTTTAATGCCGCCTTTAATCGCTCGGCGTGACATTTCAACCACTTCTTCTGGAGAATCTGCACGTAGAACTGCTACTACCCCTGCTTCCGAAAGCTGCTGCAAAATTTTTAGCTTTTTCATTCCGGCCCCTCTTCCTGAAAAGTTCATTTTAGTGCGATATTGTTCACTATTTATTATAGCTTCTTTAAACGAACTTCTCAATGCTGCACTAGCGACAATACTTTGAATTTTAACGCGTTTCCAAGCGGGACAGTGTTGTTCTCACTAGATGGGACAGTCATAGATACTCCATAGCTGAGACAGTTGTTGTTCTTCCTAGTTGGACAGTCGCGAATCTCCCTAGCTGGACAGTGGTTCCGCTAATTCGCCAAAATTCGCATTTTTGAGGGGGCAAAGTGACAGACGTTCCGTTATTGCTCCATAAATCGCAGAAAAAGCCCACTTTTGAACCCAATAGCGGAATGTGTGACCGCCAAATTAAAAAAAAGGCCGTTTTAAGGCAAATATCGGAACGTGTGACCACGTCGATACGTTTCATCGCTATCGTAGCAGCCACCCGCCCAACCTTCATTGCAGCAGCGTACCTTTCCATACTCTTTCCGTACTCTCTCCATACCCTTTCCACACTTATAGTTTAAGCCTATAAATAATATAATCTTTATATATTTCACAATATAACAATTCGTTTTTACAATGAGAATAGAAAATAAGGAAAGCCGGGAGGGATTTACGATGAACGATGAAGTAAAGAAGCTTTTTGACAAGGCTGCCACTGATTACGATACGCAGAGAAGAGGACTTATACCATGCTATGACGATTTCTACGAGGCTGTTATACGATGGCTGCAGCTGCCATCGGCGTCTCCTTCGATTTTGGATTTAGGGGCCGGCACAGGACTGCTTACGAGCTATGTGCTGCAAAAATATCCTTCTGCTGCCATGACGCTGATTGATTTTAGCCAGGATATGCTTGCCAAGGCGGAGCAGCGTCTAGCTTCCTTTTCAAACATAAACTATATCGCAAGTGATTATCTCAGCTACCGCTTTGATACCAAATTTGATGCGGTCGTATCCTCACTATCGATTCATCACCTGACCGATCAAGAGAAGAAACAGCTCTTCTTCTCCATATATGATCAGCTTGAGGAGGGCGGATACTTTATTAATGCGGATCAGGCCTCCAGCCGTTCCTCCCTGTTCAATCAGCAATATGAACAACAATGGGAGGAGGCTGTTCTAGCCAGCGGACTGCCGCAAAGCGCGCTGGATGCCTCCAAAGAAAGAAAGCGAGAGGATCGCAATGCACCGATGGAAGAGCAACTGCTTTGGCTGCGGGAAGCTGGCTTCAAGGATGTAGATTGCGTATATAAATACAATGAGTTCACTGTTTTTGTCGCTCGCAAATAGCCTATTGCGCTTGACTGCGTTGTCTCGACTTGGTCAACAGCATGAAGCAAATAAATGCGCTGGCGACTAATGACGCCATTACGATTGCAAGCGGAAGCGCCGTATCCTTGCCGCCAAGCCCAACAAGCGGCGCTGCTGTTCCGCCTACGATAAAGGAAAGCATACCGAGCATCGCCGATGCACTTCCGGCAGAATTCCCCTGACTTTGCAGCGCAAGCGAAGTTGTAGTCGTCGAGATAATCCCAACGCTTGAAACAACCATAAAGAATGCCGCTATAACCGCAGCTAGGCCTAAATGCAGAGTCACCGCAAGAATCAGCAAGAATGCGCCGGAAGATGCCAATAACAGGCCGCTGCGAAGCAGCTTGCGCGGCTCCACCTTGTCTGCCAATCTGCCGGCGACTTGTGTAGCCAAAATAATTCCAACGCCATTCAGTCCAAAAATAAGACTGTACTGCCGCGCAGTGACATGGAAAATTTCTTGCAGTACAAAGGAAGATCCCGATATATAAGCGAACATCGAAGCGGATACGAGCCCTTGTGTCAAAGCGTAGCCCATGAACAATGAGTCACGGCTCAGCCTTTTGAAGGTGCGCAGTGTATTGCCGATCCCGCCTCTCATTCTACGCTCCTCTGGCAATGTTTCTCTAAGCCCGATTAATACCGCCAAGAGCATCGCCATTCCCAGCGCGCTCAGTACGAAAAACACGCCTCGCCACGAAGTATGCTGCAGCACCTCAGCGCCAAATATCGGCGCAAGTATAGGCGCAGCTCCATTCACAAGCATAAGCAAAGCGTAAAACTTAGTCAGCTCCGGTCCAGAATACAAATCGCGCACGCTTGCTCTCGCTATGACGATCCCTGCCGCGCCGGCAAAGCCCTGTAAGAAACGCATGGCAATAAATATTGTAATGCTTGGCGAAAAAGCGCATAGCGCCGAAACAACCGCATAGGCAGCTATGCCGATAATAAGCGGGACTCTGCGCCCTCTTACATCACTGATCGGTCCGACAAGCAGCTGGCCTGTAGCGAGCCCCAGCAGACAGGCTGTAAGGCTTAATTGTGCGATTGACGCAGAAGCTCCCAAATCCTCCGCCAATGTCGGAAGAGCCGGCAAATACATATCAATGGATAACGGTCCAATGCCGGACAGAAAACCGAGTATAAGTGCTAATTTTAAACGACTTTGTTGATTCACAGACGTCATTAACGAAACCGCCGGCTTCATAACGCCACTCTCCTTCCTCAAATGATTCCATTGGAAAGCTGTTCAGTTCAGCATAAAGGAGATGAATCTGAAGTCACATATTTTATAAAATGAATGCGGCTTTAAAACAGCTTCTGCAAAGAATTTGCAACTCTAAAATGTTACATAAACAATACGATGGCGATACCTGCAACAAAGCAGTAATAAGCGAAATATTTCAAATTGCCGTTGCGCATAATATTCATAAACCAGCGCATAGAAATATAGGTCAAAATAAGAGTGCTAATAAACGCTATTATATATGGGATAGCCATTGTGGACAGCGTCGGATCGCCTGCAGCATCCTTCACGCCAAGCACCAGTCCGCCTAAGCTGATTGGGATGTACAGCATGAACGAAAACCGCAAAGCAGTGTCTTGTTTCATGCCGAGTGCAATGGATGAAATAACGGTTGATCCGGAACGGCTAATGCCAGGAATTAGAGCTACAGCCTGTGCAAGACCGACCAGCAGCGCGTCCTTCATGCTCAAATCTCCATCGCGCTTAACTCCGCGCAAATTGCGAATGAGCCACAAAGCGACACCTGTCACAAGCAATGAGAAGCCGACCGTTTTAATGGAAGCCAAATGCTGCTCTATTGCATCCTTGAACAATAGTCCCAATACAACGGCTGGAATTGTGCCGACAACGATATAAATAATGAACATGAAGTCTGACTTATATTCCTTATCCCGTGTACGTATAAATTTAATACCATTAACAATTAATCGGCTGATCATTTCTCTAAAAATAAACATAATGGCAATTAAAGAAGCCGTATTTGTTAAAATTTCAAAAAACAGTCCGTTCTGCTCAACTCCAAGCAGCTTTTGGGCAATAATAAGATGGCCGCTGGACGAGATTGGTATCGGCTCCGTAAAACCCTGCACCATACCAAGCAGCAAAAACTTTAGCCAAACTATGAGATCATCCATTCCTTAAAATCCTCCTACCTTCTATACAATTAGCATATCTAGTAGTATAAACGATAGAAAGCAGGATTCAAGAAGAAACTCTTAATGATTCCCATAAATCGGTAAATGCGACTTCTCATTGAATTATAAGAACAGCGTTAGGTAAACACTAACCATTTCTTATATTTTGAAATAGTTTGCAAATACAGCGGCCCTCATGCTCTAATAGTACTAGTGCAAATTTTTAAGCAAACTTCGGAGGTAGTTGGATTGGATTATATTGTTTTAGATATTGAATTTAATGGACGAAAATTTGCCAGCGAGCTGCCTATGGAGGTTATTGAAATCGGCGCCGTCCGCCTTGACTCTTCCTTGCAGCCTATAGATGAATTTTCTGCCTTGATCAAACCCGTATACTTCGCAAAGCTTAATAGCTTTATTCAGAAAAAAACAGGCATTCCTCAAGAGGATATTGATATAGCTAAGCGCTTCCCTTCTGTCATCGCCGATTTTCTGAGCTGGCTCGGAAAAAGCGACAGCTGCATGTTTATAACATGGGGCGGAGAAGATATGAAACGCATCGTGCTGGACACAAGAATGCATAAGCTTGATGATGCTTATTGGCTGGCGGCTGATTATTTTGATCTGCTAAAAGGCTTTACTCGCCATAAAGGTCTCACCAATGATATTAGCGTTGAAGGCGCTCTTGCTGAGCTAGCCATCGATGCGGAGGGCAGCGCTCACCGCGCACTTGACGATGCTCGAATGACGAGCCATATATTCCGCGCCATATTTGAGCATTTGGACTTTGACTATAAGCAGAAATATGTCGATACCTACACCAATGCCAAGGAGCGAAGACTTGTCAAAAATGCCGTTCGCCTGCTGCGCGCGCAAAAGCTGGAGCCTACCTGGGAAGCGTTTGAGGAACATTTTCTAAAAGAAAAGGTTAAAATGGACGATCCCCGCAAGGCTGCTGAGCTGAAGCGGTATTTTGATGAAGCTATCATTAAACAAAAAGAAAAACAGGCGAAACGACCCGCTGAAGCTAAACCGTTAAAAGCTGCCGAGCTCGAAACGCAAAGCGGCGGTGAACAGCATGATGAAGGCTAGCAAGCGTCTGCCTCCCTATTTACTGTTATACGCAGTTGGTATTATCGCAATATCCTTTTCATCCATTTTTGTTCGGTGGTCCGAGGCCGATGTCGCAGTTATAGCCATGTACCGCCTGCTGCTCACGAATGTGCTTATGCTACCTTTTGTATGGAAATACAGACAGCCGCTGCTGAAGCTTGATCGCTCGCAGTGGCTGCTTCTTATGTTGTCCGGAGCTATGCTCGGCTTGCATTTTCTGCTATGGATGGGCTCGCTGCGCTATACAACCGTTGCCAGCTCGACTGTGCTGCTTTCGCTTGAACCGCTTCTAGTCATGATTGCATCCTACTTCTTATTCAAGGCAGCTATCAATAAAGCAATGGTTATCGGCATTGGAATCGCCATGATCGGCTCCATTATGATCGGAGCAGGCGACTTTTCCCTCTCGGACGAAGCGCTGTATGGCGATCTGCTTTCTTTTCTCGGGGCGGTCGTTGTAGCGGTTCATATGCTTATTGGCAAACACTTATTGAAACGAACCCAAGTGTTTGCCTATAACTTCTGGGCTTTCTTTTTTGCTGCATGCCTGCTGGCAATCTACAATGTCATCAATCGCAACCCGTTCACTGGCTACAGCACGAAAGAATGGGGGCTTTTTTTGCTGCTCGCCATAGTGCCGACGCTGCTCGGACATTATGTCTTTAATTTTCTTATGAAAAGAATGGCCGCTGCCACCGTATCCATGTCCGTGCTTGGAGAGCCGATTTTTGCCTCTTTGCTGGCACTGGCGCTGCTCAAAGAGAAGATTACTTTATACAGCATGGCTGCAGGAATGCTGATGCTTTACGGCGTTTGGGTATTCATCCGGTATGGCAAGGATAATCAGCTGGTGAAAAATAGTTAAATACCGCGTATATAAGGAGCTGGAGGAACGACGGATCCGCTTAGCTCCTTAATAGCATGCAGCGCCCAGTAAGGGTCATTAAGCATGCCTCTGCCGACAGCAACTAGATCGGCATCGCCATTCGCGACCGCTTCTTCTGCCGCCTTGGCTTCCTCAAGCCTGCCTACCGCTATTGTCGGAAGCTGCAGCGCCTCCTTGAAGGCACGGGCCAACGGTACTTGATACGCTGCATGATTCGGCACTCGACCTGGAGGGGGCGGCGCTTCTCCGCCACTCGAGACATGAATCATATCGACGCCTGCCTCCTTATAACGTTTGCCCAGCTCAAGGGAATGCTCAAGACCGTATCCCCCATCGATATATTCAACGGCCGAAATTCGCATCAAAAGCGGCATATCCGCTGGCATCACACTTCGAACAGCTTGAATAACCTCTACACCAAACAAAGCATAATCCTGCCCATACTGATCCTCACGATTATTAATGGACGGCGAATGGAATTGGTGAATCAAATAACCATGGGCGCCATGCAGCTCAATCGTATCAAAGCCGGCTGCAATTGCACGTACTGCCGCTTCCTTGAATTTCACAATCATAGCCTGCGCTTCTTCTGTTGTAAGCGCACGCGGCTGATTCGGGTTTCTGCTGCCCTCCAGCGGGATATTAGAAGCTCCTACCGGATTTGGAGCATCCTCTGCCTTACGGCCTGCATGGGCAATCTGTATGCCGATTTTTGCCCCATATTTGTGGACCTCGTCTACAATGCGCTTGAATGCTGGAATTGCGTCATCCGACCATAATCCCAGGTCGCGGTTTGTAATTCGACCATCAGGATGGACATCCGTCATTTCCACAATAATAAGCCCGGCACCGCCAATCGCTCTTGATACGTAATGGACATAATGCCACTCGTTTGGAATGCCGTCCTCCAGCTCGACACTGTATTGGCACATTGGCGGCATTACAATTCTATTTTTCAAGCTTAAGCCTTTACACTCAAAAGTTGTATCGAGATGAGCCATAGTTCTCTCTCCTTTGTTTTTGACTATATTTTTCACTATATATAGTATAGTAACACTAAAGTTATTACTGTGCTAATTTTGATTACAGAAGAATGTCGAGCACGAGCAAACAGAGAGAGTTGATTAATTGTTAAAAGGCAACAAGCAATAGAATAAGACGGCGCTACGATCAAGATTGGACTTACGACCGCTGTTGTATTCCAATTTTTCTCTATTTTGTAAGCCATTAATGGATAAAATTGTAATACAAAGGCAGCCACTACCGTTTCTCCAGTTCCAATCTTGCTCTTCCGCTTGTCCATTCTTTGCCCACTAATGTTGCCGACAAAAAACCCGCCTGTCAGTGAAGCGGCGTCAGCGCAAGCCAGCATAGCTGCTGCAACTGTCAGCCGCATTCACTTCGAAGCGGGTAAATTACTTCTATAATAGCTGTTAACGTTTTGGCAATGATTTCATATAGTCATCAGAAAGCTTCATCAGCTCAAGAACGTAATCATAATCCTTGCGATACTTGCTGAAGTCTTCAACTTTCTCAAATGTCTTCAAATCAATCGCTGTGCCGTCTTCAAAGCTCTTTCCAGGCACAAACATAATTTCATTGTTGAAGAAGGAGCCAGTCGGCATATAATAACGCATGCCAACAACATGATCCGTTACATTGAGCAAATCTTTGCCGAATACCGTATAGCCTTCATCCTTCAAGGAAACACCTAACAAATTAGCAACGGTAGGCATAATATCTGCCTGTCCGCCGACTTGATCCAATGTCTTGCCTTCAACGCCAGGCACATGAACGATAAACGGTATGTTGAAACGGCTAATTCTTTCCTCGTATTTTACACCCAGTTGTTCCTCCACCCACGCTGGATCGTTATCTTTGGTCTGCATACCAAAGTGATCCCCATAAATGACAAGAACGGTATCCTCCCACATGCCTTCCTTCTTCAAGTCGGCAATCAAATTGCCGATCTGCTCATCTGTATAGCGCAGCGCTTGAAGATAGTTGCCAAGCTGTGTTCCTTGTAAGCCTTCCGGCACATCCAAGGTTTGCAGCATTTTAGGAATTTTGAAAGGATGATGGCTGGCAGTTGTAACAAACTGTGCGTAAAATGGCTGGTTTTTCTTATGCAATGCACTTAGCTTTTCCATTCCAACCCGGTATAATTCCTGGTCGGAAGCGCCAAAGCCATTAAATTTATCATCTACAAAATCAGCTTTTTCGTAGTACTTTGTAAATCCAAGCGCAGGATACATTTTGTCCCGATCCCAAAACGTCACATCATTGACATGAAATGTATTAGAAACATAGTTATACTTATCCAGAAGGCGCGGCATGCTCGGAATTTCGCGATCGCCGAAGCCTTTGGACATGGCGACAGAGCCTGTCGGATAAATACCTGTATTAGACAAAAATTCTGCGTCAGAAGTATTTCCCTGACCAATCTGCTGGAAGAAATGCGGGAAGTAAAAGCTATCCTTAATTAACTCATTTAGAACTGGCGTCACTTCCTGCCCATCTACCTTTAGGCCGATTGCAATGTTTTGAAAAGCTTCAAGCTGCAGCACAATAACATTTTTCCCTTTGGCAGCTCCAAAATAATTCGGTCCGCCGGCCTGCTCCTTGTTAGCCTGCTCCTGCTCAAGGGCAGCTACTGCGTCATTAACCTCTTCGCCCGTTGGTGCTCCGTAGCTGCTTTCATTCATTGCGGTTGCAAACTGGTAGTTCAATAAGCCTAGCCGCTCAGCTTGGACAAGCTCATTATTAATGCCCCGGTTGGACTGGACATATCCAAAAGAAACACCCAAGCAAACGATTAGAGCGATCGCCACATAAAGCGGTCTTGCAATCGCACTGCTTGAAGCCAGCCTGTCTCTGGAACGCAAGCAAAAAACTTTAAGCAGCAGCAATATTACGATATCGGCAAATAATAAATAGTTTTTCAATTGAATCGAAGATTGCACGCTATCCTTAACCTGCCCAACCTGCCCAATGTTAAGAAAAGCGTGGTAGGTCGGCACGTTGCTGAAATAACTGAAGTAGACGACCGCGGCAAATAATAAAAATGAGACAATTGTATTTATGATGCCGAACACTGTTGTTTTCCATCTTGCAGATGTAACAAGCTCAATTATGAACAATATGACCAGTACAGCTGCAGCGTCCGATACTAGACGGCTGATGTGTACCTCTTGGAATATAAATTGACGAAAAAGCGCCATTTTGAGCATAATGAAAATGAATGTCACTAAAAGCGGAGCTTTTCGGTATTGATTCAATAAGAATTCCAAGCTATTTCACTTCCTTTCTTTAAAAAAGTCAAAAAGAAAAACCGTCCATAGACGGTTAATCGTGCGAATTGTTAACTTAATATTAACGCATGCCAATCAAGAAATAAACAGGAAACAGTAGACAATGGGAAAACTTTAATTTTTTCGCCCAGCATTTTACAGATTGTTAAATCTATATTAAATATTTTAAGAAGGTGATTTTTTTGAGATTACATATCCTGATTGCTGATGACGATCCAAACATTCGCGAGCTGCTTCGCTACAACCTGCATAAGGAAGGGTATATCGCGGTCGAAGCTGAGGATGGGCTGGCAGCATCTGATATTTTGGAAAAGCAGACGATTCATCTGGCCGTAGTTGACGTGATGATGCCCCATAAGAACGGCTGGGATTTATGCGAGGAAATTCGCAAGTATTACGATATTCCCGTCATTTTGCTTACGGCAAAAGGCGAGCTGAAGGATAAGGAAAAAGGATTTACTTTAGGCACTGATGATTATTTGGTCAAGCCCTTCGAGCCAGAGGAGCTTCTGTTCCGCATTAAAGCCTTATTGCGCCGCTACCAAATTGTATCGTCCGAGCAGATTAAGCTGAATAATACGATTATTGATCGGCGCAGCTATGAGGTCAAAAGCAATAATGAGACTATGACGATGCCTTTAAAAGAATTTGAGCTGCTTTCCCAGCTTGCTACTCAGCCGGGACAAATATTTACGCGCGAGCAGCTGCTTCAGCAAATATGGGGCAGCGATTATGAAGGAGACAGCCGTACGATTGATGTGCATATTAAACGGCTGAGGGAACGCTTTGCTTCTGCAGAGCAGGATTTTTCTATCGTAACTGTCCGCGGCATCGGCTATAAGCTTGAGGTGCACGAACAATGAGGACATTATACGTCCGCATCGTTGTCATATTTATTATTATTACCATATTCAGCACCGTCGTATCGCTTTTTATTGCCAATGCTTACTATGCCAACAAAATGCGTCATTACAATGAAGAAGAGATTATGCATATCGGGCTCGAAATACGCGAGCTGTATGAGCTGTCGCCTCATTTGGAGCTTGGCCAATATTTAAATAAAATTGCAGCGATGGGCTTTCAAATCTACGCAGTAGATGAGCAGCTTCAAACCGCTATGTACGGCTCTCCCTTCCGTCATACGCAATTTGAGGAGGAGCAAATACGCCATGTGCTGGAGGGCGGCAGCTACAAAGGCATGCTTGAACAGAAGCAGCTTCTTCCCATCATGGGCTACTTCGAAAATAGCTTGCGCAATACGATAGGGTTGCCTATAAAAGCAGAAGGCAAGCAATACGCCTTATTCATCCGTGCCAATCTGGAGCAGCAAATCGGCGAGGTGCGCATACTGCTTGGCCTGTTGATGGGCTTTGCCTTTTTGCTCAGCCTGATTCTGATCGTTATCTTGACTCGTTATATAGTGAAGCCCCTGCAAGTGCTCAAAGCCGCCACTCATAAAATTGTCGACGGTGATTACAACCTGCAATTGGATATTCGCCGCAAGGATGAATTTGGCGACCTGGCCAAGCATTTCTCCCACATGGCAGAATCCATTAAGCGATTGGACGATATGAGACAAGAATTTGTCGCCAATGTATCGCATGAATTCCAAACGCCGATTACCTCTATCCAGGGCTTTTCGGAAACGATGATGAACAACGAAATGTCGGAGGACGAAAAGCAGCGCTATTTGCAAATTATTCAGGACGAAAGCAAGCGCCTGTCCTCGCTTAGCAAGCAGCTGTTAATGCTGGCCGCCCTTGATAAAAACATGCAGCTTACGAAGCGCACGGCCTTTCGGCTTGACGAGCAAATTAGGCAGATCTTCATCACCTTGGAACGGCAGTGGACTGGCAAGCAGCTGGAAATTGAGCTCGAGCTGCCCGAAATCGTAATCCAGGCCGATGAGCAGCTGCTTTATCAAGTATGGTTTAATCTTATTTCGAATAGCATAAAGTTCTGCTCGCCTCAAGATACGATTGCAGTGCGTATTGACGTTGGTAAAGAAGTAACTGTAGAAATTCAAGATACGGGTATTGGAATTGCGCCAGATGAGCTGCCGTATATATTTGACCGCTTCTACAAATCGGATAAAGCCCGCGAGCGAGCCAAAACCGGCAGTGGGCTTGGTCTTTCCATATGCCGCAAAATTATTGACCTGCACCATGGCTCGATTCATGTGACGAGCGAGCTCAATAAAGGCACCTCCTTCCGCATAAAGCTTCCTCACTGGTAGAAGCCTGGCAGGAAAGAAAAACCCTTTGACCTCCTCTCCAAAAGACGTACACCGTTTCTCGTCGCCCACGCAAATAGTATGATCAATCGCGGCAGCTTCGTTCATTTGATGTTCAAATCTAGTTCATTTACCGTTCATTTACCGTTCATCTGTTGTTCACACTCCTGCACTACAATGCTCGTAGACGAAGTATTGAGGAGTGTGAAGCAGAATGAATTCTTTTTCAAATAAGCTTGCAAGCGTCGTAAGCAGCCGCAAAGGCAGCATCACGATTATAGTTATTTGGCTTGCCGCTATTATTGCTCTAACATTAATTGCCCCATCAGCCAAGCAGACGGCACAAAGCAGTCAGGAAGCAAGTATATACAATAATACTCCTTCAGCAACAGCTAAAATGCTGGCGGAAAAAGGCTTTCCGTCTGATGACGGACTAACGGCTTTGCTCGTTTTTCATAATGAAGCTGAAATTACAGATAAGCAGCTTGAAGCTATCCGTTCCATTAGCCAGTGGCTTGCGTCAGATGAGAAGCCGCAGCAAATTGCCAGCGCAGTGCCATTTCATCAATTCCCTCTCAACGTTCAAAAGCAATTTTATTCTGAAGACAATACGACGATTATGCTCAATGCGGCTCTCCAAAAGGATCTGGAGTCTGGTGACATCCACAACGCATTGGAAGAGCTGCGCAGTCATATTGAAGGCGGCGAGCTTGCCGGGTTGCAATTTGAGATTACGGGACCGGCAGGCATAGCGTCCGATACAATTGCTTTATTTTCAAATGCTGATCTTATTTTGTTATTCGCTACTATAGGTTTAATTCTTATTATTCTAATCGTTATCTATCGATCGCCGCTGCTCTCGGTTATTCCGCTTATTATCGCTGGAGCTGTCTATCAGGTAACTGACCGATTAATTGGTTTGGCTGCTCAAAACGGGCTTATCATTGTCGATAAGCAGGCATTATCGATTATGATGATTTTGCTCTTTGCCGTTCTTACCGACTACTGCTTGTTTATTTTATCCCGCTACCGGGAAGAGCTGCGCAAGCTCGGCTCCAAGCACGATGCCATGAATATAACGATGTCACGTTTAAGTGAACCGATCCTGTTCAGCGGCGCTACTATATTCGCTGCCGTTCTCGTATTATTTCTTGCCGTATTCCAAGCGTATCATTATTTCGCTCCAGTATTTTCAATTGCCGTTGCAGTTATATTACTGGGCGGATTAACATTAATTCCAGCTGTATTTACACTTGTCGGCCGCAAAGCGTTTTGGCCGTTCGTTCCTAAACTGGGCGCCCAAAAGAAGGAAAAGCTCGGCTACTGGAGCCGCATCGGCGCCTTTGTAACGAAACGTCCTGCTGTTGTGGCATCCGTTATGATCGTGCTGCTGCTTGGCGCCTCATGGAATGCTTCGCAAATTAAATTTTCCTTTAATTTATTGAAGTCGTTCCCCGAGGAGCTCTCATCCAGACAAGGCTTTGAGCTGATGGAGGAGCATTTTCCTAAGGGCAAGCTGGCGCCTGTCACCGTTATTTTAAAATCAAAAAATCCGATTGAGCTAAGCGAACCGTTTATCGACAAGCTGGACAAGCTGGCAGTACAGCTGCAGCAAACAGCCGGCATAAGCGAACTTTCGCCAGCCATTACACCGCAGCTTGCCAACGATGCTCAGCCGTTGCCTAGAAATTTCTTGTCCGAGCATGAGCCCATGCTTAAGCTGCAGCTGACGCTGAAGGATCATCCGTATGAGAAGGAAGCACTCGCAGTCGTCAAACAGCTACGGGAAGACAGCGCCAAGCTGCTGAAGGACAGCGGCTTTGATCCTGCCTTGTACTCGCTGAATTTTGCCGGCCAGACTGCAGAGCAGCTAGACGTCCGTGATATGAATCAGCGCGATACGCTTATCATTTTCTCGGTCATTACGCTGATCATTGCTATTATGCTCATCTTCCAGGCCAAATCAATAGCTGTTGCGCTGGCAATGATGGGTACGATGCTGCTCTCCTACGCAGCGGCGCTCGGCATCAGCTGGACTATATTCAGCACCTTTTTCAGCTATGATGCGGTCAGCTACCGACTGCCTGTTTACTCCTTTGTCTTTTTGATCGCGCTAGGCGTAGACTACAATATAATGCTTGTCTCGCGCGTGCTGGAGGAGTCGAAGCATCACAGCTGGAAGGAAGCTATCGCAAGCGCAGTAGCCAAAACAGGCGGGGTCATTTCCTCTGCCGGCACTATTTTAGCCGCAACGTTCTGTGTATTAATGACGCAGCCGCTGCAAGAGCTGTTTCTGTTCGGCTTTATTATGGCTGTCGGTATATTGCTGGACACCTTTGTCATCCGTGCTATGCTGCTGCCGTCGCTTCTGGCTTGGCTTATTAAAAGATAAGGTGACTAGGATAAACGGCTCCGACGTCCTTTGGACAGGCGCGTTTACCGATGAAATATAAGAACAGGTATCAAGATCCAAAAACTTATAATTATTTCTAATTAAACATCGCCTGACATAAGATAGGATCAGGCGATGTTTTTTCTATTGTTCAAGGTAAGGTTGTTTGGTATCATGTTATCAGCCGTACATACAATAATTACTAACCTTTGCTATATACAAGGAGGAAGCAATGAATTCCAATCAACACTCAAACGGGCACAACCCAAATCATCAACCGCCACCACCGCCGCCGCCGCCCTATCAGCAGCAGCAGTATCAGAACTACCAATATCCGCCGCCTCCACCGCCGCCATATAATTTGGCGCCGATGCCAAAAACAAATAATAAAGCTATTGTAGCGCTTGTACTTGGTATTCTTTCGATTATGATCCCTTATATCGGATTTTTTATCGGGATTGTAGCCATCATATATGCTTCTCTATCAATGAAGGAAATAAAACGAACGAATGATCAAGGAAAAGGACTTGCTGTGGCCGGACTCGTAACCGGTATTATCGGAACCGTACTCTATGGCATCATTTTATTGATCGTCGTTATCGTCATGATTGTGGCATTTAATGATTCTAGCATGTACTATTAGACTAAAAACTCCGTCTCCCTATTAATAAGGAAGGCGGAGTTTCTTTATGTGCTCCAGCTAGCAATTAGCTGTTTTATTTTTTACAAATTGAAGCACTTTGCGTGTATGCTGTACCGTAAGCTCATGTCCATTGAACGGGTAAATATGTATTTCCTTCGGCGCTTCGATTCGATTATAGGCTGCGAATATCGTCTCTGGCATACAAACGGTATCCTTGAGACCGACAGAAACCATAACCGGAACGGTCAAGCGGTCAGCCAGGTTCATCAGATCAAAATAACTCAGTGTTTTCAGCACACTGTCGAGTCTGTCAGGATTTCGCTTGATATAGGCTGCTACCTCCGTCAACGAGCCGGTAGAATGCAGCACGCCATAATCCATATGGCACAGATTCGGAATATCGGCCACGGAATAGGCTACCTTTTTATTCAAAATAGCTGTTAAGAGTGACAAGCCTCCGCCTTGACTGCCTCCGACAACTCCTATATTGGAAGTATCGATTTGCGGCTGCTCCGTCAGCCAGTCTACCGCACGCACAGCATCGATTGCAATTGCTTTATAGTAGCAATTGTCTTTATCCATAATATTCTGAGTCATCCAGCCGCCGACCTTGCCGCCCACCTGTGGCAGCTCGTTGCCGGTATCTCCATTCTGGCCGCGGACATCTACTGCCAAAACAGCAACGCCAAGCAGCAGCCATGATGAATATTGCTCCGGCATCAACTTATCGCCATGGTAGCCATGGTAAATGACGACAGCCGGATACTTGTCCTGTTTTTTAAATTCAGGTATCAAATACCAGCCGTAAATCGGTGTAGAATCAAAACCGCGATAAGCAATCCGATGTGCGGTCACTCCATCAAACGGCACTTCCACCCGTTCACTGCTAATCGGCAGCGGATGCTGGCCCGCTTCTTCCAGAGCGCGCTCCCAAAACTGATCGATATCCGGCTGCGCTGTAAGATCGGGGCGCAATTGATATAAATCTTGAATTCTTTTTTCAATAGCATTCATAAAAAGCTTTCCTCTCCTATGGGTAACGTTTTTATTGGTGCTAATTATTAGAATACGACAGGACGACTTCCATGTCCAAGCTAAAAACGATTTGCGGTCACATTTTTTCTGTGTCATGCTGTGCTGACCATTTAACGAAACTAGCGAGATTGTCGATTCAATGTGGATGATGCAACAAGCTTTAGAAAAAGGTGGCACTGCGATCAAGTTTGGGCTTCCGACCGCTGTTGTATGCCAATTTTTGGCACTTATCAAACATATAATGGTTAAAATTGGCCTACAAAGGCGGACGCTGCCGCTTCTCCAGTCCCAATCTTGCTCTCCGTTACCCGTTTCTTTTGCTTACCATAGGTTGCTTACAATGATCGACAGCCTCCTAGTGTATTTAGGTCAGCCCTCTCTTTGCCATTGCGTCAACAAATCAAGCAAATCCGCTTCCAGCAGCTCGATGCGATACTGCACTTTTTTCTTCTTCAGTTTTTGAGCCAATACACCTACCATTTCAAGAAGGTCCTGTGCGAACAGCTCCTTTTGCTCATTAAGCGGCAATTCACCTTCCGCTCGTGTATAATGGCGGGTTACTTCCAGCTTCAACTGGCCCTTCTTGCGGTCAAGCCTCCCAAAATGAAGCCTCGGACGAATATAATAGCCGGTTGTCAAATCTTCCGGCACATCCTCTTCGGCGTGAAAGTACTCATAGCGCATGGACGGTGACGGGTCATCATGATGGCTAAAGTTGCAATGGATGCCCAGGTAACCAAAATCATCCCCGTACTCCTCCTGGCGCATATGCTGGTCTAAACGCGTACGCAATACCTGTAAACAATCGACCAAAGGTTGTACGGATAACTGGTAATTACCCGAACGGATAAAACGAACCGGGTTTTTAGGCAGCGGATTGCGCTGTGAGGCCAGTGCCGCAATACCATAATCATGCCGATCGCTTCCTTCATCAAGAACAAAGGTATCGCCTTGTCTTGCCCATCGGCGTTCGCTCGCCGGTATCGCTGCAAAGGTCTTTGTCCGCAGCTGCGAATAATAGGAGCCATTGATCCATTTTTCACAAATGGCTTCTACCGGTTCCCGCTCTCCCCAACCTACAATACGCAGTGCTTCGCAAATTCGCACCAATTGGTTCCATTCCGCACTATTGGAATAGGTAAACAAACGGTCAAATTCCGTCAACAAGGTCTGTCGAAACTTATCTATATCCGGTTTGTTCAGCAGATAGGCGACTAGATCTTCGATTGTATCCCTACTATAAACGTTCTGCATATCGCATCTCCCCTGACTCAGAATAAACAACCCAAACTTACTATAAAACATCCTACTTGTTATTTATAACAAGCTTATATTTCTTAAAAATCCAAGAATTGCACATGTCATT
The DNA here is from genome assembly GCF_050864975.1 of Paenibacillus sp. GXUN7292. Taxonomy (NCBI): domain Bacteria; kingdom Bacillati; phylum Bacillota; class Bacilli; order Caryophanales; family Paenibacillaceae; genus Paenibacillus; species Paenibacillus sp. GXUN7292. The sequence goes on along the minus strand of NZ_JBOZWO010000023.1, from coordinate 19,581 downwards.
TAGCGCATCTTTGCTTATGCGAACGGATGGTTTTTGCTCTTGCAAAGCATCTGCTACAGGTACTGAAAAGCGAAGCAGCTTCGTCATTTTTTTGATATCGTTCGCTACTTCATTAAAAAACGCATAGGTTAACGGCCGATGCTCCCGTATATCCTCATAAATATAATACTTTCCTTTTTCATCCTCTATATCAATCTGAAAACCTTTGGGGAATGAAAGCATCAAGCATGGCAATTCGTCATCCGCCCATTGTTGGTTATAAGGAAAACTGATACCTTCATTTCTTACAAAAAATCCAGAGCTTTCATTATCATTAGTAAGAGAAACAGAGTATACAAAGTGAGGGTAGTAATCAGGCTTTTCTTGCATTGTAAAATACTGATAAAATGCTTTATAAGCTTCTAACACCTGATCTTGATCATGCTTTGTCTGGGCATAATTAGTAAGATTAAATTGTGCTTGCTTCTGCTCAAATAGTTTCAAAATACTTTTAAATTCTTCCGGTGTTATGAAAAATTTAAGTTTATAAAATCCGCTGTGCTTCAATCTATCCATTTATCTCACCGCCAATCATAGTCTTGAAGAAAAGCACAAAGGCGGACGCTGCCGCTCCTTCAGTCCCAATCTTGCTCTCCGTTCCCCTTTCTTATTGCTTACGAATATAGTTCTCGTTTTTAGTTCAATGTTCTTTGTTCGATATACTGTAACAAGAACTCTTTATCTTCGGGAAAGGAAAAACAGAGGTCATTTAGCTGTTCAGAGGTCTTCCAAGCAATATCATAAATAAGTCCATCAGGGTCATGTATTGTTGGTTGTCCACCTAAAATTTCAACCTCGAAATATGTTACATGGTATTCAACTGGACCAAATGCCCCTGACTTGCCTTTTATTTCTTTGTTTATTTTACAGCGGTAACCTGTCTCCTCGTAAACTTCTCTAACACAGCATTCTTCTAGAGTTTCATCTTGTTCTTTCCCTCCGGAAGGCACCGACCATCGTTTCTCCTCTTCAGGTTTACCTTGTAGAACCATGAGTAACTGTCCATCAGAATTAATACAAATAGCTGCCGCGCCAACCCATTTGTTTATTGGAATTCCCCCCTGCCGCAATTGTGACTTACACACTACATTTTAACACATATTGGAAGGTATCCTGCCACACTATTCCACATGCTCACCAGCATCTCCTACCATACCCACAACGTTATTACAGCGCTGTCTAAAACAGCAAGTTTTGAAAAGAGGCCATCCGATAGAATTGACTTTAACTCATAAAAAAGCTAGACGCAAAAGAAGCCGCCGACAAGGTATTCCCTCGTTCGGCAGCTTTTGAATTAAGCTACATATAATGAATACGGTCCTTGTATTGCTCCAGCATCTGCCGATTTTTTTCGTCGGCGCCATCCAAATTCGCGGAAAGAAACACCGGCGGCTCGAAGCCCCGCTCAAGCAGCAGCTGTATCGTCTCGGATATAACCGCATGCAGCACGGTCACGCCGATTACGGTAGATGTAGGAGCCGTTCGAACAGGAAGCCCTGGAATATCCAGAGAGGCATCACCGGGCGGGGACATAACGTCAAGCACGCAGTCCGCAAGCTCCATTAAACGTTGTCCGCTTTTGTGGCGGCTTTGCACGCTTTGGGAATATACGACCGAGGTAAGCGCAACAACCTTCACACCGTGTTCGCGCGCCCATAGCGCTATTTCTACCGGGACGTCGTTTCTCCCCGATACCGATGCGACCACAATCGTGTCGCCCCGCTTCACCAGCGTTTCGGACATGATGATTTCAGCATAGCCCGAAAGCCGCTCCAGCTTAGTCGTACGCGTCACCGGAGGCGTTTCGAGCGTCATTCCGGGCAAAAAGATTGGATTCATCAGCATGAATCCGCCGGCGCGATAAAATACCTCCTGGGCAAAAATGCTGGAGTGGCTGCAGCCTGTTATATATATCGTGCCACCGGAAGCGACGGTGTCGGCGAACAGCTTGGCGGCTTGAACCATCGATTCCTTTCCGTTTCGCAGCACTTCCGTCAGCGTATCCTGTACGATCGAGAAGTAACGGTCGATTTGCATCGACACTCCTCCTTTCAACTGAATTGCGTCGCTTGCGATCCTTACGAACGCCTGCTGCATAACAAACCGCTTACTAGCAGACTTAGGTCTGCTTGCGCAAGCTGTAAGGCTTATATACATGCGACTGGATGCCACATGCCTTCATGGCATGGAGCGGATCGGTTATGCTTCCCGCCTTGCGGCTTGCAAGCACTTCGTTATGTACGTGCCGATCTGGACGTAAAGCGCTCGTCCGCAGCCCAGATCAGCAGCCCGTCTCTTCGTAGCTGCGGTATGCGTCTTCATTAAAGACGTCGCTGCCCGGATTGTTGATCGATTTCAAAATCGAAGGCTTTTTGTTCTTCTCGATCAGAAGCTCTACGACCTGCGCCTTCACCGCCCACATGATCGTAGCCGCCGATATTCCAGAGGCTGGACAAATCCCGATCTCCTGCCCGGGCACTTCGACCATCGCATCAAGCGGAGGAGCGCAGTTGTCCAGCACAAGATCCGCCGCCTCGAATAGCCTTTTGCCAGTCGGATGCTCGCTTTTCAGCTGGGAGGAATACTCGACGCTGGTCATGGCGATTATATATGCGCCGAATTCCTTGGCTGCAATAGCCAGGTCGACCGGGGAAACCGATTTGCCAGAAACGCTGCCGATAATCAGCACATCACCTGGATGAACATTACTTTGTTTCAGCGAAAAATGCATCAGCCCAGCCATGCTGCGATCCGCGCCGGGATCCCGCGGACGTTTGCGGACGTTATTCTCCACATGCAGACTAATATTAAGCGCTCTAAAAGCAGTAAGACCTCCGGCGCGATTAATCAGCTCGCTGTTGAGCATATGGCCGGTATCGTAAATATGCACGCACTTCCCGTCAGCCATTGCATCCGCAATAACTTGAGCGGCTTTCGTGATTCCGTCGTTCTGCTTCTCTTCGATCGTAACGATCAACTGCTTCAAGCTTTCAAAAAACTTTTCTTTAAGCAAGAAAAACACCAGCCCTTCGAAAGTAATCGAAAATTTTATCTTTCTTGTATTTTCATAATTATTATATTTCCAACATAATTTCGCTGTCAACGAAAATATTCGAAAGTATATTTCCAATAAAAAGGTTGTAAAGAAAAAGACAATCGTTTATATTAGAGGAAGATAGAAAGTTCAATTCGGAGGTCGCTCTAATACATGCTAGCTAAACAACGTCACGCTGAAATAACGAGATTAGTTGAAGAGAAAGGGTTTGTACAGGTAACCGAGCTGAGCCGGCTGTTCAACGTTTCGGAGGTTACAATTCGCACCGACTTGCGCGCATTGGAGCAGGCAGGTAAAATCGAACGAAATTTTGGAGGCGCCACTTCGAAAGTAATCGAAAGCAGTCCATTTCAATCGCTGGCCCTTATGCTTAGCGAAAATAAAACGGCGATCGCCAAAAAAGCCGTTTCTCTCATTAAAGAAGGCGAAAGCATATTCGTAGACGCAAGCTCTACCGCCTGGCATCTCGCCCTGCAAATCAAGGAGAGTCTGCGCGACGTGACGGTTATCAGCAACTCGATTCCCGTTTTCGAATTGTTTAAGACTTATGAGGAAGGCACGTTGATCGGCATACCCGGCACCCTGAATCCGCAGTCCCAATCGTTTGTCGGGCCTTTCGCCGAAGAAATCGTCGGCCGGCTGCGGGCGACCAAAGCTTTCATAACGCCGAAGGCGATTCATCCGGAAGGGCTGCGCGACGATCATATGATGAATGCGGCCATACGTAAAAAAATGATGAAGGCTTCTACGGAATCGATCATTCTTGCGGACCACAGCAAATTTTCAAATAGCCGCTGCCTTTTTGAAATTATCGGATTTGCCTCGATTAGCACGGTAATTACGGACCGGCTGCCCGATCCAGAATTTCTAGAAATATTCGATCAGAAGGGAATCCGTCTTTATATCGCAGATGACACAGAGCAATCCTGACAGCATGACATTAGTCGGATATCCCGCTTCCGGGAGGAAATCATGCATAAGATCATGTCGATTGACGGCGGAGGAACAAAGGTGCTGTGCCTGATCGCCGACGAAGAAGGAAATTTGCTCGGGACGGGAACGGGCGGCTCCGCCAATGGCTCGTTCAATACCCCCGAAGAAGTGAACGAATCGGTTTCCGCGGCCATCGTCCAGGCCTTGGACAGCACGAAGGGCTCCGTCGATGCGGACAGCATCGGAACCGTATATTGTGCGATGCCGGCGAATCCGCGTCCTGCCGTTTTCGGAAAGCTGGGCGGGCGGGTCGACCTGAGGGATGTCGGCGAATTCACTTTATCTTTGTATGGCGCCATCCAGGAGGAATACGGGGCTTTGGCGCTTGCCGGCACCGGTTCGTTCGTACACCTAAAGACCAGGACGGCTTCGAAGCGGGTCGGCGGACACGGCTCCCTGTTCGGAGACGAAGGCTCCGGCTACGATATCGGCCGGCAAGCCTTAATGGCGTATACCCGCGTTCTGGACGGCACCGAGCCCTCTACCCCGCTCTTTGAGAGCATAAATGTAAGCTTAGGGGAATGGAAGCTTTCGCATTTTTATGAAATTATTTCACTGCCCCGCGGCAGACAAAGATCGTTCATCTCCTCGTTGTGCCGGAGCGTCGGCCAGTGCGCCGCGGGCGGAGATTCGGTTGCGGAAGAAATTTTGCGGAAAGCGGGCGAAAGCCTCGCTTATCAAATGAACGGCCTTCTGAGGAAGCTAGGTGCCGAGCTTCCTAATCCTTTAAAAGCGAGCATTGCAGGCGGAGTATGGAAAGCGCATCCAATCGTATTCAGTACTTTCACCGAGCTAGTCGAGAAGGAACATCCCTCGGTGGATGTCGTCGCTCCACTGTTCGAGCCGGTTGTCGGCGGTATCCTGCTTGGCTTGACGCACCTCGGTTTCCCCGTTAAGGAAAAGATCGACCTGCTTAAGGAAAGGCTGTCTCCGTTTCTATATCGTTTGCCGGAATAACGAACGGGCATCTAGGAAATCCGTCATTTATCCCACTATCCGGGGGGGATATCTGGTTTCTCCTCTTCCCGGTGGCCGAAACAAATGGTGTGCGGAAGAAATTGGGGGAGATATATTCAGGAAGGCTACAGTCTAAGACCTTGTCCTTTGGAACCCAACGACAGTCGCTTGTTTCTTCAGAAGTAGTTAACTCTCCTCCCTCAGCTTTACAGACGAAATCAAACATGACCTTGGTCGGCACATCAGTTACGCCGTCATACCACTTATGTACCACTGTACTAGAAACTATGTTAATCAAATGGCTTACGGTCGCATCTATTCCACTTTCCTCTTTAATCTCTCGAATCACACCATCGATCAGATTTTCCCCAACTTCAGTAATTCCGCCAGGATATACCCAGCCATCGTCATGAGCTTTTACTAAAAGGATATTTCCTTTCCCATCCTCTACAATTCCGCCTGCAGATACGATATGTGTCGGGAATGCCATTTCATAACCTCCCATTTATCAGATATACTTTCTTTTCAACTTTGTTCCTGTATTTTCCTGCTCGACAAGGATAAACGGTTCCGCGTCAGGTGGAAACTTATACTTACCTATATTTTCAAAAAGCACATGTATTTTTGGGTACATATATCGTCATCGTGACCTAGTGCCAACTTAATGCCAAACGCCGGCTCCGCAGAGTCGGCGTTTGCAATGTTAATTCGGTGAATTTTTATAACTTTCCGTACGATACATGCGCACGCTTGGCGACATGCAAGGACAAAATGATAAGCGCTAACGCCATCACAGGATGAAGTGCGCCCGCAGCCCGCAAATTAGCCGTAAAATACTGGACATAGATGAGCGCAAACAGCGCGAGGCACAGCCATGCTGTTCCTTTTGGAAGCCGGCCGGCAAATGCGAAGATGATCATAAGAAGCGGAATAAATTCAAAGATGTGCACAAAGATGACGTGATGGCTCCAATGCTTCGGATCGTTGAACAGAGCCATGCCTGCAAGCAAGGTTTGCGCTACGATACAGGCGACCAATCCCCATGCGAGAATGATGAATGTGAGTCTCGACGTTCTTACGCGCCCGCTCAGTTTACTATTTTCCATAATAAAGTCCCTCCAAAATAAGTGATTTTGACTTCGGCCGTTATTTGCGCGGAGTCCATATGTTTACAAACAGCAGGGCGACGAGCACACATATGATCGGCAGAATGATTGGAAGGTATTTGATCCCGATTGGCCGATCGAGCAGCAGCATACCCGCGATCCCGATCAACCCGGAGAGCACGAAGCCTCCAACGATTCCGCCGACGACCGCTCCAAGCAGTATTGCACCTTTATTTTTCATTAAGGTATCCCCCATTCTCTTCCTGTTATTGATGGCTATGCCGTCATCTTATCAACAAAATGTTGCGAACTCTTGACAAAGCGTTACGGTTTCCGTGAAATTTCCCCCTTGGGCCGGATTAGCCGTTATACTATAGAAAATAATTCGTGAGAAAGAAGGTGCAAAACATGTCGCATACGTTACTGTTAGTCGACGATGAAGCTGGTGTGATCGACTTCATGGCGTCTTTCTTACGGCAGGAAGGCTACTGCATCGAAACAGCGATGTCAGGTCGTGATGCTCTGCTGAAGGCTAAGGAGACCAAACCTTCGCTTGTCGTGCTCGATTGGATGCTGCCGGGCATGAACGGAATCGAGGTGTGCCGGGAGCTTCGCAAGCTGGGTGGAATGGGCATTATCATGGTCACCGCGCGGACGGAGGAAAGCGACAAGATCATCGGGCTGGAGGTCGGAGCCGACGATTATTTGACGAAGCCCTTCTCGCTTCGTGAGCTGGCGGCGCGGATTCGTTCTGTACTAAGGCGTATCGATGGAATCGACAGCGCCACTCAAACGATCGAGCGCGGCGAGCTGTCTATCTCGGAGTCGCAATACCGGGTATGGAAGCGTGGAGAAGAGGTTCCCTTAACCCCAACGGAATTTAAACTCATGCTCACGCTGGCTGCAAAGCCGTCTATCGTCTACAGCAGGCTTCAGCTTCTGCAGGCGGCGCTCGAAGATGATATCCTGAACGACGAACGAACAGTCGATGCTCATATCAGCCGCATCCGCAAAAAAATCGAGGACGATCCCGCTAATCCGATCTATATCCAGACCGTCTACGGATTCGGCTATCGGTTCGGTAACAGCAAATGACGGTCAGCCGCAAGATTTTCGTTGCGATCGCCTCGTTCGTCGTGTCGCTTGCCGTCATCTTCGTTTTATTGACGCAGTTGATCATACAACAATCGTTTGAAGCGATGGCGGAGAAAAACCGGAGAGAAGCACTCGACGCAATATCCGAACAAGTTGTCCAGGCCTATGGCCAAAATGGTTCTTGGGAAGGGTTTCAGGGAATCGTTCAGGACGGTGCAAAGTGGAGGAATTATTCGGATGCGAGCTTGATCGTATTGTCCAATGATCGCGAGCAGGTGTACGCCGAAGGGCCGACTGTTTCCCGCATGGTTAAAAATCTGGGCCTGAAACGCAATCTCTACTGGGAAGGACAGAAAATTGGAAGATTGGTTTATTATGACGCCGAAATCGCCGACATGTCTAAATTAAGAATCGGCATCCCGACTTCGGTCGCGCTTCTCTTGTCATTCTGTGCAGTTTTGTTTGTGCTGATCTCGCTCCTCGCGGCTTACTGGATCGCAAAGCGAATCACAGCCCCCCTTCGCAGGCTGATTCCGGCCATTGACAGATTGGGGCGTGGAGAGCTGGGCGTACAGGCGCCCGTTCTGTCAAAAGACGAGTACGGCAAGGTGGCGCTCGCGTTCAACGCAATGTCCGACCAATTGCGCAGAACTGAAGAAACGCGGCGCCATCTCGTAGCCGACGTAGCCCATGAGCTAAGAACGCCGCTCACGATCGTTCGCGGAAAGCTGGACGGGCTGCAGCAGGCGGGCGCATCCATCCCGCCGGAGAGCTTGCTGCCGCTGCAAGACGAGCTGATCCGGCTCTCCCGGCTCGTGGACGACTTGCAGCTGCTTTCCCTGGCGGAATCTGGAAAGCTGCAGCTGGAGAAGAAGCCGATAAGCATGACCCATCTGGTTCGCCGGGTCATGGACCATGTCGAGCCGGACGCCGCGGAGAAGAACATTGCCCTGTCGCTCGAGATGGAAGCGGACGGGAAGCCGATCGCCGTCGACCCGAACCGGTTGACCCAAGTGCTGCTCAACTTGCTCGTCAACGCCATCCGTTATACGCCGCCGCTGGGTTCCGTGAAGGTGACCATTCGTGAATTGCCTTCGCCGGCCGGAGAAAATACGAAGCTGAGGATTACAATATCCGATTCGGGAGTCGGCATGACGCCCGAACAGCTGGCGAGAATCTTCGATCGATTCTATCGGACAGACGAGGCCCGATCGCGCGAAGGCGGCGGCACTGGACTGGGGCTGGCGATCACCAAGGAGCTCGTACTCGCGCATGGCGGCACGCTGGAAGCCGAAAGCGAACCCGGCCGAGGCAGCGTCTTCGTGGTGGAGCTGCCGTACGGACAAGAGCGCTAGGCGCAGTCAAACAAGCCAAAAAAACGGACATCGTCAAAAATGTCCGGTTTTTTGGGCTGCGCCCACTATATTAATCATCAGTTCGATCCTCCCCATCACTCCGCTGGGTCCGCAATGACTTTGCTGCGATACTCCAGCGGAGTCAGTCCACAGTACTTTTTGAATACCTGCGAGAAGTAGGAGAAATTGGAGTATCCTACCTTAGAGGCGATGAGATGAACGGGAATATTCGTATTCGTTAACAGCGATTTGGCAATTTCCATTTTTTGAGTTGAGATAAAATCATTCAAGGATATGCCCTTCACCCTTTTAAACAGTCGGGACAAATATTCCGGATTCAAATAAATGGCCTCGGCAATTTCCGCGCGGCTGAAGTTTTTCTCTATATTTTGGTTAATGTATGCAATCGCCCGTTCAATCGGCAATTGCGCCTGGCGGTCTTCTGCTGCATGCTCATCGACATAATCAAGCACGAAGTCGACCAAGTCAATCATCTGATCCAGTGATGTGTAGGCCTCAATATAATCGGTATAAGAGTATTTTTCAAAAAAGATTTCACTTATATCCAGCTTCATTTGCTTGGCTGCAGTAAGGAAAATCTGAATAAAGTCCTGATGGAATCTTGCCAAAAATTCAGCTGAGATAATGCCAAGCTGCTTTCGTTGAAGCAGATAGCTATGAATCTGGTCGCGTACAGTCTTGCTGCTGCCATGTGCAATGAGTATAGACCAGTTTTGCATATCCGGGTTAGAGTAAGAGCTTTCCTTCATATCGTTCATATGCTGCATTGTAAAAACCTTGCTATACAAAGCAACGTTATGCTGGCGCATATGGCTTAAAGTTTTATAATGCTTCTTCAATTTTTCGGGATGCCCTGTATCCGATATATAGCAAGCCGTCGAACAGCCAAGCTCCTTCTGAGCGTCTGCAATAAACTGCATCATCAAGCTCTCGAAATGAACCTCGAATATTCCTTCTGTATAAACAAGAGCCATATAATTGCCGCGATCCAGCTGTACGAATAAAAACGCAAGCTTGTGCGGCTCCATAACCTTGGATAATATAGTTCTCAGCTCTTGTTTGGCAGGCTCCTTGTTAGGATTGGTAAGCTGGATTAAAATGGAACGTAACCGCGTATCCTCTGAGATACAAATGTTTAAATTATTCAAGTCTCTAAGCAGCTGCTGATGGTGCTCTCCTGAATCTAGCATAAAGCTGCGTACGCAGTTTTCGAGCAAAACTTCTTCATTTTGCCGCCAATAAGCACCGTACTCATAAATCTGCTGCATTTCGGCATCCGTATGAATTTTATGGATGGCCCGCTCAACCGAGGCCTGAATATCTTCATATCTGGCGGGCTGAAGGATATAGTCAAAGCATCCAAGCTGGATCGCTTCTTGCGCATATTCGAATTCCGAATAGGAGGATAGGAAAATACACGCAATAGCAGGGTAATAAAGCTTCACCCACTTGAACAGTTCCAGGCCGTTTTCCAAGGGCATTTCAATATCGCACAGCATAATATGGATTTCGTGCGTTCGCAGCACTGTTCTTGCTTCATCTGCGCCATAAGCAGCATACGCCTGACTAATCTGAAGCGCCTGCCAGTCTACTCCGGCTATAACTCCCTGTACAACATCATATTGATCATCCACGATCAGAACGTTCATTGTTCTCCTCCCCTCCTTTTATTCTGGAATTGATCGGAAGTATAATTTCAGCAACAGCTCCCTCTTGTGTATTGAAAAAGGCAAGCATTGCTCTTTCGCCATACAGCATGGACAAGCGATGCCGCACATTGCTGATGCCGATATGAATATCGGTATAGATCGTATTGTCACCGCAATTAAGCTCATTCAGAATGGTCGGCTCGAACCCTTCCCCATTATCCTGAATCGTTATATCCGCATAGTCGCCATCATCACTTTCCAGCAAAATGGCTTTAATTCGAATATGAAGCTGTTCATTCGGCTTCGTTGCATACTTGACACAGTTCTCTACGAAAGCCTGGATAGATAAAGGCGGTATCGTGAAACCCTTAAGCGCGTTATCTATGCTAATTTCGCATACAGGCGGAATGTGATGCGCTATGTGCTGTATGTGAATATAGTTTTGTACATGCTCAACCTCTTGCTGAAGCGAGACCAGCTGCAAATTATCCTTGAAATTATAGCGCAAATGATTGGATATCGCCAAAATCATATGTTGAATGCGCTTATAGCTCTGCTGCTCCGCCATACCGTACAAACTCTTTAAGCAGTTGAGAAAAAAATGCGGGCGAATTTGCAAATGCAAATGCTGCAGCTCAGCCTTCTGCCGTTCAATTTCATGCTCATAGGCAACGATTTTCAATTGATTGATTTCGTTCGACATTTGCGTAAAAGCAGCGTCAACCTGCTTGAATTCTTCAATGCGGTATTCTTCTTTTTGCTCCTGTCCAGATCCTTTGCCTATATTGTTGACGAGGCGCTGCCATGGTGAAAGCAGCGAGCGATTTAAGAAAAACAGACTAATCAGAACGAGCGCTACTGTAAACAGCGATAAAGAAAACAAAACTGCAAAGCTCCCCTTGAATACACTCGGCTTCGGAACGGTAAATATTAATTGCAGATCGCTATTCTGAATCGGAGCTCCGACGGCGATATATTTATCATTTTTTTCAATCGCGTAACGGTCTTGAACTTGGCTAGGCAAGCTAAGCTTCTGCTTTGCAACAAATGCTTTATTCGTGAGCGGAATGCCTGCCTTGTCGGCATAAATCACTTCCGTGCCCTTCTGTACAAGCTCATTCATTTGAATATGATCAAAATCGACCATAACTGCAGCATAAGTGCCATCCTTTCCCAGCAGCCGGAAAAGATAGTATTTCTCATTCACTTCCAGGGAAATCCAACCCGTTTGATAGTAATTATCGTAAGTGTATGTCAAATCGCGCAATTTCTGCCGAATGTTTTCTTTCGTTTCATAGCTGTATCCGCTCGCAAATATATCGCGATAAACATCGTTAACGGTGCTGTAAATAAAAAAAGCATCCACGTTTTGATAAGAATTAAGTGCTGTTTTGAACTGAATCATGATTTCATGGGACGCAATATGAGCCTGCAACGAATTAACGGAGCTGTTTAGAGTGCGGAAATTATAATCGTTAACGGTAACATTGAACAAAAATGTATCTAATGCATTCAGGTCATTATGCATATTTTGAGCATAAAGTGAAAGGGATTGCTGATTGGATTCGATGAACTTATCATTGAACTCGTGATAAGAATAGAAGTTGTAAACGAGAAGCATCCCAATAAGCGGAAACGTAATAAGCAATAATGAACGTAATACATTCATTTTAAATGAAGTGCTATACTTTTTTATCATGTTTTATCCCTATTCTTCACCCTATAATCAACTGCCATAATTGCCTGACGGTTGCCATAGGGGCTATTTCGATTATTTTAGCTCATTTGAGCTTTTAACGGTTGCCACGAGCGCTATTGTACCCTTTCTCGAGCAAAATCAGTGCTTTTTGGGTAATTAAGCGCAACAGCAACCGTTAGAAAATTTAAACCGTCATTTTTGCACGAATAGCGTTTGTGGCAACCCTTAGAAATTCATCATTGCCCAGTATACTCTGCGACGAAGCAAGTCAACTCGGCTCCAGCAATGGATCGTCGGTTTCGTTGAGTCCCTATATTTTAAAAGAAGCTTTATACATTTATCAAGAAGAAAGAGCTAACGCTATCGTTGCCACTTACTGGAATCAGCCTTTCCCAACAGTAAAGTGTGCAAAACTTATACACTCTTATATTTAAAAAACGGACAAGATGCCTGCAAGGAATTCTCTTCCACGCTGGATTTTTTTGTCCTATCATTTATATGGTTGGCTAGCTATCCTTTGACTGCCCCTACCGTAATGCCTTTGACGAAATATTTCTGGAAAAACGGATAAATGACCATAATCGGCACAGCGCCAACTACAGCAATTGCCATTTTAATGCCTACGCTCGGCATATTGGCGGCAATTTCGCTAGCATTGCTTCCTGCCCCGCCGCTTGCAAGAAATCTGACATCCTGCAGCATCGTATTCAACATATTTTGTATACTGAACAAGCTCGGGTCGGTCAGGTAGTATAGGCCGTTTCTCCAATCATTCCAATAGTTAAGTCCGATCAGCAGCGATAGTGTAGCAACCATCGGCAGCGACATCGGCATTACGATACCGAACAAAATACGGTATTCTCCCGCTCCGTCCACTCTGCCCGCCTCAATAACTTCTTCGGGTATATTGGTCGCGAAATACGTACGCATCATAATGACATAGAAGGCGTTAACGAGCAGCGCCGGAACAATCAAAGCCCAAATCGTATTGTCGAGGTTGAGGTAACGGGTATACATAATATAGGTAGGTACAAGCCCGCCATTGAACAGCATGGTGAAAAAGACGAAAAAAGCGAATTTTCCGCGATGCGGCAAGTCCCTCCTCGAAAGAGGATACGAGAGCAATACAGTAAGCAGCAAGCTGGTAACCGTACCTACAACCGTTACAATAATTGTAATGCTGTAAGCTCGCGCAATCGTAGACAGTCTTTGAAACATATAAGTGTAGCTTTCTAAGCTGAGCTTATCAGGGAATAGCGAGTAGCCGTTGCGAATGAGCGTGCCCTCCTCTGTAAAGGAAGACACGACCAGAAGCAAGAACGGAAACAAGCAAAATATCATCAACAAAAACATGATGGCATTCGCAAACAATTGAAACATTCTATCGTTCTGAACCATTGCCGATTCTCCTTTACTTTAGAATAGAGCATTCTCTTTGCTGTATTTGGTAACGATCCGGTTAGCGATATAGACGAGCGTAAAGCCAACCAGAGACTGATACACGCCTGCCGCCGAAGACATGCCTACGTCATTCAGCTTAATTAATCCGCGATAAACATACGTATCGATCGTATTCGTCACATCATATAACGGACCGGAATCCATCGGCACCTGATAGAATAAGCCGAAGTCGGAATAGAAGATCGTACCGATTTGCAGCAGCACGAGTGTAATCATCGTCGGCTTCAAAGCTGGCAGCGTAATATTAACCATTTGCTTCCAACGATTTGCTCCATCGATTACAGCAGCTTCATAATAGCCGCGGTCGATGCCAACCACTGTCGCATAGTAGATAATACAGCTGTATCCGATCGTCTTCCAAAGATGCACAACCGTTAAAATATACGGCCAATATTTCGGTTCCGTATACCACGACACATCTTCAAGTCCAAGCTGCTCCAATATGCTGTGATTCATGAACCCGGACTCTGCGCTGAACATTGCGAATACGAGATAGCTCACCACAACCATAGAAATCAAATAAGGAAGCAGGATAATCGTTTGATAGCTCTTCTTCCAAAACTTTGACCGGATTTCATTCAATAAAATAGCGATGGCTATTGCAAATACCGTCCCTAAAATAATGAATACAATATTATATCCGAGCGTATTGCGGGTAATAATCCACGCTTCTTTCGTTTTGAAAAGATATTCAAAATTGCTAAACCCCGCAAATGGACTGTCAAAAATTCCTTTGTTCCAGTTAATATGCTTAAAAGCAATAATCATACCAGACATAGGTATGTAGTTATTGATGAGCAAGTATAGCAAACCTGGGATCATCATGACATATAAAGGAAGGAAACGTTTGTAATTGTGTTTTCGTCCAGCTCTTTTAGCTTTAAGAGCAGTCATCATTGTCGCCCTCCTTTTATTGAAAAATCAATAAAGCATAAGCGACAGCTTCAAGAAAGAGTGAAACTTTCTGCTGCTGTCGCTCATCCATTTCCTACTCTTTCTTTTCGCTGTTTCTTAGCTCCGTTATATGAACTGTAATATCAAATTACTTCTTGCTTGCCGCCCACTTGTCGAGTTGAGCTTGCTTTTCCTTGATAATGTCATCAATGCCAGCAGCTTTCAGCTCTTTCTGGAAGATCGGAAGCGTTTCTTCCGGGTTAAGCATGCCTGTCATCAAGGCATCATGGTACTTCGCAACGACGTTGGTGCAAGCTGTCATCTGATTCCGAACAGTACTTGAATCAAAGGTGAAGCCATAGGCCGAAGAACGGACAGCTGTATCGTTGAATTTCGTTTGAGCTTCCCAGTAATCCGCAGGGTTTCCGTTCCAAACGTGACCGATCGTCTGGTTAGGCCACATCCAGCCGCCATTTGGCCTGTAACCGGTATTGGAACCATCCAATCCTTCCGGATAGTCGATAATAGCTTGTCCGTTAGATGCATCGCCTACTTTAACGTAGTGCTTGCCTTCAATACCATAGATCATCAAATTAACAATTTCCGGATCCGTATACATCAAATTAAGAACCTTCATTGCCGCTTCAGGTTTTTTGGAACCGTTGCTGATCGCCCAAGTCGTCATTTGCACATCGGATGTAGTCGAGTAAGCTGGGACGATTTCTGATACTACGATATCTAAACCGTAGTTTCTTGATTCCTGAACATCAAAGCCAGGCTTCAAGTTGGCGAAGCCGCCGAACGCAGTGCCTGCTTTCAATAACGTACCGGTAATTTCTGTATTGTTAATGGCATCCTTCATAATCAGACCATTTTTATACCATCTGTTCATGCGGGTAACAAAGTCTTTGTAAAATTCTGTTTCATACAGGTTAACAACCTCCAGCTCTTTACCAAAGTTCATTAATACGCCAAGGTTTGTCATATCGTCGCCAAGCGTATCCCAGCCCCAGTTGCGAACAAGCTCGCCGTTAGGCGGAACGACAGGGATAATGTTCGGCTCATTTTTATGAATCGTCATCAGCGCTTCTTCCAGCTGATCCAACGTTTTAATGTTTGCATAGTCAATGTCGTATTTGTCCGCCAGATCTTTTCTCATTTGAAAGCCGTAAGCTTTAGCCAGGTCGCGTCCTGTTGTAATACCATAAATATCATCGCCAACACGGCCGCTCTCAAGATAATCAGGCCCGATTGCCTTGACTAAATCTTGACCATACTTATCGAGTAATTTCGTAAGCGGAATTATCTGTCCATTGTTCGCAACAGTAGCCAGCGGCGTCATGTAAACAGGTAATATATCAACGCCTTTTCCTGATGAAAGCATCATCGTAGTTTGCTGCACGTAGTTGCCGTAAGCGATAAACGTAATATCAACTTCAATATTCAATTTTTCTCTAGTAATTTTATTTATAGCTTTAATAACCTCGTCCTTGTCATCCTTATTCGTGCTCATCATTACAATGTTCAGCTTGACAAGATCTTTTTCTCTCAAATCTCCAGCAGCCGCTTCTTTATTATTGTCTTCGCTGCCAGAATTATTTTTGTTTGCGCTTCCACAAGCAGTAATCAAAGAAAGCACCATAACCATAAGCAGCATACTTGCCAACAATCGTTTCATAATTTATTGTAGCCTCCCATTTTGAACTAGATCTATCTTAGCAAATAGAGGCATGCATATCTGTAAAAATAATGTCTTAAATAATCAGAAAAATGACTTATTCTATCTGAAGACTCCATAGAAGAGCCTGCCGGTGCTATGATAGGGCTACAATTTTTACTATTAACAGGAATGAGGCGAACTAAGCATGACAAATTTAAAAGTTGCTCTACAGCTGTATACACTGCGCGATTATGACAAGGAAGATTTCGCACTGAAGCTTAAGAAGGTAAGCGAGGCTGGCTATGACGGAGTGGAATTTGCAGGCTTTGAAAATATTCCGGCAGAAGAAATGAAGGCTATGCTCGCAGAAAACAATTTGACGGCGATGGGCAGCCATACGCGGATTGAGGAATTGCTGGATAACCTGGATGAAGTCATTGCATACAATCAAGTTGTCGGCACCTCATATATCGTAATCCCTTACTATAAGATGGAATCGATGGAAGACGTTCAAGCCTTGCTTGCCCTCGTGAAACGAATCGGACCTCAAATCAAGGCGGCCGGCATGGAGCTTCTTTATCATAATCATTATCACGAATTCAACAATGAGTTTGGCGATAGACCAATATTGGAGATGCTGAAGGAAGAAACAACTGAAGAGGAGTTCAACTTTGAACTCGACATGTTCTGGACGACGCATGCGGGCCGTGAACCTGTTCAGATCATGGAGCAATTCGGCTCGCGCTGCAAAACCGTCCACTTGAAAGACATGGTCAATAAAGAGGACAAAGAAATGACCGAGCTTGGAACAGGCGTCCTCGACCTGAAAGGCATTCTGGCAAAAGCCCAAGCTTCAGGTTATGAATGGGTCGTCGTAGAGCAGGACAGAATTAAAATAGATGGATATGAAAGTGTGAAAAGGTCACTGGAGAATGTAAAAGCGCTACTGTAGAAGTTTCGGCTGCTAGGAATGAGCACTGCGATCAAGTTTGGGTGGAGGGCCGTTTCTCTAGTCCCAAACTTGCTTATTTTATTATATTGAACAGCAGAAAGAAACGGTTCATCTTAACTAAGGGCGAACCGCTTGTCGTTAAAAAAATAAGAGATTAGCTAGGTTAGACTCGCCTGCGCCTATGAATCTATTTACAGTTTTGATATAATGCAGATGTACAACAGACTTGGGTGGAAAAGTATTGCCTCCAGAGCGGAGGTGGTGCTTATGTTATTTTCATTTCAGGATTTAATGGTGTTCGGTTTGTTTCTAATCGCGCTCCTTACTTATCTGAAAACACGAAAATAACCCGCCCAGGTTGTCGCCAAGGGAACGGGTTATTTTGCTCTAGATACATTCTGGAGGTTTCCCACCCAAAATGTTGTGCTGGGAGTCGGATGGCATTCCGGCTCCTTATTTCTATCCTAATCATATCATGGAGCTTTTATTCCTGCAACGTATCCCATAGATACGTTGCAACTCTTCTTTCACGTTCTACATTAAATTTAATAACGTTTTTATTGGTGCTGAAATTCTGCTTCCAATTCAGTATATAGATAAGCAAGATCATCATGAAATCCCCATCCGATTCCGGAAGTTTTGGTCACAATACGTTCAAGTCTTTTCTTTAATTTTAAAAATAACAATTCGTTCCCGTTAATCATCCTCAAGACATTCGCATACATTGAAACCATACTATTATAAAATGGCTCAGATATGTCTCCATACGCATTAGTGAAATCAACGCCCTGCTCAACATAACATATCATTAAATCAATGGTTAAAATTTCATCATTACTTAATTTTTTAAAATCTGATATTGCTTTCTTGGCACGTGCTAATCGCAATTTCGCATATCCTCGCTCGGGAAAACTCTTCTTCAATTATTTGCTTCGACTCATCATATAACGCCGCAATAGCTTCTTCAGGCTTTAATAAAACATGTATATAATTTTTGGTTTCTTTGCTCGTTTTGTAACAATCCAGGATAATCGAAATTAAAGTTTCAGGATCGTAGCTCTTCAATGCTTTCTTAATTTCGGGTACTGACATCTTCATTGAATCTTTCATGACGACTCCTTTTATTCGTATTAATATTCCTCTTCCTTTATTTTCTCATATTCTTCCCAGGTAATGCCACAAGCAAATCCGTTAGGAGTGTACCCAGCAATGAAGTAATAACGGCTGTCCTGCTCAAAAGGAAGATCGTAATCCAGATCCTCTTTTCTTTTGCGTTTTTCCTTCATTTTTATATGTGCTTTCTGTTGATTTTTTAATTGCTCGATATATTTTTTCTCCGTTTTGACGCCTAATATCTCCAGTTCCTTCACAGCACACAGCAGATCAACGCCATATCTTTTACTATAACCTCTTACAATATTTTTTCCCGTATATGAATTAATCCAAGTTCTAGCCGATTGTACCCTCCCTTGCCTGTTCATTCTTTTTTGCCTTGGGGTATTTGGTTTCATTTTTCTCGTCAATCCAATCATTCGAAAATACTAATCTTGCTCTACGATCTCTTTTCTATTACTTCAGGTTACTTACCGCTAATCAACATTCTTAACTCAACTTTTGCAGATCGAAATAGACAAGTCTGCCTTACGCGGCTGACTATTTCATTGCCAAAACCTAAAAATGATGTAAAAATACATCATTTTCCCCAATTTTATTGCTATTTTTGAAAAATCCTGCGATTATGCAGGATTTATGATCAGTAGTCCCTTTTTTAAGCCGAAAAGTTTGAAAATCCTGTATATTTGCAGGATTCCCCTTCAAACTGTACGAAATCCCCAAAAAATGATGTACTTTTGCAGGAATAGGCTATAAAAGGTCTCAGCATGTTACAATTTCCCTTATGCCCCCACTTTTCTTTACGTACCCGTTAATAAGAAAATCAAGCTTCTAGTGTTGAGTTCCTATCGATTTATATTGTAATGCATCTGCTTATTTATTACGATACAAAAATGGGCCAAACCTAGAGGCTGTCTACTAATAAAATTTAACCAAGGAGGATCTCGTTCATCGTCCAGAACAAGCGATTGCGTGGTTCCGTATAAACAACAACACAGCGCCATGGACCATCCACTGCGCTGTGTTTGTTTATTTCACGTCGTTACTTTTGTTTAAAAAAGTTCCAACTGCCAATCCGCTTCGGATTACCTGTGTCGCCGTCCAGCAATTCTTTGTAGTTTTCAATAACCTTGCGGAAAGCCTCCACATATTGATCAATAATATCTGGCTTATACTGTTTAAACCAGGGAACGGTGTAGACGCGCGACGCAATATTTTCAGATATAGGCAAGCTGCCTGCTGGTTGGCGAATATCACGCCCGGCATTCGCTATCACCGTCGGTCTGCCGTGGCCATACACATCGACCACATGCTGCAACGGGTGCAGATGAAGAGGCAGATTGCAGCCTGCATCAATAGGGACTCCTTCGGCGCGGACTGCTTCGCAGAACCGAGTGACAGATAGTCCGTCAAGCTCTTCAGGGATATAATGGCCGCGAACCGCATACCAGCCTCCCATCGTGCTATCCGAGTCTTTGGCAGGCCGATGCGCCTTGATCCCCGGAACTCCCTCCAAGCAATCCCAGAAATAG
>NZ_JBOZWO010000022.1:0-106812 GCF_050864975.1 Paenibacillus sp. GXUN7292 | reverse complement strand
CATTTTTCTGTTTTAAGCGCGATAGCAACCGTTAGAAAAATTAATTCGTAATTTTAGTCTGAATAGCGTTTGTGGCAACCGTTAGAAATAAAAAATTGCGGCCCCTCCCAAACTTGATCGCAGTACCGTCTTGTTGCCTCTCCACAATGAATCACCAGCTTCCGTAAGACGGACAAGCACCCAGATAGCGCTTTTCTAAGGCGCATAGAGGAAATTGATTCCATTGTGCAGCACTATGTTCAAAATCCGCCTCGACTTATCCTTCTGACAATAACCTCAGAAATGACCAATAACAGCGCGATGGCACCGTAAATGCCAATGGTATAGCTGTCAGAGTAAATGAAGCCTAAACCTTTGTGAAAAACAAATGTAATAAGATGAATGAACATATTTGTAAAGCAAAAGACATAGCTGCGAATCATCCAGTTCCGATGCTGGGTGATTCTTTTCTTTTTGATATGGATGAGCGCTGTGACTGTAATTAGCGGCCATGCGATATTTAGCAAATTAAATCCGATACTGCTTATTTTTCCCCCGGTCGCATAAGGCGCCATATATCCGGAAGTCAGTACTACTAAAAGGACGGATACGATATAAATATACCCATTAAAACGATGGAGCTGGCGGCTTTTCTGAAAAAGGCGTGTAGAAAAGTTGAGCAGTCCTGATGCCATGGCTATACATGCAAAGGCAACATGAACATACATGATATTTAGCCACACGGGGACATTAAACTCGCGCTTAAGTCCAGATTTATTGCTTAAAAATTCATATGCTTCGGGATCAATCCAATAGTTTTTTACGAGTGCATAAACAATAAATATAAAGCAGATTGCGCCCAATAGCGCGTATAGTGTTTTTCGCTTCTGCAATTAATAACCCCCCCCCGTTCTGATCGACACTCTCTTGTCTCTAGCATCATAACAAATGAATCTCTCAAATGAAGCTGTGAAATAATCACAAAACAATAAACAATGTATCACAAATTAAGCAGCTTCGCTTGTTCCCTTAAAAAAAATGCTAAACTAGGTTGAAAAGGTGGGATAATCGTGAGTGCACTTCATACAATACTTGTCGTAGACGATGATCAAAGCATCGTGGAGCTTTTAAGGGATTTTTTCGAAAATGATAACTTTCAAGTCATCACGGCTGGTGACACTGTTGAAGCATGGGGCTTGTTCCAACAAAGGACCGTTCATTGCATTATTCTCGACATTATGATGCCGGGGCAAAATGGCTTTGATTTATGCCGCCAAATCCGGAAGGAAAGCAACGTACCTATACTGTTTTTGAGCGCGCGCAGCGATGATGTGGACAAGATTCGTGGGCTGACTCTCGGCGGCGATGATTATATCGTAAAATCGGCATCGCCCGGCGAAATCATCGCAAGGGTAAAAGCTGTATTGCGGCGCACCGCCTCTGAACAGCAACGGAATGAAACTATTTTGGATTATGGGCGCATGAAGCTCAATCTGTCAGCACGAGAAGTGGCAGTGGATGGGAAAAACGTAGTTCTCACACCGAAGGAATATGAACTGCTTCGCTTGTTTGCCGAGCATCCAAGACATGTTTTTACTTATGAGCAATTACTGGCGAAATTTTGGGACGGGGTTGGCGATAAGCATACGATAAGGGTGCATCTTAGCCGGCTTCGCGAGAAAGTTGAATGCGATCCGAATGATCCGCAATACCTGGTCAACGTATGGGGCGTTGGTTATCGTTTTGAGGGAGGATAAAATGAAGCCTATCCGCATCCGTACGTTTACTTTGCTATGCTTTTTTTTCATCCTTTTAATGCCGTGGTTCTTCTTTGTAACAGCTCATGTTATGGAAACAAAAACATTTAGCATTTCCAATAGCGAGCTGCAAAATGAAAGCTTGCAAAAGGATTTGTACAGAATTGCTCAATTGATCGAAATGAACACGGATAAATGGACGGATTCCAATTGGCAAAATCAATTACAAGCTCTTTTGCATAATACGAAGCTGGATGCCATTATTTTAACTGATTCAAATGAAGAAATTTATCGGTCCAGCCCTGGGCAGCGCAGCGCCTTTCTGTCAACTGAAAAGTTTTCGGTCATTGAGGATGGACGGTTACTCGGAAAGGTTATTATTTATTTTCCGAAGTCGAACATGTTTCAAATGATCGCGGCACTTGCCGGATTAGTGCTGGCATTCGTTATTATAGGCATTGTCATGCGCAGGCATCTTCTAAAGCCTCTCGAGAAAATGAGCCTTGCCGCCAGGCAGATTGCAGCAGGCGATTGGGATGCGCAGCTGCCTTTGTCGGGAATAAAAGAGGTTGCACACGTTCGTGATGGATTTGAATTGATGGTCAAAGGGCTTAAACAGTCAAATCGCAAACAAATTGTATTGGAAGAGGAACGCAGATTCGTCATTGCTGCAGTCGCACATGATTTGCGGACACCTTTGTTCGCTTTGCGGGGCTATTTGGATGGCTTGCAGCAAGGGATTGCCCAAACACCAGAGAAAATAGCAAAGTATTTGGCTGTGTGTAAGGAAAAATCGACACAATTGGACCGGCTGGTAGAGGAGCTTTTTACATTTACAAAGCTGGATTATATGGAAGGGAAACTTAGCAATAATACGGTTGATCTTATAGCTATACTCCAAACATCAATATACAGCTTGAACCCTCAGGCTCGACAAAAACATATTTCTATAATGAAACAATTTGCGGGTGACTGTATTCTTAATGGCGATGCTCATTTATTAGAGCGGGCTATAAGTAATCTTTTGGATAATGCAGTCAGGCATACGCCATCTGAGGGTAAAATTGTTGTGGCATGTTTTGCTGACGGCAATAAAATAAGGTTTAAAATACAGGATACGGGACCGGGCTTCTCTGCAGAGGAAATAAAGCATGCTTTTGAACCTCTGTACCGTGGAGAAGCCTCAAGAAGCCGGTCAACTGGAGGCAGCGGTTTAGGTTTAACGATTTCACAAACGATTGTTAGGCGGCATGGGGGAGAGCTCGGTGCAAGCAACCTATCTGACGGAGGAGCACTTCTGGAAGGTTGGCTTCCGGTCAAAATCATATAGAATTAGCATGAAGATCATGATATTCTATTCAAAATGAATTTTGCAGCATGACTGGATGGGGGCGATATAAATGTTTGATAGGACCAGGTTATCGAATGCGCAGCGATTAGCTGTGGACTATATTACTGAATATGCCAGGAGCAGAAAAATAGAAGCGCAGCAGTCGCTTTACGAAATCATGCATATGTCGAACATTCCTTGGAGCACCTTGGAGGCAGCTTCGGCGAAATTATTTTCAAACGCCAGGGTAGCACTGCACTTTCACCCTGATCGTCCCATTGCGAACATGAAGCGTGTAGCTGAGGAAATGCTGGAGCAGGGCTTGTATAAAAGCCAATTTGAAACTTTTGTTTCTAACGGCAGTGTATCCGCATATCCAGGCGGCATGCGGGATCTATGGGAGAAAAAGCTGTTTGGCGGCTCCTATCAATTAGTTGGCGTAACAAATAGCGAGCGTCCGAAATATGGAGCGCTTGATCTTATGCTGCACCCGGATGGTCCTGCCCCTCGTTTTGGTTCATGTTACTTTCTGCTTGCACCAGAAGTTTCCTCACGCTGTACATATACGTATTTGGATTCTCATCAAGATCCGATAGAAAAAGGCACGTATGCAGAGTTTAACGATATATTAGCATCGTTGTTTAAAGATGCATTTTTACGAAATGAAGCGATTGGTGAAAAGGAGCTTACTCCAAAAAGATTAATCGAGCATATGCTGCATCATCTTGATCAGCCCAGACCCGATCCTTCAAAGCGCAAGCCGAATCGAAATCTTAATCATTATATAGAAGCGCAAGTACACGGAGATGTTCTTCTTAAGGAAGATGTAGAAGTGCTTGTAGCCGATCCTTCTTTTAAGGGGACTTACATAGGAGATATTCTAGAGCAATTATGTTTAAAATATTGTATTGAACTACGTTGGCATATGGGATTTGTTCTGCATACAGAGCAAGTGCCTGAGGATTTCAGAGGGCCTGCAATGCCCTCCTTGGCTAAACGCATAGCGCAGGAAAGCCATATTGATGCTAGTGTTATTGGTGCTGCAGTCAATAATTTGAAGCGGCATCCCGAGTTATGGAAAGATCGCGGAAGCTATGAGGAAGTGCTTCAGGAATTAAAATATATGTGGCATGTTTTGGTCCAATATGGTTCGTGAGCCGATAGCGGGCTTTGGCAATTTTCATAAACGAATGCTTGAAACCGCCTATGCAGCAAATGCATAGGTTTTTTGTTGTATAAAATGCATAAAAAAGCATGATTTGCTTTACATTAAGCGAAAGAAGGGAGGTTATAGCATGAAGGCTGAACGAGCAAAAACGATTTTGGAAATGAAGGATACTGTGCCTGTTAAGCTTGACGGCGAGCATTCCGTTTGGATAGAGAGTGTAGATATGGCTAATGAAATGGCAACGGTGCAAGTAGGCACCAATCCGCTTAATACACAAACGGTAGCGGTTAATCGTCTGGAGGAGCAATAGACATCTACACTTTAAGGAGGCGCATAAATGGTACAGAGACTGCTCCATAAAGTTAATCATCGTCCATTTGCGCTTCCAGAACGTAAATGGGGAATGAAGCAAACCTGGAATGATCTGCTGTTTGTGCATTGGCCAGTCGACATAAAGCAGCTCCAAGCAATAGTGCCGGAGCAGCTTGAGCTTGATGTATGGGAAGGGGCAGCATGGATAAGCGCTGCTTCGTTCCGTGTCAGTAATTTGCGGCTGCGTTATATTCCCAGGCTGCCATTTCTTCATACCTTTCGTGAACTGAATATTCGTACTTATGTACGATATAAAGGCATTGCCGGCGTTTACTTTTTTAGTCTTGATGCTTCTAGCATTGCCGCTGTTCAAGGTGCGAGGCTGGCAGGGCTTCCTTATATGCATGCTAATATTATATTAAACAAAACGCTACAGTCGGAATGCTATTTTAAAAGTGAACGTATAGACCGTCAAAGCCAGAGTCACAGTGCTATTTTTGAAGCTGCATATTTACCCGACAATCAAATTTTTTATGCGGAAGCAGGAACTTTAACCTACTGGCTCACAGAAAGATATCGCATGTATTACATGAAAAATCAGGTGATGGCGATCGATCTCCATCATCTGCCATGGCCGCTGCAACAGGTGCAGCCGAGCATACAACAAAATTCAGCTTTAACCCAGCTCGCACCGCAAATTGCATTCACCGATCCCCCCATACATACCTATACGCAAAAACTCGATGTATTAGTATGGCCTATGATAACCATTTAATACACGAAAAAGCCCAATGACGAAACACTTATGGGCTTTTTTCTATTGCTTGCAGTTCTTATGATAATCGATGATTTGTCAGTCAATCTTTTATGCTATTTAGGTTTTTATTTTATGGAGTGCGACAGGGCGAATGACAGGAATAGCTATTTCTACTGTATGTATTTGTCTCGTTTCTTGTAATGGTCAAGGATAAAACCCACTCTTTTATTTGAAAATTATGCGCTTATACCTGTTGAAAATGTGCGAATTAACTAGAGCAGTCATTTTTATAGATTCATATACTAATAATGCAAATATCCTAGTAGTTAAATTTCCTATGTTAGTTTCAAATAGGTGAAAGGAGGGCTACGTCATCGTTACGCGAAAAAAAGTTTATGTTCATTCTAAAGCAAGGAAAATTCGAGTGAAAATTTTTCGGGTAGTAAAGGGAGTGAGCAAATCCAGCTCGATTAAAGTAAGGAAGAAGCAGCTTACCCCAAAACAGCTTAGCAGCTTAGAAAACATTTGCATTCTCTGCAAAGGCAGTCAGCCATGCACCTGCTCTAAGCATAAGCGGATAAAGAAAAAAATGTCAGGCAAAAAAAGAAAAAAACGATTATGTCTAAAAAGACGTAAAAAGCATGGATGTAAAAAAATGATTTGCAAACGGGGAGGCAAGGGCTCAAAAGGCACAAAAGGCTCAAAAGGCCACAAGGGTTCAAAAGGCGCTAAGGGACCAAAAGGCTCCAAAGGCTCAAGGGGAAAAAGAGGTCCGTCAGGACCATCAGGGCCATCGGGACCGTCAGGTCCATTGGGACCATTAGGACCAGCTGGGAAACAAGGACCGCCGGGACCTCCTGGACCTCCAGGGCCGCCGGGACCACCCGGGCCTCCAGGACCGCCGGGACCGCCCGGGCCTCCGCATAAGCCGCCGGGACCACCGAAGCCTCATGGTCTGAAACCAAAGCCGCCAGGGCCGCATAAGCATCCAGACAGATGCTCGGATGAATACAATAATGGCTGCCACTGCCACAACAATGCAGAATCGATGCAAAACATGCTTAATCAGTTGAAAAATAATACGATTAAAGAGCTGCACACTTTAGACTATTCAAACAGTAAATATTCTAATGCAAGAATACTATCTGCTGATAAATATATATTAAATTTTGCAAGTAACGGGCAAGAACGCTATATACCTATTCATCTAATTGCCGGGATAGAGCTGTTTTCAGAGGATTACGACAGCAAACTCATTAGCAGCAACAGCAATAATGATCAATCTGATAAAACAGACGAAAACGAAGCAGGGGGAATGATAAGTGTATTAAAGCCACTAGTGGGCAAATCCAGAATCGACTTCAATACTTTGGCTGAACAGCTAAAGGATGTATTAAGCGCAGCCGTAATCGGGCTGAATGAGGGCATAGTCGTATTGTCTACTCGTGATGTTGTGTATGTGGTTGCTTTAAGCAGTATTTCTGACATTTCCAATATAAAAGAGATGTAATTCTAGTATGAAAAGGCCAAGTTCCCTTCTTTCAATAGGAGAGATATATTCGTACACGAAAGAAGGTTTTTTTCTGGGCGTTAATCCTATTGCATTTGCACTATAGGGATAAAAGTGGAATTAATAGCGGCGGGGACATTCGCTTAGTACAATCTTTTACTAGTTGCGTATAAATGCATTATGTAAAAAAAATATATTTACGGAAGGTGAATTGATAGATATGGCGTTTGATTATTTAACTCTTATAGGCAAGGAAGTAAGATTGGATCGTGGAGGCCCTGAATCCAGACAAGGCCGTGTTGTTGCGGCCGGTTCCGATTATGTCGTCATTTACAATGAAAAGGATGGACTTATTTATTACAACACTCAGCATGTAAAGAGCATTACTCAAAATACAAAAAATTCCCCAGAATATGTAGAGGTTGAGCCTGTGCAGCCTGCATTGAAAATTATGGAGGCGGATAATTTCGTAGGGCTGTTAAGAGGCATGAAAAATCTATGGTGTCAAATAAACCGAGGCGGCCATGAAAGCGTGCAAGGCGTATTAGCCGAAATGACAGACGACTATATTAATATGGTTGTGAATCATGAATTGGTAACTATTTATAACTACCATATTAAAAATGTTTCCTACGGCGTTAGAAAAGAACCTCAGCAAGACAACAAGAAACAAGAAAATAACGATAAAAGCAACGAAAAAAATAGCGATAACAACAACGAAAAAAATTAATTTATCAGTAATTAAGCAGGGGGAGGAAGAGTCTCTATGCTGAATCCTAATTATTCGACCTCCTCTGCCCCTTGTAATGAAATCTAAATAGATAACTTCGCTCCATGTGGGGTGAAGGTTTAAATGTGCGTGATTTTTTTACCTTCCTATTCTAGCTACTCTCGTAAAATGGTCGATTTATAAGAAAGCCTCCTTTGTTTATACGTATGAACACAGATGTTTATGAGAGAGGAGGTGAAATAGATGGATTTTTTTCAGATGAAGCTTGGAGCGGTTATTGATGTTGAAATGCATGGGGACAAATGGCATACCGGCGTTTTAATAGATGTAGGCCAAGATATTCTAGTTTTGTACAATGGTGAACGCTATATTTATATTCCTTCTATTCATATTCTTAACGTCAGTATGAACACGCTCAAAAGTATTTCAGACTTCTCCGCTCTTCCTGAAAAACCGATTAATAATGAAAAGCAGACATCCTACAGAAAAATTTTAACAAATGCCAAAGGGGTATTTATAGAAATATTTATTTCTGGAAACCACTCAATTCACGGTTATATTACCCATGTAATGACCAATTATTTTGAATTTTATACCCCTGTGTACAGAACGATGTTTATTCCGCTTAACCACTTGAAATGGCTTATTCCTTACAGCAACTCCCACACACCTTATCTTTTGGATAAAAAACATTTTCCGGTAAGTCCTTCCGATCTTCCATTATCCCGTTCTTTTGATGAGCAGCTGAAAAAGCTGGAAAACAAAATTGTCGTTTTCGATTTAGGGAAAAGCCCTAACAAAATAGGCTTATTAAAAGGAATCGAGAACAATGTTGTTCATATGATTACAGCGGAAGGCAAAACGTTATACACCAATATTCAGCATATAAAAAGCGTTCATTCGCCGAATATGTAAAGCATATTTAAGGAGGTAATATTATGCCAGGAGGAAAAGGTCCCGGTAAACATGGTCCCGGCCATGGCAAGGGCAAAAACCAAAAAGAAAATAAGGAACAAGAAGCAAAACAGACGAATCAAAATGAGCAAGGAGAACCGGAGCAGCAGGATCAGCAAGAAAGACAAGACAAACCGGAGAAGCAAGACAAGCAAGACAAGCATGGCAAGGAAACAGCTAAGAACCATGAAGGAAAAGAAGAAAAGGAAAAGGACAAGGAAAAGGAGCAAAAGCACGGGAAGGGCGAAGACGCAGGGAAAGAAAAAGGTCATCAAGGCAAAGGCGGCGACAGTGAGAAAGGCGGCAAGCCTGATAAGGGTAAAGAATCTGGCAAAGAACCTGCCGCAGAATCCGGTAAAGAATCAGGAAAAGGACCAGGTAAGGGTCGAGAAAAAAAGGAAGGCAAGGGCAACGAGCCAACAGGCGAGCCGGATAAAGGCAATAAAGGCGATAATCCTGTAGGGTAAGTATTCGGCTATGCTCGACAAGCTCTAGGCAATCATTAAGCTTTAAAATAATCCCCCATGCTTGCTTGAAAACTGGTTTGGGGGATTTATTCGTTAAGGGTACATAAGAAGGTGTAGAATAATAAAATCGTGATTTGTGGTATGATAGTTAGAGTTATTGCATATCAAACTAGATTGAAATTTCATTTTAGTACATCATACAGCTGGAGGGGTTGCATTATGGCATCTATGTATAATTTCGACAAAGTCATAGAGAGAAGAGGGACAGCTAGCGTAAAATGGGATCAGGTTGAGACGATGTTTGGACAAGCGGATATTCTTCCTATGTGGGTTGCCGATATGGACTTTGAGGCGCCTCCAGCAGCGATAGAAGCGATGAAGGAGCGGGCTGCTCATGGCATATTCGGTTATACATACCGCAGTCCTTCTTATTTGGAAGCCGTTGCATCCTGGCAGGAACGGAAGCATCAATGGTCCTTCGATCAGAGTTGGATAGTGGGCTGTCCAGGTGTCGTTACAGCGTTAAGCATTTTAGTAGAGCTGTTGACAGAGCCGGGCGACAATGTAATGATTCAAGTGCCTGTATACCATCCGTTTTATCGCATCATTTCTTCTCACGGGCGTAATATTGTCGCAAACCAGCTTGTGCTTACAGAGAGCGGACGATATGAGCTGGACTTGGCCGAAATGGAGCGGCAAATAATTGAGGATAAAGTAAAAATATTAATTTTATGCCATCCTCATAATCCGGTAGGACGTGTATGGACGAAAGAAGAACTAACGGAAATTGGAAATTTATGCGTAAAGCATGGCGTGTTTGTGCTATCCGATGAAATTCACGGGGATATTGTGTACAAAGGACATAAGCATATTCCGTTTGCCTCGCTGTCTGATGCGATTGCCAAGCAGACGGTCGCTTGCATTGCGCCTAGCAAAACCTTTAATATCGCGGGGCTGCATTCCTCGCTTGCTATTATAGCCGATCCTGAACTTAGGGAGCGATTTAATTTTAGATTGCAGACGTTTGCGATATCAATGGAAAATTGCTTTGCTCAAGTAGCAGTGGAGGCATGCTACCGCCAAGGCGAGCAATGGCTGGAAGAACTGCTTGCTTATTTGCAGCAAAATATTGACGATATGGAGCAATTTGTCGCCAATCAGCTGCCTGGGGTTAAGATGTACAGGCCGGAGGGAACGTATCTGGCCTGGTTCGATTGCCGAGAAATCAGCGCAGATCCTGAGGTGCTTAAAGATTTGATGTTCAATAAAGCTAGAGTTGCTTTTAATGAAGGCTCTATGTTTGGAGCCGAAGGCGCAGGCTTTTTGCGAGTCAATTTCGGGACACCGCGTTCTCTGCTGCTGGAAGGTCTTGAGCGGTTTGAGAAGGCTCTTAAACAAAAATAAAATAAGCTGAAGTGGCGCCGTTAAAGCGCGAGGGAAATCAAATTCTGCTTAATGCAGGATTTGATTTTTTTTGTTAAATTATAAGGATTTATAAGTTTTTTCTACAAACTTGTTCTTATCATCATCGGTAAACGTGTCTTTCCAAAGGACGGTGGAGCCGTTTATCCTTGTATTAGAAGAACTCTAACGGACATTAGTGACCCTTGGCTGGCAAAAATGGCTTGAAAATAATTGTAACGGACACTAGTGACCTTTACACGACCAAATAAGCTATTTTAAGGGGGAAAAGCTATGTAAGGGACATTTTTGTCCGTTTACAATTCAAATGGCGGAAAACAAGGCTCCTACGGTCATTTGTGACCGTTACAATTTACAAAGCAAGTGCTCCAATCAGCTTCTCACGTTGGTCGAAAGTAAATTACAAATAGCCGAACGTGTGACCATGTCAATACTTTGTGAGCCGCCTCTTTTATTGCTTATTGCATCATTCACAATGAATTGACAATTTCGCCAGCTTCGTTGGAAAAATACTTTTTCAACAGCCCGGAATAAACCATTGCGCTTGTTTTTGCTCTGATATAGTATTGTAATGTGTAATTATGCGCGTATATCTAAAATTATTTTAAAAAATGAGCAAAAACGAGCAATAATAAGCGGAGTAATTTAAAAACACTTCGATTCATCATGAGTGCACTAGCAGAATTTTTTGCGGATCATCTATCAATTATTCTATTTAGGAGCGATGACACTTGAAGCAAAATGAGTCAACTAGTCGATGGAAGCTGAATGAAACAGGGGGGATTTGCTGGGAAGTAGGTTCTGATAACCACTTGCCTCATGAAGATCATATTGAAATGAGCGGAATGGCGATATCGTCGATTATAAGGTATGGCGTTAATGCGAACGGGGAACTTCAGCTAAGTCGTTTGCTGATTTGGCCGGCCCTGCGCACAATTCCCAATGATACACATGCAAGCCTAACCAAAGAATTTAGTGTGGAACTTTCGCTTCAGCTTAGCATTTGCGGCAAGTCTATCGGGGTAGAGAAACCCAATCGGATTACGTTTGACGGCGTACTTACTGTCTATTCGCATACTGAAGCAGGTATTGCTATTGTTCGAAGTATGTTTCCGTCAACGGATTTACATGCTTATGTGGAAATGATCGAATTGACCAATCAATCCGATAAGATGGTGGAAATAGAGATCGAAGCTCCAAATAGCACGTACCATCGACGGGGTGTTAAGGGGATTTATGTGTTGGAGTCAATATGCAATGCACCCGCAACGGTACGTTTACATCCTAATGAGCGAACAACTTTTGCTTTGATAGTACACGGGCGAGGCATTATGGAGGACGCACCGATAATCGATTGGCAGCAGGAGAAGGCGAAGAGAGAGGGGCTTGTTCGACGGTCGGCTCGCTTCCTGAGGCTCGAAACACCAGATCCGGTACTGAACGAGGGATTTGCCCTTGCTAAATTGCGCTTAATGGAGAGTATTTATGAAACAAAAAGCGGTCTTATGCATAGTCCAGGGGGCGGCATTTTTTATGCAGCGGTTTGGACCAACGATCAGGTGGAATATGCGGGGCCTTTTTTTGCTTTCCTTAACGACCCGGTTGGCATCGCAGCTTCGTTGAATGCTTACCGGCTTTTTATGCCTTTTATGGGACCGAAGTTTGATCCGATTCCAACTTCAATCATTGCAGAAGGCACAGACATATGGGAAGGCGCAGGTGATCGCGGTGATGCGGCTATGTATGCGTATGGCGCTTCTCTCTTTGCGCTTATTCTAGGTGACAGGGCAATTGCGGAAGAGCTATGGCCATCCATCTGTTGGTGTTTAGAATACAATCGAAGCAAACTAACAAGTGAAGGAATTATCGCCTCCGATTCGGATGAGCTAGAAAATCGATTCCCTTCCGGCGAAGCAAATTTGTCAACTTCCTCGCTTGGATATGGTGCGTTGCGGAATGCCGCAAGTTTAGCGAGATCACTGGGGAAAACAGCAGAGACAGAAGCTTTCGAGGCAGAAGCAAAGGAATTGGCAGAGGCGATTGAGCGATATTTTGGAGCTGAAGTCGAAGGTTTTGCTACATATCGTTATTACGAAGGAAATGATGTATTACGCTCATGGATTTGTCTGCCGCTTACGATGGGAATTATGCAGCGGCAAGAGGGTACGCTGGAAGCAATGTTTGATTCTAGACTTTGGACGCCAGACGGGTTAGCTACACAGGCTGGTGACACAACTTTTTGGGATCGTTCTACACTGTACGGTTTTCGTGCTGCCTTTAATGCGGGAGAAACAGAACGTGTCATGCCCTATTTGAGTGCTTATGCGAGAAAGAGACTGTTGGGTGAACATGTTCCTTATCCGGTTGAAGCTTACCCGGAAGGTAATCAACGCCATTTGTCGGCGGAATGTGCGTTGTATGGGAGAGTATTTACAGAAGGAATGTTTGGAATTAAACCAGTTGCACTGGATTCTTTCGAATGCGTTCCAAGATTGCTTAAAGCTTGGAACAACATGGCGCTGCGTGATATACAACTGTGCGGGCGGCTGATGGATTTAATCGTGACAAGAGAATTAGAAGAAGGCATAAATATTCGAGTGATACATGCCGAAAAAGAAGTTGTGAAATTCATTTCACCAGACGAAAAGCTGCTTATCCGATTTACTCACGACCAGCCGATCATCGAGTTGACAACATAGCAAAAAATTCATGGTTCATAAGCGTTCATTTACATAGGGGGGATATATAAGGATGAAACGCCGGTTGTTAAGCACCGAAAAAATGAAATTTTTGTATAAATTAATTATCGGATTACTGCTTATGGCTGTACTTCCTACTAGCCTGACTGTGTATGTATTGCATGATCATTATACCGAAAGTATGCTGCAAGAAGTCGGTTCGGCGAATAAACAATTGCTAGAGCAGGCAAAGACGAACGGGGATATGATGTTTAGCGAGATGGTTTATGTTGCCGCTAATCTCCTTAATCAGCCTAAGCTATCGGTATTTATGCAGGAGGAGTATAGCTCAGATGCCAAATCATTTAACGATTTAATCCTCAAGCTGGATAATCTGCAAGCCGAGAGCCGATTTCTTTCGGGGATTTATTTGCACTTTGACAAATTCGATTACATGATAGGCGCCGATAAAGAAACAGGCACTTTCTTCCGTACTCGTGATGAGATGAGTGCAGTTGAAAAAGAATTAACTGCACTTTCAGGTGCGATGCATCAGCCGCGTTTTTTTCTGCAGAAACTTGACGGGCGGCAAGTGTTTGTTATGGTTCGCCCTGTCCAGAATGCTGCCTATCGAAATGTTGGCTCTATCCTTCTTATAGTTGAAGAAAATCGGTTTGCAGATATATTCAATCCGCTTCGATTATCAGATTTGGACACTACGATTGTTCTAGATGCCAATGGAAGCCCATTATGGTGCAATGGCTCGGCTTGTACAGAGGGAATCGAGAAGTCACTCTATTCAACGGGAGCAACGCAAGTAAATAATTCAGATTATCAAGTGATGGAGTGGGGGGAAACAAAATTTGCGGTTTCCTACACGAGTTCAGAAATTAGTCGCTGGCAGCTTATTAGCATGCTGCCTATGGAAAGACTGACCAGCCGATTGTCTGTTGCTAACCAATTGACGCTGCTGGTACTGTTAACAACCATTGTAGTCGCTATTGCCTGCTCTATTGTCTATGGACGTTATTTGTATAGCCCGCTGCAAAAACTGGTCACACGAGTGCTTCCTCATGGATCAGGCAAGCAATTACGCCATAACGAATTTCAATTAATAAGAGATGCCTATATGCATGTATTAAACAGTAAAACTGATCTTGAACGTTTTGTGGAGAACAACAGACTGCTTATGATAAGCAAGCTGTTGCAGCGTGTAATGACGGGTTATGAGATGGATCGAGCGGCCATAATAGAGCAGCTGGCTTTTTTGAATATACAATTGCCCCATCGTTTTTTTACAGTTGTGCTGGTTGGAGGTCTGGCGTCCCGAATGCATGAGGAGGAAAGCATTCGTACCCGGACGATTGCACAGTTAGCTTGGCTTAATAGAGCAGAACGTATAATGGCCGAGCTGGAGCTTGACGGCGTTGCTATTGAGCTCGAGATAGATGTCATAGCCGTTTTGTTGAATGCACCAACCGATGATTGTGATAAGATTTTGGAGTTTGCCCGCTTGTTTACCTTTCCTGATCCTGAATTGGCAGATGTTTCGCCTCTTATTGGCGTTGGCGAGACAGTAGAAGAACTGGAAAAAATTTATCATTCCTACCATAAAGCGCGCTATGAGCTTGCTTGCCAATCGGCAGCTCCAGATTCGGATTTTGCGCAAAACACGATTAATCCCCTTTCGTTATTTGAGAAGAAAATGGGTCATGCTATAGCGGTTCGGGATCCATCTATTTCTGTTGATACGTTGAATGAACTGTTCGATTGGTTTGGCGATTTTCGAGATCTGTCATGGTCACAGGTGATGAACATTGTGTTAAAGCTTCTTTCAGCAGTCTTGATCCGTTTGGAGGGAACGAATTTCGCCGTTTATCAGGAGTTTATGCGACGGCCGCTATTTCACCAGCTTGCCACTCTGAAGTCAGAATCTGAACTTCGTGATTGGCTTGAGCGTGTACTTGGGGAAATCATTGAAAGACTAAACGAGGTAGCTGGCATTTCTAGTATTCATCCGAAAATTCGTCAAGCGATTGTCATTCTTGGTGTGGAATATATGAACGATTTGACGCTGGAGAGCGTTGCTGATCGCATCGGTTTAAATGCGGCGTATATGAGTAAGCTGTTCAAGGACGAAACAAACTTTAACTTTATCGATTATATGAACCGGATTCGAATCGAAAATAGTAAGCTGCGCCTAATTGAGCAGCCTAGCCTGTCTTTGGATGATATCGCTCAATCCGTAGGCTACAATAACACGCAAAGCTTCGCGCGCTTTTTTAAAAAATATGAGGGCTGCACGCCAGGACAATTCAGGCAACAATCTATTTCCAGCTAATTTCATCCCCAAAAGTCCAGCAAATACGCGGATCTATAAAAGTGATGCTTTACCCAAAAAACTGAAGGTCGCCATATTCATAAAAACCCACTGTGTTTCATAAAGACGTACTCTATGTTCATCCCCGGAGCTTCGTTATGATTTGAGGTGTAAGCGATTCCAGTATATCGCGGCTCTGCTCAAATCCAAAGCAAGGGGGTGAACGAATATTCAAATCAAGGGGGTCTTTAAACAAACCGGCGAGCGTCGCTTTCTTCGTACGCTAATCAGCCAGAAGTATTTATTGCTGTTACTCTTGCCAGGCATTGCAGCGACATTCGTTTTTAGTTATTTGCCTATGTACGGAATATTGATTGCTTTTAAACAGTTTAATCCGTTGCATGGCATTTGGGGCAGCAAGTGGATAGGGCTGCAGAACTTTAAGGAACTGTTCGATGCGGTCCTCTTTTGGCGGGCATTCAAAAATACAATTGTGCTCAATCTCTATCAAATTTTATTCGCTTTTCCCGGACCAATTTTGTTCGCGTTATTGTTGAACGAGATCCGCAATGTTGTATTCAAGCGGTGGATGCAGACGGTAACTTATTTTCCGCATTTTTTATCTTGGGTTGTAGTCGGCGGCTTCGCCGTGGCCATTTTATCTCCAAATACTGGCGTCTTGGCTACGATTACAGAATGGTTTGGCGGTGAGCGTTATAGTGAATTTTTGCTTACAGATCCAAAAGCATTCCGGACCATTTTAATTGTTACTGAGCTATGGAAAAACATGGGGTGGGGGGCAATTATTTATCTGGCTGCCATAACTGGAGTTAATCCAGAATATTATGATGCGGCGGTTATAGATGGTGCTGGAAGGTTCAAGCAAGCCCTTCATGTTACATTGCCTGCCATAATGCCGACGATCGTAGTTTTACTAGTTCTGCGAATTGGTAATATGATGGGAAGCGACTTCGAGCAAATTTATGTGCTGTATTCTCCAAATGTTTATGAGGTTGGTGATGTTTTGTCCACCTATGTTTTCCGGTTGGGATTGTTCCAAGGCAAGTATAGCTATACAACAGCCGTGGGTTTATTTCAGTCAATAATCGGATTTACACTAATTGTTCTTGCCAATCGTTTGAGCCGCAGAGCAGGAGGGGCGCTGTGGTAAGTATATCCGTGTGCTTTTCGCATCATTGGAGGTGACACTTCTGCTAACGAAGAATGAAAAGATGTTCAACAGGCTAATTATTGTATTTATGTTACTGATCGGTGCCTCTATGCTGCTGCCGTTCGTTAATGTTATCGCAAAGTCATTCAGCAGCAATGCAATGGTTATGACCGGTCAAGTAGGATTTATTCCGCAGGAATTCAATTTGCATGCATACCGGGAAGTGTTCCGTAATCCAATGTTTATGAATTCGTTGAAAGTGACGATTATTGTCACCTTAGCAGGGACTTTATTTTCGTTGATTACGGTCACAACTACTGGCTACGCACTTTCACGCAAGCGACTGCTGGCTAGACGGACTGTCATGCTGTACTTTCTAGTCACAATGTTTTTTAATGCAGGGATTATTCCGAATTTCCTGAATATTCGGAATTTGGGATTGTATAATACGATCTGGGCGTTAATTTTACCAGGTATGATGAGTGTATATTACATGATATTGGTCAAAAGTTTTTTTGAGCAGCTGCCTTCTGAGCTAGAGGAATCTGCCTCAATAGATGGCAGTAACGATCTGCAGACGCTAGCCTTTGTGTACCTGCCGATTTCCAAGCCTATATTAGCAACCATTGGTCTTTTTGCTGCTGTTCATTTTTGGAATATTTTCACGCCCGGAGTTATGTACATTCAATCCCAGTCCCTGTTTCCGCTGCAGTTAATCGTACAAATGATGATTTTCACACAATCATCTGTCGATGCCCAAACGATGGCCGAGCTAGACTTACAAGGAACACTTGGGACTGAAACGCTTAAAATGGCTGTTATTGTGGTATCTACATTGCCAATTGTTGTAGTGTATCCGTTCTTGCAAAAGCATTTTGTTAAAGGGATTACACTAGGTGCTGTTAAAGCTTAATTTGTATTGAACTAAATAGAGAACATGAAAAATAAGGAGAGGGTTTCTTTGAAAAAGGACTTTATGGGAAAGAAAATGAGTTCCATCCTAATGCTTATTTCTATAACAGCACTCTTGCTGTCAGCATGCGGAGGAAATAATCCCGCTTCGCCATCCAGCCAAACATCGACGACGCCATCGTCTACAACCACATTGGGCTCGTCCAATTCACCTGATGAATCATCTACGGGGAAACCAGTGAAAATTTCCATCATGAATGGCTTATATGATATGCCGGCTAATGTCGATCCAAATGATAATAAATGGACGAATATTTTTAAAGAATCGTTTCCGAATTTGGAAATTGAATGGATTCTTTTACCACGTGACTCTGCTCAGTTCAATCAGAAGAAACAAATGCTAATGGGAGCAGGAGATTTCCCAAATCTTGTCCTCTCTACGAAAACGGATATGATTAACTGGGCTAACAGCGGAATTATTATCCCAGTCGATGATCTGATCGGAGAGCATGTGCCGAATTTAAAGCGTTACCTCAGTGATGAAGACATGCGCAATGTTACGTATTTGGGGAAG
The DNA here is from genome assembly GCF_050864975.1 of Paenibacillus sp. GXUN7292. Classification (NCBI taxonomy): domain Bacteria; kingdom Bacillati; phylum Bacillota; class Bacilli; order Caryophanales; family Paenibacillaceae; genus Paenibacillus; species Paenibacillus sp. GXUN7292. The sequence goes on along the minus strand of NZ_JBOZWO010000022.1, from coordinate 88,771 downwards.
AAATATGCCATTCCGGCTCCTACTTCCAGCTTGCAAAATCCAACAGTTACTTATATTCGTAAAGATTGGCTGGATAAGCTGCAACTGCCTATGCCTGAAACTACGGAGCAGTTCATGGAAGTTATGAAGGCGTTTACGGAGCAAGATCCGGATGGTAATAACAAAAATGATACGTACGGCTTTGCCAGTCAGAAAAATCTGGTCTTTATGGACAACACACTTGCTTTTCCTTTCGGTGTAAATTTAGATACACAGTCTAATTCAATTAATTGGCAGCAAGTTGATGGCAAGCTTATACCTGATTTTATTACGCCTGGCGCCAAGCAAGCGTTAGCTTATTTCCGAGATATGTATGCATCTGGTGTTTATGATAAGGAATCTATGGTATTAGATTACAGTAAGCTGGAAGAGAAAATAACAAGCGGAAAGTACGGTGCGGCAAGCTTCCTGGCAAATGCAACGCGTGGCCGGATTGCAGCTAACATTAAAAAGTCCGATCCAAACGCTGAACTGGTATTGCTGCCTCCATTGAAAGGAGCAGAGGGACAGCAGGGATTGCCAAGAGGCGACAATATTAGTATGTATTGGACGATTACACAAGGTACGACACCAGAGCAAGCGGAAGCTATTGCAAAACTGCTTAACTGGTTTATGGAGCCCGATCCAGATACCGAATATACGAGCACGATGGGGGACCGCATTAATATGGGCGAAGTAGGGGTTCACAGCTCATTGCTTGGCGGTAAATACCTGGAGGAGATTCCAGATTCGCAATTAACGCCTGAAGCGCTTGCTGACAAATACCGGTTTAGCTATCGTCTAATGTACTCCTCTTCACATATGCTGCCTGATCCGGAGCGGATTGAATACAGCAAGCTGGCTGATGAAGTTAAACCAGGCTTCTACGAAGACGTTAAAGCGAATGCGGAATTCGGTATTTATAATAAAATGAAAATTGCCGGATCGGTAACATCGCAATATTTGCCGGATTTGATCACCTATTTTGATGAAATGAAAATGAAAATAGTAACAGGCTCCGAATCCATCGATGCCTTTGAAAAGTGGGTTGATTATTTCTACAAAAATCACGGGCAGGAAATCATCGATGAAGTGAATCAAATGAATTCATAGTAAGGGGAAGGGGATGAACCAAAATGTGCGCTTATCAACTTCAAACCGATAGGGCATTGGGGATGTCTATCAACGCAGCAGTGCCGCAGAATTTGAAAGAGTTGTCTGCAGTTGGCATTGCATGTATCGAAGTAACCTGGCGCGCGGCAAATATGTTATCGGATTCAGCTCTAGCACAATGTGACCGCATTATCCGCGACGCAGAGCGCTGCGGAATCCGCGTATGGTCCTTGCACCTACCTTACGGAGATGATTGGGACCCTTCATCAGTGGATGATGTCGTACGAGATAGTGCCATTTCCGGTTTGATCCGCCTAATTGATTTTGCTTGTGATCGAAACATCAATACACTGGTTATACATCCCAGCTTTGAACCAATAGCGGTGGAAGCGCGAGCGGAGAGGCTTCGTCTAGCCTCCCTTTCTCTTGGTATTCTTGCGAGGTATGCTGCTGGGCGTGGTGCAAGGCTTGCCGCTGAATGCTTGCCGCGAACATGTCTGGCTCATTCGGCAGATGAAATGCTTATGCTGCTTGCAGATAATCCTGAGCTGCGGGTATGTGCCGATGTTAATCATCTTTTTTATGAAACTCCCGGAGATTTCATTCGTAAAATCGGCGACAAAATTATTACAACTCATATATCTGATAATGATGCCGTTGACGAGCAGCACTGGTATCCGGGAGAAGGAACGATTGATTGGCAGGATACGCTAAGTGCATTGCAAGAAGTGGGGTATGATGGACCGATTATGTATGAAGTTCGAAATCATACTGCGAAACGGGTATACACGAATTGTAAGTCGATTCTTATTTCGAAAGGAGACAAATGAAATGATGTCAGTTCGTGCTTCTAAGAAAATTTTCTGGATCAGTCTTCTTATAATCACTTCTTTAACACTATCTTTGGTTTGGAATATACATGCTAGCGCAACTACTTTAACTTATAATCCAAAGCTTATCGGCATTACTGAGCAAAATGGTGACCGTGTCATGATTATGGATGCCAATGCAACAGATTGGAATAGCAGTCAGGCGCTTGTCTGGTCATGGAAACCGACAGCTGCAAACGGTTTTGATAGCTTACTAGCCGCATGGGGGCTGCCCACTGACTTGAAGATTCGCAATAATTCTGTATTCGGCGGTCAATGGGCAATTGTTACAGATTCAGAAGGATTGGCAGCCATTGTACCTTATCCTTCAGGAAACAGTAAAAAATGGGGATTGAATGTTGGCGGCAACCCTCAATCCGCGGAATTGCTGCCAAACGGTAATATCGCCATCGCTGCAAGTCAAGGAAATTGGGTTCGAGTTTACACATCAGCCCTTCACTCTTCCTCGGATACGTATGCGTCATATACCTTGCCAGGAGCACGTGGAGTAATGTGGGATCCCCTAGGAAATGTACTTTGGGCAATCGGCGACAATCATTTAGTCGCTTTGCTCGTTGGCGGTTCCCGTTCTGCTCCTGTACTGACAGAGTACTTGAAAGTAAATTTACCTACGACCGGCGGTCGTGATGTCCAGCCTGTTTATGGGGATACAGACAAGCTATGGGTGCCAACTAATTCAGGTGTATATCAGTACAATAAAACAACAAACACATTCTCGACTTCGTACTCAGGGTCTGGTGAGATGAACCGTGCTAATGTGAGAAGTGCTGGCAGCGATCTTATAACGGGACAGGCTGCTCAAACAACGCCGAAGGTTGGCTGTTCAAATAGTTGGTGTACGGATACGGTTGATTTTTTTGCTCCTGGAATGACTCGTACTCTTACCGGAGCAGCGATTTATAAGGCTCATTTCATAAATCTGGAGTACCAACAGCCTGAGTCTGCTACTGCGGTTGTATTTGACCATCCAATTGGCGGCGGTGACCAGAAAAATGACAAGATTATGTTTTTTGATCCGAATGCCACAGAATGGAATGATCCTTCATCGATTATATGGGAATGGGCGCCGAGTGCAGCAAATGGTTTCAGTGGATTGACCAATGCATTTGAAGATCCGAGCGATTTAAGACTTCGCAAAAGTGATGTATTCGGCGGACAATGGCTCGTTATTGCAGATTCTAAGGGTTTGGCTGCTGTTGTGCCGTATCCCGCGGGGAACAGTAAGCAATGGGGAGTTAATGTAGGAGGCAATCCGCATGCCGCAGAATTGTTGCCAAATGGAAATGTAGCGGTGGCTGCAAGCCACGGTCACTGGGTTCGGATATACACCGCATCGCAGGGGCCGGATTCAGCCGAGTATGCCCAATATGATTTGACTGGCGCGCATGGTGTGCTATGGGATCCAGAGAAATCACTTTTGTGGGCGCTTGGTGATTATCATTTGGTAGCATTAAGTGTGAATGGAACCGATGATGCACCAACTATCCAAGAGGTGTTGAAGGTCGATCTGCCACAGCAATATAGGGGCAATGGCGATCCAATGCCTAACCCTTCTGGTCATGAGCTTCAGCCGGTATATGGAAATACGGACCGGTTGTGGATATCAACAGCTAAGCATGTTTACCAGTATGTCAAATCGACGAATACATTTGACTCCTCATATGCTGGAAGCGCTGGCGCTGACCGAGAAGCAGTTAAGAGCGTCAGCAATCAATTATCTGGTCAAATCATCTCTACGCAGCCCGACTATGCGAAAGTACCCGTCGGCGCATGTGTCTTTAATGGCTGGTGCACCGACAGTGTTGACTTTGTAAATCCAACTTACACTCGGACATTAACGGGCGCGGCTTTTTACAAGGTGCGTGTGATGAATCCTGCTTATCAATAGAATGGTAAGCAAAAAAAGAGTAACGGAGAGCAAAATTGGGACTTGAGAGATGGTAGCATCCGCCTTGTAGGCCAATTTTAACCATTCAGGTTTTATATATGCTGAGAAATTGGCGTACAACAGTGGTCGTAAGCCCAAACGAAAAGAACCTCAAAGCAGGCTGCCGAGAACCTCTCGGTGGCCTGTTTTCGCATGCAAATTCATGTTTCTCCCGAACAAATAAACAAAAGGCTGAGAAAGTAAAGAGACGGAAATAGATGGGGTAGTGGGTTAAATAATCGAGCAAAAGTCGTTATGCCATTTGTTTAGAATTGTAACGGAACTGAGAGGCTCTATTTAGTAATAAAAAGGTGTTTTAAAACTGTAACGGAACTGTGGAGCGCTATAGGTGATCTTTCCCCGTCTAGGTAGTGATTTTGAGTAAATAAGGTCTCTCAGTTCCTTTAGATTTCAGAATAAGCTGATTTCCGTACAATAGCGTGTCTCAGTTCCGTTAGCGTTTATCAACGGCCTGAGGAAATACAGTTAACTTGATCGTAGTAACCTCCCTTTCAATTGCTTATTGCCCTATCGACAATGAATCGACACCCTCCACAGAAATGCACCGCAAAAGCAGGCTGCCGAGAAGCTCTCGGAGGCCTGTTTTGCGTGCAAGTACTCTTTTTGCACGAACAAGTAAACAAAAGGCTGAGAAAGTAAAGAGACGGAAATAGATTGGGCGGAGGTTCAATTTTATAATTAAGCAAGCGGTTAGAAAACGATTACAAAAACTGCCGGAAAGAGAGGTGACATGATGCGACGCAAAGCCTCGGATTATTTTACAGGCTATTTATTCATTACACCGTATGTAATTGGCGCTTTAATGTTGTTTATAATCCCAGCTTGCATGTCCTTATATTATTCTTTTACACGATTTAAGGTCATATCGCCGCCGCTGTTCAACGGGCTGGACAATATACGCATGCTTTTAGCGGACCAGGTGTTTATGACGGCTTTTAAAAATACTTGGTATTATTCACTCATTTATGTGCCGATTCAGGTTGTCATACCGCTTGTTTTTGCAGTGATGCTGAGCTACTCCAAACGACTGATCAAAGGCAGATGGTCGGATTGGCTTCGCGCAATCTACTATTTCCCGGCTATTCCATCCTGGTTTGTAATCGGTATGGTTTGGATTTGGCTGCTTGCTCCGGAAATTGGCATCGTCAATCAAATAATAGGCTGGTTTGGCATGTCCGATATCGCTTTTCTAGGAATTGGCTCGGATACCATTATTCCCAGCTTAGCGCTAGTAGCCGTATGGAAGGGTCTTGGCTATGCGATGTTCATTTATTTTATTGGGCTTAACAATATTCCGGATTCACTATATGAATCGGCTGAAATTGACGGTGTAAACGTTTGGCAAAGATTTCGAAACATTACAGTGCCAATGATATCTCCAACGACATTTTTAATTGTCATTATTTCGATATCCAGTGCGTTCCAGGCCTTCGACCAGCATTTTACGATGGTGTTCAATCGCTATAACAAATATTCGGATACGCATCTGATGGTATATCTCTATGAAAAAGCATTTCGTTTTATGGATATGGGCTATGCATCGCTCATTGCATGGGTATCGTTCCTATGCATGATTATCGTAACGCTTATCGTCCTGTTTTTACAGAAACGATTGGTTCATTACGAAGAATAGGAGGCAGGACAATTGGCCAGTATCGCCGCGAACAAAAGAAAAAGAACAAAGATCGGCACGAGCACGATCATCTTTACAATTATTTTACTGCTTGGGGCAATAAGTATGCTATTGCCATTTGTGTGGATGATTCTAGCATCCTTAAAAACGAATGGCGAGTTTTTAAATGCATTCAAATGGCTGCCCGCTGCTCCGCAATGGGAAAATTACACGAGACTGCTGTTCCCTGAAAAAGGGCATCCGTTTATGCTGTATTTTTTCAATAGCGTGAAGGTGACAGGGCTAGCTATGATCGGCACCGTATTATCGTGCAGCCTGGTCGCATTTGCTCTCGCAAGGATTTCATTCCCGGGTAAAAATATTGTGTTTGGCTTTGCCGTCATCTCTATATTTCTGCCGTCTCAGGTGACGATGATACCGCAGTTTTTAATTTTTAAAGAGCTGGGCTGGCTAGGCACCCATTATCCGCTAATTATTCCTGCTTTTTTAGCTTCAGCCTTCGGCATTATTTTATTAAGACAATTTTACCGTACCATTCCCAAAGAAATGGATGAAGCTGCAAAGGTTGATGGAGCTGGGTGGTTCAAGATTTACTCCCGTATTCATCTGCCGCTGATGATATCTCCATTAATCACTTTAGCTATTCTGACCTTTCAAGAAAAGTGGGCGGAAATACTGTATCCGATGATCTTTATTGGCAAAAACAGCGACTTATGGACGATGGTGCTGAAAATACGCGATCTGTCCACGGGACAATACAATTCTCGCCCGGAGCTGGAGATGGCGGGCAACGTATTGCTTGTGCTGCCGGTTATTATTCTATTTATTACAGCACAGCCCTATTTCGTGAAAAGTATCGCGACATCCGGTGTCAAAGGATAATAATCCTTGATGCATATATAACAAATTCAGGAGGGTTAAAATGAAAAAAGCAACGAAGGCAGTCACAATTTTTATTTTACTATTTACTATGATTTTGGCAGGCTGCTCCTCGAATAATGGAGGAAATGCCGGAAGTTCTTCCACGCCGGACAGCGGCAAAAATCAATCGCCAGCACCTAGCGAATCGCCTAAGGAAGAGCCGGTTAAGATTCAGGTTGCCTACTACGCCGATGAAACAGCAAGAGAAACGTTCGGAAAAATTATCGATGAGTTTATGGAGAAAAACGAGCATATTACAGTAGAAGATTTGGGTACAGACTGGGGGACACATTATACTAACTTGAAAGTTGATTTGGCTTCGGGCGATGGCCCAACTGTATTTTTACTTGATGGCCCATATATTGCACAATACGCCGAAGAAGGCGCCATTGAAAATTTGACAGAGCGCTTGAAAGAAATTTCGCTTCAGGACTACTACGGATTTGATGCCATTAAAAATGCAAAAGGCGAGTATTTCGCAGTTCCGCAAGCTATTCAAGTAAACGTCTTGTACTATAATAAAGATATGTTTGATGCCGCGAATGTTGCTTACCCGACAGCAGACTGGACGACAGACGATGTGTACGCCGCTGCTCAGAAGCTGACGAATAAAGATAATAAGCAATACGGTATTGGCCTTGCCAACCATTTCCGTTACGGCTGGTATACGACGATCCGTCAGTTCGGCGGAGACCTGCTGGACGAAACGCGTATGAAGAGCACATTTGCGAGCGATCCGAAAGTAAAAGAAGCTTTGATTTACATGAAAAAGTTTTGGGATGAAGGCTTAACGCCAGGCTTATTGGAGCAAGAAGGGGAAGTTACGCCAAATCATGGCACATGGTTCCCGCGCGGCATTACGGCGATGTTCTATGATAATTTTGCCAGAAGACTGTCAAACGATCAGGAAGGTATCAATTATGATGTAGCGCTTATGCCAAAGGGTGTTGGCGGTGTGAATTACAGCGCGCTCGTTGCTAATTCCTGGGTGCTGGATGCAAAAGCAAGCGAAGCTGAGAAAGAAGCTGGCTGGAAGTTTATTCAATATTTCCTTAGCGATGAAGCACAGGAACTGAACGCTTCTTTGGCAGAAGGCATTACAGCCAATAAAGCGATGGCAGACGCGGCTTTATCCAAGCATCAAGGAAATCCGGCCAATATCAAGGTGTTTCTGGACAGCATGGAGTATGCATCCAATGTCGGCGATAATCCGCTTTGGGAAGAGTGGATTGGTGCGATTGATCCTCTGTTCACAGAGTATTTGGCCGGCAAGCTGGATATAGAGGAGCTGCTGAAGAAAGGCGACACAGCTGCCCAAGCTGTACTAGATAAAATCAAAAAATAGATAGAAAAGCATTAACCGGAAGGAGCAAGCGGTCATGTTTAATCGGAAACGCGGACTAATTATAGCAATCTTACTGGCTGCCTTAGTTGCGGCTGGCTTGTATCTGGCTGGGAAAAAAGATACGGCCGGAGAAACTGTGCAATCAGGCCCGTTTCCGAAATTTGACCCTGCGATAACGCTTACTGCTGTGCGTAATTTAAATGACAGCACTGTGTTCCGGGCGGGGGAATCGCTGACGAACAATGTGTGGAGCAGAGATTACTTGGATACACTCGGCATACAGATTAAATATTTGTGGACGACGACAAAAGGAACGGAAGACTATAATCAGAGACTTAACGCTTCGATATTGACAGGCGAGATTCCAGATATATTCGAGGTGGACAGCCTGCAGCTCAAACAGCTTGTTAAAGCGGGCTTGATCGAGGATTTGACCGATGTCTATGAGACACATGCATCTGCCGATGCACGCAGAATGCTTGAAGAAATTCCGAATGCGCTGGAAACAGCAGAGTTTGATGGAAGGCTGATGGCGATCCCGCAAGGAGCTTCAACCACGGATCAATCGCAAGTGCTTTGGATTCGACATGATTGGCTGAAGCGCCTCGGTTTGCCAGAGCCAGAAACGATGCAGGACGTTATAAAAATTTCGGAAGCATTCACAAAGCTTGATCCGGATGGGAACGGCAAGTCGGATACGTTCGGGCTTGGACTTAACATGGGCTTGCATAATCGGATTAATGTGGCCTCCCTGAAAGGATTTTTAAATGGTTTTCACGCTTATCCTTCAAGCTGGATTAAGGCAAGCGACGGACAGATCGCCTTTGGCGGCATACAGCCTGAGGTAAAGGCTGCATTAGCTGCTTTGCAGGAAATGTATAAGGATGGGCAGCTCGACCCGGAGTTTTCTGTAAAGGATCAAAATTATATGGCGGAGGAAATCGTAGCCGGCAAGGTAGGAATGCAGTATGGAGCCTGGTGGAACCCGACCTATCCCTTGCAGGCAAGTAAGGATGCCGAGCCTGATGCGGATTGGCGAGCATATGGCATTCCTTCTATAAATGATATGCCAGCCAAGGTGGAATACAATTTTCCAGTCTATAGCTATTTTGTCGTTAAAAAAGGAACAAAGCATCCCGAAGCGCTCGTTCATTTGCTTAATTTAATGGTATACCGCGGTTATGTGGAGCCGCAATGGGAACGTTTTTTCATTGGCAAGGACGGTTTTTTATACAATAACTATCCATTAGTCTATACATGGCCGGAAAACGGCAGCTATAAAAACTATCTCCATATACAGGAAGCTTTGAAGTCAGGCATCTCAAATGAACTGAATACCGTGGAAAAAGGCTACTACGACAATATCCTGGCTTATCGGCAAGGAGCAAATCAGTATTGGTTTGAAGAAGGGATGTATGGCGAGATTAGCGCATGGTCGCATATCAGGGATAAAATTGATCACCGGCTTATTCAGATGAATGAGTTTTATGGCCCGCCAACCAAGACGATGAGCGGGGTCACGCCTATCCTCGAAAAGCTCACGCTAGACACTTACACGATGATCATTATGGGCGAATTGCCGCTGGAAGCATTCGATGATTATGTGGACCAGTGGAAAGAATTAGGCGGAAATATTATTACGAAAGAAGTGACTGAGTGGGTAAAAGCGAAAGGTGGATGACAACATGTATAAAAAGCTTCGATTTTTTATCTTGTTTATGTCAGCTGTAATTTGTACGACCATGCTTTATGGATTAAAAACGGCTATACCTGCGCATGCGGCCTTTGATCTGCTTGTATATGAGACGCCGTTCGAAAATAGCGGCGATACAGATTGGCTTTCAGCATCAACCAGCTATGATTCGAGCCAGTATCGATCTTCTGCACAATCTTTAAAATATACTCGCTCTTCAAGCTCCAGCTATGTATATCCTGCTAAGAGTCTGCCTGCAAGCGCTGGTGAAAGCTATTACGCTACTGTATGGATTAAAACCTCGGGACTTAGCAGCTCAGGCGGCGCAACGATAGCTATTGAAGCGCTCAGCTCAACGAATGCATGGCTGGGAGGGAAATATGTGAACGGCATTCGAGCGGGACAATGGACAAAGCTTACCGTTCCGATGTATACGCTGCCGGCAAACACAGCTAAAATAAGCATTTCACTCTATTTGGAGCAAGGCACAACAGGGACAGCATGGTTTGATGACCTGAACGTGTATGAGATTCAGCCAAGCCAATTGGTTTATGCCTACCTTGATTATCCGTCCTATCGCGGCAAGCTGTTTAATAGGGATCATACAGACATAAGAGTGAAGACGATCCCCTATGCCTGGTCGGCTGATTTCAGCGGATATACGACAAAAATCAGTTTGTATGATCAGGCAGGCACTGTAATAAATTCTGCCTCTTATACTGGCCAGCAGTCTACGGCAACGATATTTGACGGCTCTGCACTCGCGAATGGAAGCTACAAGCTTGTTATTCAATTAATTAAAACATCAACAGGGCAAGTGAAGGGCTATATCGAAAAGCCGATTACGAAAACGGCCTCAGCTCCAGCCAACTATGTTGATAAATACGGCAGGCTATGGAAGGATGGAAGTTTATTTTTTCCGATAGGCATTTATACTTCCGACATTACAGCAGCTGAATTGCTGGAACTTAACAATAGTTCAATTAATACGATTTTGCCTTATGTGCACCCTGATGCAGCCAAGCTGGATTTAGCCAATAGCTATGGCATAAAGGTCATCTATTCCTTTAAAGATTTTTACTACGGCTCTCCGCATGCCCCTTCATTTATTACGAGTGTGGCAGATGAGGCCAATTATATCGCCCAGCATGTGAACTGGTTCAAATCTCATCCGGCTTTGCTCGCTTGGTATTTGAATGATGAAGCGCCGCTTGATGCGAGATTGCCTGCTCATTATGAAGCCGTAATTGCCAATGATACCGATCATCCGGCATATATCGTAGATTATAATGTTCCAAGCCCGGACAATTTCATGCGGTCTTCCGATATATTTGGCATGGATCGTTATGTCGTAAAGGGGCTTTCATCCGATCCGATAAGCGAGCCTGGCCGTTATCAAAGGGATTCTTTGAATGCGCTTCCATTTCGTGGGCAATGGCCGGTCGTTCAAGCGCATAATCTTGCCAATTACGGGCAAGGCGGCACTCGTCCGCCTACACTCGCAGAATTGCGCAATATGTCATGGCAGTATTTAACTGAGGGTGCTACCGGTCTTATGTTCTACTCTCTGTTTGATTTGCAAAACGATGCCAGCGGGCAGCCTTATTCGACTTTGCTAGGAAACGTGAAGCAGGTTGCAGCAGAGGTAGAAGAGTTCGTGCCGCAGCTCTTGTCTATCGAAGCGGCGCCGCTGACAACGGCAACTGGCGGCAGCTGGTTGAACTGGACAGTCAAGCAGTATAACAACAAAACCTATATTTTTGCGGTGAATAATGAAAAAACGAATCAAACCGCATCCTTTCAAGTTGCGGGAGCGCAGCAAGTAAAGGTGCCTAAGGAAGGGCGTGTATTGCCGGTAACAACAAGCACATTTACAGATTCATTCGTACCATTGCAAGTACACATCTATGAGGTGGAAGGTTAGGTGGAAGAAATGAAAAAAAAGTGGCTCAGCTTAATTATTGCAGCAGCTCTCGTGCTTCAGCTAGGGCTCGTTCCAAGCGGGACAGACCGCTCGTCTTCGGTTGCTTACGCAGCCAGCGGCGATGAATTGGTGTTTGAAGAAAACTTTGATGATACAGAGAAGCAGGATTGGATTACGGCCGCAACTAGCTATGATGATTCGGAGGCTTATAGCGGTACGCATTCCTTGAAATATGAGCGGACGGACCCCAATGAATACGAATATCCTAAGTATCAAATTAATTTGGAGCCCGGCTCCACTTATTATGCTACAGTGATGATTAAAACAAAAAATGTTGCCGGCGCCGATAAAGCAAGAATCGCTTTAGAGGCTTACGACGGTGACGATTGGAAGGGCGGGCAATATACAGAAGGCATTGTAGCAGAGGACTGGACATTGCTGAAGCTGCCAACGTACACCATTCCAGAGGATGCGACAAGAACGCAGGTTTCGCTTTATTTGAGCAAGGACGGCACGGGTACGGTATGGTTTGACGATGTCAAGATATACAAGAAATCGTCAAGCAGCAATGCCATCACAGGATATGAAACTTCATTCGAAGAGGACGAAGAACAGGATATATGGATAACAAGCTCGACGAGCTATGATGCTACCGTATCCCGTACAGGCAATCGCTCCTTGAAGTATGATAATGGAGCAAACAATATTTCACCGCAATTCAGATTTTCTGTCACCCCTGGCATGGGATATTACGCTGAAGTGTGGGTAAAAACAGAAGGCGTAACAGAAGAAGAAGGCGCGTTGCTTGCACTGGATGTCATTGATTCATCCGGAGATTGGTTAACCGGCTCTTATGTCAACCCGATTAAGCCTGAGCAATGGACGCTGCTGCGCATACCGCTGCTAACAGCTCCAGCTAATGCGGCACAGGCAGATTTAACCTTATACACAAGAGGCTCGACAGGTACGGTTTGGTTCGACGATTTGCAAATCTATTCAGTTATGCCTAAACTGCTGCAAACACAGCTTAAGTTTCCGAATTATCGTGGACTTATTCTGCCTGGAGAGAACAGTCCGATTGAGGTTTCGGCTGAGCCGGCAATTGGTGCTGATTTGACAGCTTATACCCTGCGTGCCCTCTTATTAGGAACAGACGACTCTGTACTGGATGCAAAGGAGTTTACTGGCGCTGCAAGCATAGATACCACATTTGCTTCTCTACATTTGGCTCCTGGTACTTATAAAGTCAGGGTAGAAGCCCTTTCTGCCGATATGGTTGTTGATTCCAAGGAATGGACAATTCAGAAGCTTTCCAGTGGTGCTGAGAAGCCAAGATCCTATGTGGATGGGGAGGGTAGATTTTGGAGAGACGGTAAGCTGTTTCTGCCGATCGGCATATATGCAGACAAAATTATGGCTTCAGAGCTGGAGGAGCTGAAGGACAGCCCGATCAATACACTGCTGCCTTATGATTATCCGTCTGAGCAGCAGCTTGATCTTGCCCAGCAGTACGGCAAATCCGTTATCTTTTCGCTGAAGGATTTTTATTACGGGTCGACATGGGCGCCTGAGGGTATTGAAAGCGATGAGGATGCTGTTGAAATGATTAGCGATTTTGCGAATCGTTACAAGAACCATCCGGCTTTGCTGGCTTGGTATTTGAATGATGAGTCACCGAATGATGATCGTCTGGCGAGCCATTATGAAGCGGTGAAAGCGAATGATCCGAACCATCCAGCTTATACTGTCGATTTTAATTTGCCGAATGCAAATACTCTGGACAAAACGACAGATATTTTCGGGTTAGATGTTTATCCAATTAAAGGGCTCGAAACCGATCCGATCAGTGAGCCTGGTGAACTGCAGAAAGAGACAACAGCAATGCTTGGCAAAAAAGGGCAGTGGGCGGTCGTACAAGCGCAAAATGTAGGCAACTACGGACAAGGCGGGCTTCGTCCTCCGACCGAGCAGGAAATGCGCAATATGGCCTGGCAATATATTACTGAGGGTGCCAGAGGAATACTGTTTTATTCTTTATTCGATCTGAAAAATGATGCGAGCGGACAAGCCTATGAAAAATTGCTAGGCCATGTAAACGCGGTAGCCCAAGAAATAGAAGATTTGCAGGCATTTATTTTGTCCGATAAACCAGATACAAATGTGAAGGTAATTAGCGGCGAAAGCGAGCATCTGCACTGGATGAGCCGTCAAGTAAACGGAAAAACGTATCTTGCTGCAGTTAACAGCAGCAAAGAGGAGCTGGAGGCATCTTTCAGCATAGCTGCAGGCATGCAGGTGAAGGATTGGAAAGCAGGGAGCAGCATCGCAGTCAGTCAGAATCGTTTGCAGCAAACGTATGGCCCACTAGAGGTGCGCATTTATGAGTTAAGCCCGCTACCAACCTATCCAGGAGGAGGAATGATTATCGATCCGAAGCCAACTACTCCTATTGCGGAGCTGGAGGAATATTTGAAAGGTATGGATCAAAAGCTGGCTGGCGCAGATGCGTCTGAACAGGCTGCCTTGATTGCTGCTGGAACGGAACGAATTGCAGTTGTGCTGGAACAAATAAGCATACTGGACCTGAGCTCTGCCGTCTCCATTAATGCTGGCGCCGCAGCTGCTGAACTTGGCGGACAGGTGCTGCTGGAGCAAATTGCGAGTGTTCAAGCATCCGTGAAGCATCTGAATGAGCTGTTAAGAAAGCTTGATCCATCCGCTTCAGCCTTGCAGGCGAATTTGATTATGGATTTAGGTTCCGCTGAAGCAGACCGCCTATCTTTAATTCTGGATGAACAGCTTTTAAAGAAGCTACAGGATGCTGGTTTGCTGGATGTCTCTGTAAAATGGTCGGGCGTGACTGTAAGCTTTGATCCAGAACAATTTAATGGTAAGACAGAATTGCAAATTACAGAAGTAGATTTGCCGGAAGCAGGCCATTTGGAGCAGACCCTTGCCTCGCTTGCTTATCGTATACAATTGAAAATTAATGGAACTGAGCAGCCTGTTTTCCAAAAGCCGATTCGTCTGGAATTGCCGGCCGACGGGGACTTCGATCAGGAGCTGCTCGTAATGGCTGATCTTGGCCAAGGCAGCCCTGAATGGATTAGAGGCGAAATGCTCAGCAGCAGCTATGCAGCATTCATAGGCGGTGCTTCCACCTTCGCTATACTGGAAAACAAGGTCGCATTTAATGATATTGACCGTGTCAAGCAATGGGCAGGACGCGCAATTGAAGTGCTTGCTGCAAACGGCATTGTAAATGGAAAAGGGGAAGGAAGCTTTGCTCCCGACGCACCTGTGACAAGGGCACAATTTGCAGCGATGCTGGTCAGGCTGTACAAGTTGAATCATACAGACTCATCACAGCCATTCCCTGATATTAAAGAGTCTGACTGGTATGCGCCTTACGTAGCTGCCGCTGCCGCGAGCAGTTTAATTACAGGCCGTGGAAACGGGGTATTTGGCCCGAATGAAGCGATTACTCGTGCTGAAATGGCTGTATTGGCCGGGCGGGCAATCAGACTATTTCATCAGGGGGCGGACAGTCCTCAGGCAGGTGATGATTTAAGTCAATACTCCGATATTTCCGGGCTGACAGAATCTATGGCTAATGATATTGCAATGGCAGTAAATGAGCAAATCATTAAGGGAGTTTCTGCCGATAAAATGCAGCCGAATGACGCTGCAACACGAGCGCAGGCAGCTGTTGTCATCTATCGCTTGCTAGGTGTAAAATAAGGAATCCTATATATAAAACAGCAGTTCAAGATTATTACGCTTGGACTGCTCTTCTTTATATACTCCGGCAGTGCAGCAAGAGAGACATTCAAAAAAATAGGGGGATACAATGAAGGTGCTACCTATTAAATTGTCTAGCATATTTTTCAAACTGGCTATAGCATTTTTATTGATTATGCTGCCCTTATCTATTCTCGGCTTATATTTAAACTATTCGAGCTCTACAACGGTGAAGGAACAAATTGAACAATCGCTTAAATCCAGGCTGCACAATTATGTCCGAGGAATGGATGCAGATTTTCAAAGAATAATGCGGCTAAGGAATGAGCTGCTGGCGGACAGCGATCTGCAAACGCTTAGCTATGCCAAGCATAATCTCTCCGATTATTTGTACGCACAGGCTATTCTCCGCATTCAAGAGAAGCTGAGGCTGCTTCAAGCTTCCAGCTTATATATGGATGATATCAGTGTTTATTTGCCGCGCATTCAAAGAAATATTTCCTCGAGGGGATTTATAGCTTTGCCAGTTGAAGATGAAATTGCTGTACTCAAGCAGTCTACTCTTTCATCGCCTATCGTTTTTTGGAATGATCAATATTTGATAGGCGGTTCGTACCCAGGCACTTATGGGATTGAGGACAGCGATGATGAGCCTTTTCTTATATTAAAGCTTTCTGTTTCGGAAGATTTTCTGCAGCAGTCTCTGGATGAAGTGCACAATACGAAGCTTGGGGGCGGCATGCTGATGCAAGCCGACAAACAGTGGAAAATTGTGAGCGGGAGCGACCAGATGCATGCGTTAGCCGAAAGTTTAATACCGCACATAGCTGGCGAATCGCTGGAGCAATTTCAGAACGGCAGCTTTAGTATTACGGCCGGTCGTGTGGCATACACGGTTATTTACGAAAAGTCGTCCGTACTAAATTCGGTTATGGCTGTTTTTTTGCCGGAGGCAGAGACGCTTGGGCCGCTTACGAAATACCGCTATTGGTATTGGATCATTACACTGACCTCGGTTGTTATCGTCATTATATTTTCATATTGGATTTATCGTATCATCCATCAGCCGATTCAAAGAATGGTCGTTGCATTTCGCAAGCTGGAAAAAGGCAATTTGAATGTTTCCTTAAAGCATAGCCAAGAGGATGAATTTGCTTACTTGTACCAACAGTTCAATGTGATGTCCAGCAAGCTTCAATTGCTCGTGCACGAGGTATATGAAGAGAAAATACGTTCGCAGCAATCTGAGCTGAAGCAGCTTCAATCTCAAATTAACCCTCATTTTTTGTACAACAGCTATTTTGTGCTGCATCGTGTTGCGCAGATGCATGATACCGACACAGTCATTCGATTGTCCCGTCATTTGGGCGAATATTTTCGCTACATTACCCGGAATGGGGCTGATGAAATAGCGCTCGCGCAAGAAGTTCGCCATACCCATTCCTATATTGAAATTCAGATGCTGCGCTATTCGCGCAGAATACAAACCATTTGTGAAGAGTTTCCAGACAACTGTAAGGAGGTTCTGGTGCCCAGACTGGTTCTGCAGCCTATTTTGGAAAATGCATATGAGCACGGGTTGGAAAATAAAATGGCCGGCGGCATTGTGAAAATGTCTTTTTCGTCGACAGATGAGCTTTTGCAAATTACGGTGGAGGATAACGGCGAGGATCTGTCGGATAGGCAAATTGAAAGGATTGCGATGGAACTTAAATTGGAGGAGCATGTGGAAACGACCGGCATGTTAAATGTGCACCGCAGACTGCAGTTGAAATTCGGCAAACAATATGGATTATCCGTTTCGCGTTCTTCACTTGGCGGTTTATGTGTCGAAGCAGCTATTCCGATAACGAAGGGGACTTAAGCATGTATAGATTGCTAATCGTTGATGACGAGGAATTGATCGTTCAAGGCTTGGCACAGCTCATAGAAAGTGCAAACGATTTGGAATTGGAAATTCAGCTCGCTTATTCTGCTTTCGAAGCTTTAGATATATTTAACCGCATGAAAATTGACATTGTGCTTAGCGATATCCGTATGCCCGGCATGTCAGGGCTTGCTTTGCAGCAGGAGATCAATCGTTTGTGGCCGCACGCTTTCGTTATATTTTTGACCGGGCATGATGATTTCAATTATTTGCATACAGCCAGCCGCAACAATAGCTTTAACTATATTTTGAAAACAGAGGATGACAATATTATCGTCGACACCATCCGCAATGCTGTTCAAATGCTTGAAAATAAGTTTGAGCGGGAGCGGTTGGTTTTGCAGGCTAATGCTTATATGAACGAAGCGCTGCCTATGCTTCAAAAGGAATGGTTGACTGATTTGCTAAGCGGTGAAGAGAAGGATGCTGACAGACTGGCTAGGCGCATGGCTGAGCTGAAAATACCGCTCAATGCTGCGCAGCCTGTACTGCTTATGCTGGGCAGAGTAGAGGATCGGGAGCTGAAGTCACAGGATGAGACGATGCTCGGCTTCTCGCTTCACACGGTAGTAAATGAGCTGCTTAGTCCTTCTCTTCAGCTGTTTTCTTGTATGTATGAACGCGGCAATTTGATTTGGCTTATTCAGCCCAGGCTTGACTCGGGGAAACCCGACCGCAATTCCGATATGGACAGCTCTTGGAAGCATGCTGCGATACTTATTAGCCAGTCCTTAGAGGAAATTCAAGCGGCTTGCAAAAAGCATCTAGGCTTGAAGGTGTCACTGCTGGCTGGAACAACGCCAGTACATTTCCATGATTGCAGTCCGTCATTCGGCAGGCTTAAACGGATTTTCAATTTTGAGTATGGCTTGCATAAAGAGGTGCTATTGCTGGAAAGCCAGTTATCGCTCAGTACGGAGCGTGAAAGTGAAAGTGATAGTGATGCTTCATTCCAATCACTGATCGGGAGGATTCACAGGCTGGAAACCTATCTTGAAACTTCGCAGCGCGAGCCCTTTTTTTTACTTTTTTCTGAGCTCGTTCTACGTGCAGAAGAGCATGCGAACGATCATATCAAGCTGCAAATGTATTATGCCGTCGTTCCGATTTTTTTTACATTTTTGAATAAACCACTGGATAAGAGCAGCACCGAGCTCGATATTGACTTAGGAAAGCTTACGCAGCTTTCAGCTCACAACACTTGGGAAGAGGCAATGGATTATTTGGCAAAAGTAGCGGAATCGATATTCGATTACAGTCAATCAAATGTGGCGGAGCTTGAGCTCAAGGTAATCGCAACTATTAAACGTTATATCGAGGAAAACCTGGCTGGCGATCTGTCGCTTACCCGGATTGGAGAAGTTGTCGGATTTAATCCTTCTTATTTGTCCCGTTTGTACAAGCAGTTGACAGGCGAAGGGCTGTTTGAGTATATAACTGAAGTCCGATTGAATAAAGCAAAACAATTGCTCAAAAATCCGCTGCTCAAGGTGCATGAAATATCGATGGAGCTTGGTTTTGAATCGGCGGCGTATTTTACAAAGTTCTTCAAGCGTGCGACGAACTTAACACCTTCAGAATACAGAGAATTGCCTCAATAAAATGATAGATTAGCTCAAGGCGCCGTGTTGTTTGGCGCCTTGGGCTTTTTTAAGAAAGCTTGGAAAGAAGAATGGACCAGTAGGGGAGAGGCTGCCATTTGTTTAGAATTGTAACGGAACTGAGAGGCTCTATTTAGCAATAAAAAGGTGTTTTAAAACTGTAACGGAACTGTGGAGCGCTATAGGTGATCTTTTCCCCGTCTAGGTAGTGTTTTTGAGTAAATAAGGTCTCTCAGTTCCTTTAGATTTTAGAATAGGCTGGTTTCCATACAATAGCGTGTCTCAGTTCCGTTAGCGTTTTCAAAGGCCTGAGTAAATACAGTTAGTTAAGAAAGCATTAGCAAGCTCCTAAACAAGCAAGAAAAACGTCTCCCCTGCTCATCAAGGCGGACACTGCTTCAGCTCAAGTACTTATCGAAACCACTCTACTAAACCGATCATACATACAATCCCGACTATGAATGAAAATGTAGCTGCGCGCTCATAGCCATGCCCATGGGTTTCAGGGATCAGTTCCTTATAAACGATGAAAAGAATTGCGCCTGCAGCGAAAGCTAGACCAAACGGAACGAGGTTAAGCGATAGGCCGGACAAATGATAGCCAAGAACGCCTGCAGCAATTTCAATGGCTCCTGTAAGAAAAGCGACGGCAATCGCAGTAAAACGATTTACTTTTTGATGGACTAGAAAGAGCGCAATCAGAAATCCTTCGGGTATATTTTGAAAGCCTATCGAAAGAGCAATCAGAAATCCGAGCTTGTCCGCCTCACTGGCAAAGCCGGCACCGACAGAAAGTCCTTCCGGAATATTATGAATAGCCATCGCAGTTATAAGCATGATGGATTGTGCAGGGATAATGATATCTGTTTGACTATGCTTCAAATCCACATGCGGAATAAGCTTCTCCACAATACCTAGAGCGATCGCGCCTATGATGACACCACAGCTAAAGTTGAACAAATTGGTCAATTTAAGAGAAGCAGGGATCAACCCGTGCGTCGAGGCAGCAACCATGACTCCCCCTGTAAAGGCAAGAAGTATATCCATCCAAAAATGTGATATGCGGCGAAAAAATAAAATCGGAATTGCGCCTATACCCGTTGCAAGCGAGCTAATTAGTAACCCTGACAAATAGCCCTCCATCCTTCATCCTCCAGTAAATTTCATTGATTGTATTGCACTTATTTTCCTATCTATATGTACAAGCCAGCTAATAAAGTAGTAAAAAAATACAAAAAAGCTGTTGACAAAATGGTGGTTACACTATAAATTGTACATTAACAAAAAAGTTTCCCTAAGGCAAAACAATAACATATATATAAAATAGTTGCACAAAGGAAACATTGAAAACAGGAGGTAGAAGTGGTGGAGAAAAAGAAGCGATATTCAAGTAAAAGCAAGTACATGTTATTACTTGTTTTGGTGGTGGCAATGGTTATTTCGGCCTGCACATCAGACAAGGGGAACAATGGGAAGTCGCAGCAGGGAGATAAAATAAATGTTGTTACGACAATTGCTCAAATTGCTGAGCCATTGTCTATTATAGGCGGAGATAAGGTTGAGGTTACCAGCTTGATGGGTCCTGGTGTGGATCCGCATTTGTACAATGCAACGCAAGGCGATATAAAAAAGCTGGAGAGCAGCGATGCGGTTTTTTACAGCGGTTTGCATTTGGAAGCGAATATGACCAAGGTGTTTGAGGAAATAGGAAAGAGCAAGCCTGTGCTTGGCATAGGAGACTCTATCGCTGCTGATCAATTGCTGAAGGATGAAGGCGGAGCGATCGATCCGCACATATGGTTCGACATTGATCTGTGGCAGCAGGCCCTAGAAAATGCTACAAGTAAGCTAAAACAAATGTCAGCGGAAAATGCGGATTATTTCGAAGCGAATAAAGAAAAGTATTTTGAAGAACTGCAAAAGCTGAAAAATGAGTCTAAAGAAAAGCTTTCGCAAATTCCAAAAGATAAAAGAATTTTAGTAACAGCGCATGACGCTTTTGGTTATTTTGGGCGATTGCAGGATGTGGAAGTCGTTGGACTTCAAGGACTTAGTACAGAAGATGAGATCGGCTTGACCGACATAGAAGATACAATAAAAATAATTTTAGATCACAAAGTGCCGGCAGTATTTATTGAGAGCAGTATTAATCCAGCCTCTATTAACGCAGTTATTGAGGGAGCTAAAAAGCAAGGTCTCGATATCAAGCTGGGAGGAGAGCTTTTCTCGGATGCGATGGGTGAGGAAGGAACACCGGAAGGAACCTATATTGGCATGTACCGCCATAATGTCGAAACAATTTACAAAGCATTGAGTGAATAGGGGGGATTTAAATGTTTCCAGTTATAAGTGTTAGAGACGTATCGGCCTCATACCGGAAAAATAAAGTGCTTAACAGTGTAGGTTTTGACATCCAGCCGGGTACGCTGACTAGTATTGTCGGTCCGAACGGAGCGGGGAAATCTACCTTGCTGAAAACATTGCTCGATTTGCATCCAAAATTGTCTGGCACGATAAAATTTTTTGGTTCTACTTATACAAAAGAAAAATCGCGTATTGGTTATGTGCCGCAGCGCGGTTCGGTTGATTGGGATTTTCCGACCAATGCGCTGGATGTTGTTATGATGGGGTTATACGGCCAGATCGGCTGGCTCAGATGGCCTCAGCGCAAGCACCGCGAAATGGCGATGCATGCACTCTCTGAGATGGGAATGGCTGATTATGCGGAACGGCAGATTAGCCAGCTCTCAGGCGGACAGCAGCAGCGTGTTTTCCTGGCACGGGCGCTGGTTCAGGATGCTGAGCTTTACTTTTTGGATGAGCCGTTGGCAGGCGTAGATGCGGCCACTGAACGAGCGATTATGGATACTTTGAAAACGTTGAAAAGCAAGGGCAGAACGGTAATGGTTGTTCATCATGATCTTCAAACCGTGGAAGATTATTTTGATCATGTGCTGCTCTTGAATCGCACAGTCGTTGCGCATGGCACGACAAAAGAAACGTTTACCAAGGATAATATTCTTCGCACCTATGGCGGCACGCTGCGCTGGATGGGAGAGAAGCTGGGATGACTGGATTTTTGTCGCACAATGCCCAGTGGGTTCTTTTAAGTACACTAGTGCTCGGAATGGCTGCAGGAACGATAGGCTGTCTGGCCTATTGGAAGCGGCAAAGCCTGATGAGCGATGCGTTGTCTCATGCTGCCTTGCCTGGCGTCATTATTGGTTTTATGCTGGCCGGCACAAAAAGCTTGCCAATCATGATAAGCGGAGCTGCGGTAAGCGCGTTGATCGGAGCATGGTTAATCCAATGGATTCGTACGTCTACCAGAGTCAAAGAAGATGCTGCTATGGGAATCATTTTATCTGTTTTTTTTGGTTCTGGCATTATGCTGTTAACGTTCGTCAATCGAATGTCCGGCGGCAGTCAAAGCGGTCTGGATAGCTTCATATTTGGGCAAGCGGCATCAATGGTATATAAAGATGTAGTAATGATGACGGTCCTTGCTTTAATTGTATTATTTATTGCCATTGTGGCATTTAAAGAGTGGAAGCTATATTTGTTTGATCCTCAGTATGCCAAAGGCTTGGGGCTCTCAAACCGCTGGATGAACAGTATTTATGTGCTGGTTATGGTGCTTGTTATCGTTATTGGCATTCAAGCAGTTGGAGTTATACTGATGGCGGCCTTAATGATTATTCCAGCCGTCAGTGCGCGCTACTGGACGCATTCGTTTAAATGGATGCTTATATTGTCAGCATTGTTTGGCGGCGGTTCGGGTATGTTTGGAACCTTAATTAGTACAATGGGCAAAGGATGGCCGACAGGTCCATTTATTGTAATTGCAGCCGCTGCTCTATTTTTAGTGTCACTTACTTTTGGGGCAAGCAAAGGGCTCCTGGTTATTTTTCTGCAGCAGCGCGGCCAAAGAAAAGTGCTATTACGGTCTCAAACCGAACAGAAAATGCTGGGGAGGGGATGACAGTATGAGCTATGCAGGATGGATTTTATTGACGGCATCTCTTGTGGGACTGTCCTCAGGCCTCATCGGCGTGTTATTGATTTTGCGCAGAATGGCAATGATGGCTGATGCAATCAGCCACTCGGTATTGCTTGGCATTGTAGTAGCTTACCTCGTTACAAGGGAGTTGAGCGGAGTCCATATGCTGATAGGCGCCATTGCAGCAGGCTTGCTGACCGCAATTTTGGTGCAGTGGTTTCATGCGCGAGGTGTTCAGCAAGAAGCTTCAATAGGTATCGTTTTTACAACTTTATTTGCAATAGGCGTCGTGCTTATCGCTACTAAAGTCGGAAATGCCCATCTTGATATCCGGCATACCTTGATGGGAGAAATAACGTTTATCCCATGGGAAAAAATCGAGCTGCCTTGGATCGGATCAATTCCTGAAGCCGTATTTATTTTGGCCATTGTGCTTTTCGTTGTATTAGTTGCAATAATAGGTTTTTATAAAGAATGGAAAATCACTTCCTTTGACCCGGCTTTAGCGGCCAGCCTTGGCATTCCTGTCGTTTTCATGCATTACATTTTTATGTCGCTAGTTTCTGTAACGAGCGTGGCAGCGTTCGATGCTGTCGGGGCAATACTGGTAGTTGCCATGTTGATTACACCAGCTTCTGCGGCCTATTTATGGACTGATCGCTTGCTTGTTATGTTTGCACTGAGCGCTTTTTTCGGAGTGCTGTCAGCTGTAATGGGATATTATATCGCAGCATGGCTTGATACTTCGATCTCAGGCTCAATGGCGTTTTCGACAGGTGTCGTGTTTGCGGTAAGTTTTATATGCTCTCCACGGCATGGAGTTATTGCAAAATATGTTCGTCCGGCCAAAGCATTATCATAATCTGAGAAAGGCGGGAGGACATGCGAACGCCAGGGATGGAGGACTATCTTGAGCAAATTTATCAATTAGTTCGGGAAAATGGCCATACAAGAATTTCAGATGTAGCAGCTGCCTTGTCTGTAAATAATTCCTCTGTTTCAAAAATGGCACAAAGATTAGTCGACGAGGGCTATGTAACATTTGAGAAATATGGGCGCCGTATTGCTTTAACGGTAAGCGGGCTTCATGCTGGAGAAAAATTGTTGCGGCGGCATCAATTATTGGAAGCTTTTTTGCGGCAGCTCGGCGTCCCAGAGAAACAGATTGAAGCAGAGGTCGAGGAAATGGAGCATCATATTAGCTGGGAGACGCTTGAGCGAATAGAGCATTTGGTTATGGTTATTAATGAGCAGTCTACGCTAAAAACAGCATTGAGAGATCGTCAGCAACAAATATAGAATAGTAGTAAGGGTGTTCCTGTTGCCTACGGCGAGCGGGAACACCCTGTTACGTTTTGTGGGTGCATAGCCAGCCAGCTCGGCCGTTGGTACGGCTCAAACACTTGAGTCTGAAATTTGCCATTACGGTCTTGAGGTACATGAAGCTCGTCAATAAAACCATACTTCGTGTGAAGGGGGCGGTGAAGGGGTCGTAGATAGTAACTATTACATTGCGGCTGTTGGGCTTCTCTTGATCGCGATTAACCATGAAAGCTTCGATCTCGGCCTTTATAAGACTGTCTAGAATGTCTTGTATAAATATTAAGTGACAAGATTTTCAAATAGATTTGATAGCATGTGTTCGTGTTGATGAAATATCATACAGAAGCGGTCGGCGCTACCTCAAAACGGTTAAATGTATATGAATTTTCATACACATTAGGCTGAAATGCTCTGGAAAACACGATTGTATATGAAAAATCATACACAATCGGTCGGCGCCACCTCAAAACGGCTAAATGTATATGAAATTTCATACACATTAGGCTGAAATGCTCTGGAAAACACGATTGTATATGAAAAATCATACACATTTCGCTAAAATATCCCAAAATACACAAATGTATATGAAAAATCATACATAATCGGTCGGCGCCACCTCAAAACGGCTAAATGTATATGAAATTTCATACACATTAGGCTGAAATGCTCTGGAAAACACGATTGTATATGAAAAATCATACACATTACACTAAAATGTCCCGAAAAACACATATGTGTATGAATTATCATACAGAACTGCTCGCAGCCAGCCCAAAACTATTTTTAGTTGGACATTTCGCGATATAAAGGTTTTTCAACAGTATGAGTTTTTCCCTTTAGAATTGGCTGTAAAGCTTTTTGAATATGATCTTAAATAAAAAAACAAGCTGTATAGCTGTCCTGAAGTAGAGTAAGATAAAGGTAGAAGCAGGGGAACAGAACAAAAGTGTTAAGGCAGGTGGGGATGACGCGTCTCGTAAATTAAAAAATTGATACCGCTGATAGATTTAGCATACGGCGATTGAATACACGGTTGAGCAAGTATAGAGTTACAAAGGAGTATAAAAATACGATGGCACAAAGCAACGTTAAGATAAACTCAAAAAACGTCAAATATAATATACAGGACTATATTGAATCTGTTGATAAACAAAACAAGCTGTACAGAAAAACATTAATTATCATCATTATTTCACAAATATTCGGCGGAGCAGGCTTATCGGCAGGTGTAACTGTCGGCGCATTGCTGGCTCAGGATATGATCGGATCGGACAGTTTGGCAGGCTTGCCCACTGCATTATTTACGCTAGGCTCTGCGGCAGCAGCCTTTATTGTAGGAAGACTTTCGCAGCGGCTTGGAAGGCGAGTGGGTCTCACAGCCGGTTTCTTTGCCGGTGGTGTAGGAGCAATAGGCGTAATTATAGCAGCTATACTCGATCAATTGCCATTGTTATTTATATCCCTCTTTATCTATGGAGCTGGAACAGCTACGAACCTGCAGGCGCGTTATGCGGGGACGGATCTCGCAGGGCCGACGCAGCGAGCCAAGGCGATCAGTATGGCTATGGTTTTCACCACCTTCGGCGCAGTGGCAGGTCCTAATCTGATTGATGTCATGAGCAAATTCGCGGAATCGATTGGTGTGCCGCCATTAGCTGGCCCTTTCATGCTGGCTAGCGCCGCTTTTTTACTGGCGGGTACCGTATTGTTGATCATGCTTCGTCCTGATCCGTTTATTATTGCGAAAGGCATTGCTGAAGCGCAGCAAAATAGGCCGGGCCATGCAGGCCAAGGCCAAGCAGCCCCGCAGATCACAGCTGCCAATAAGCGCGGCATAGTTATAGGGGCAACGGTAATGGTTCTAACGCAAATCGTCATGGTTGCAATTATGACGATGACGCCAGTTCATATGAAAAGCCATGGGCATGGCTTGGGCGAGGTGGGGATAGTCATCGGCATTCATGTAGCAGCCATGTATTTGCCATCTCTAATTACTGGCGTTCTAGTTGATAAACTGGGGCGAACGACGATGTCTTATATGGCAGGGTTAACCTTGCTTGCAGCCGGACTGCTGTCAGCGCTAGCGCCCGCCGACTCTATGCTGCTGCTTACTTTGGCGCTGGCCCTGCTTGGTCTTGGCTGGAACTTCGGACTCATTAGCGGTACCGCGCAAATTGTTGATGCGACTACTCCAAGTACACGCGCCAAAACACAAGGCTCAGTCGATGTGCTTATCGCTATTGCCGGGGCATCGGGCGGCGCGATGTCCGGCGCGATCGTCGCTCATTCCAGCTATACGACACTGTCTCTTCTGGGCGGCATACTCTCACTGCTGCTCATTCCGATTATTGTATGGGAACGGAGCAAACGGCAGCCACGATAAATAAGACTAGGGAAGGTACCACCGGCTTTTTTTGCTGGGGTACCTTTATTTGCGCTTTTACTAGCTTACAGGCTTGCGTCTAAATTCCACGCCTTGCTGCTGCAGATTGTCATGCAAAGCCGCTATGGAAATATCGGCTAACGGCTGCTGCTCATCGATTGCGATGGAAGCCGCTACGCCTGCCGCCTGACCGAGCGCATAGCAGGTAGCCTGTACGCGCATGGAGGACATGGCCACATGAGTTGCTGAGATGCATCGTCCTGCGACAAGCAAGCCTTCAATTTGCTTCGGAAGCATGCAGCGGTATGGAATGTCATACAGCCCAAGCCTGCGCTCATCTGTCGTTTTACCGCCATCGGGACTATGAATATCGATTTCATAGTCGCTTTGAGCAATAACATCATCGAATACAGCGCTGTTTATCAAGTCATTTTCAGTTAAGGTATAGCTTCCCTCGATCTGATTCGTTTCACGAACGCCCGTCTGACCCGGAATATGCGAAATAATATAGTTGGCGTATCCGTTGCGCTGCAAGTAGTGAGCGACTGAAAACACCTGGCGCAGTGCTTCTTTTTCAGCGAAATTGATATCTTCCATCCTTGCCCCGTTGCCTTTAACGCGCGTCATATTGACAAGCAGGGTACGATCTTCTTTGACTTCCCAATAGAGCAGGCGCCCTTGCGGCAGGTCGGCTACAGATTCGTAATAGTAGCAGTCCTCCGGCAGGTAAGGTTTAACGGGCTGCCCAGTATCCTGCATCGTGAACATTAATGTCATTGGCTGCGTCATATGATCGCTGTCGCGGCCGGTACGTATAGGCACGCCTGCTGCGCGTGCGACGGCAGCATCGCCTGTGCAGTCTATGACTGCCTTGCCCATAAAGGCACGCAGTCCTTCTCGAGTATGAGCGACAATGCCGATGATGCGATTGCCCTCCATTAAGGAATCGACAAAGCTGACATGATAATAAACTTGCACGCCTTCCTTTTCCAGCTTCTGATTCAAATAATGTCTTACCTTGAAAGGAGAATATTGCGGCCATATGCCTTGCTGATGCGTGCTTGGCAGCGCCTCAGGCATTACCTCTGCAATCAGCTCGCGATATATGCCGGTAACATTGCCGACCCCCATAAAAACACTGACATTCGCAAGCGTGCCCATACCGCCAAGCTGCCCGGAATGCTCTATAAGTATAACCTTTTTCCCTCTTCGTACAGCTCCAATAGCAGCGGCTACTCCAGCAGGCCCGCCGCCAACGACGATAATATCAGCGCTGTCATGCACAGGCACATTGCGGCTCGTGCTTATCGATGCATGGTTTGTTGACAAGTGATCGCTTCCCTTCCATGAATTTGACCTCATTATAGGAAGAATAATGGATACATTATAGTGCCATTTTAGTTTCATATAAAAATTAAAGTAAATAAAAATAAGTACTACGCTGATAGAGAGGGCATTGCGTTTAAAAGTCTGTCAGGAATTTTTGCGAGCTAAAGCTCTGGTCTTGACAAGGTTGCTATATGTAAAGTAAGCTTTACGTAAAGTTAGCTTTACATTTTAGGGGTGAAAAATTGAAAAACAGAATACGGGATTTACGGGCACAGCATCAACTGACGCAGGAGCAGCTAGCAGAAACAGTTGGAGTGTCGAGACAATCGGTTATTGCCATTGAAACGGAGAAGTACAATCCATCCCTTGAATTAGCCTATAAAATCGCAAAAGCGTTTCAATTGACGATTGAAGAAGTGTTTATTTTTGAAAAATAAGCTTGCGGAGAGGAAGGATTAGATGGAGTATGTAGGACTATACGGCGGCATGGTGCTTGGTTTTTTAGGATGGTTTTTGGGAAGGCGCGCAGCAGGCAAGAAGCGCGGTCTGGATGAAGTGTATCATTTTATATGGAATAAAGCCCGGTCTATTTCCTGGTATTTTACTTTCGCTGCTATTTATGTGATGTTGATGCTTGCCTTATCGGGCGTTCAGCTTAATATTATTTTTGCGCTTGCTATTTTGCTGTTTATTCATATGGGGAGCTGGGCGATTACGGGTGCAATTTATTCTTTTAAAATGACGCAGAGCGATGCAAAGCAGTCAAGCATACTGGTTTCACTATTGATAGGTGTAGCAACTATTATTATTTTTTCATTTGTTTCAGCTGCTACGGGCAATTGGATGTTTACGGTAGTCAGCCTACCGCCAGTGATCATGATGACCGCCATTACATTTGTACAAAGCCGTAAATATAATAGGCCGTAATCCGCGTTTTCATCATTAGCAAGTAAGGAGGGGAATAAATTGCCGCGCAAAAAAACAGTTACCTTGCGTCATCTGGCAGATCAGCTTGGATTAACAGTACATACTGTGTCCAAAGCGCTTCGGGGCTTGCCTGGCATGGCTGAATCTACGCGGCGGGAAGTTTTGCTTGCTGCTAGAGAGCTCGGTTATGTAACGAAAGCACAGGAGGACGGCATGATGGCTGAGAGAATATATCCGATTGACGGAAAAAGAAGACGGTTTGTCTTGTTTGTCGGAGCGCAGCAGTCTTATTTTGCCTCCAGGTTTAATGGCTTGCAAGTAAGGATGCAGGAGCTTGGTCATAGTATTGCTTCCGTAGTACCGCCAAAGCATTTGAAGAATGAGAATGAGCTGATGGAGTGGATGGAGCGGGAAGGGCATCTGTATGCGGACGGCTTGTTTCTGGCTCCCGGCATACCTGAATGGATGGAGGCGTTTTTCATTCAGCTGCCGCTGTCCAAGGTGCTCATCAGTTACCCGCCAGAATCTGCCGAGGTTGACAGTGTCGTTTGGGATGTGCAGCATGCGGTGCATCTGGCGGTTGATAGGCTGCATGCCGACGGGCATAAGCGTATTCTTTATGTTGGCAATATTGAAAGCCAGCGGGGCTTTCGGCTAAGAAGGCTTGCCTTTTCAGCTGCGCTTGCACGTAATGGGATGGATATAGCTATGACTGGATTAATGGACGCCGGCTTTGGCAATCGCGAGGCATGGCTTAAGCAACTGGAAGCAGAGCTTCTGTCAAGCCAATATACGGCTGTTCTTGCCGTAATGCCAGAGGAATCCGAATGGATTATAGAGCTGACGCAAAAATTAGGCATAAGCATGCCGGATGAGCTTTCCCTCATTGGGATGGAGCATGATGAGCATGAGCGATATCCGCATTTGACGAGGCCGATCTTGCGAGTGCAGGAGGCCGGGGAACGAGCTGCTGAGCTGATGCTGCGGCGGGTAGCCAATCCGCATCTGCCATGTGAGCATATTCGGCTGCTGGGCCCTATGGTGCAGGGCAATACAGCTGGCGAGCCGCGGCGCTAACGAATCATAGGAAGGTGTCGATTAATTATGGGCAACGATTGGCAAGCAAAAAGAGAGGGAACGAAGAGAAAGATTGGGAAAGGAGAAGCGGCAGCGTCCGCCTTTGTAGGCCAATTTTATCCTTTACAGGGGGTTATTTCATCAAAAAAATTGGACCACAACAGTGGTCGGAATCCCAATCTTGATCGCAGTGGCCCCTTTTCTATTGCTTGTTGCCCTATCCACAATTAATCGACAGTCTCCACAGAAGTGCTATCTTCACTGCCAATCTTCGTAAAAATTAATCGCTCCTCTCCTAAGTTTCTCGTTCGCCTATGTTCGTTTGATAATGTACGAAAAAGTTTGTAATGGTATGTAAACGTTTTAATTTGTATGTTATAGTAAAGGAGATGAACAATAACAGTTAGGAGTGGGAATCAGTAATGGAAATTAATGATGCACTTACGCCGCTGCAATGGGCAGAGAAGGGCTGCCGGGTTCTCATGGCGACATTCGAGCCGGAACAGCTGCCGCCGGATCGTTTTCACTATCACCAGGGCGTGTTCCTGTCAGGCATGGAGCAATGCTGGAAGGCAACGGGCAATGATGATTATTATACCTATATCAAACGCTGGGTCGACAGCTTAATATTGCCGGATGGCAGTATTCGCAAATACAATTCCTACGAGCTGGATGATATTCAGCCAGGCGTGCTATTGTTCAATTTATATGAGCAGACAGGCGACGAGCGATATACGAAGGCGCTTCATACGCTTGTTCCGTTAATTAAGGATTGGAAGACGAATGCATCTGGGGGCTTCTGGCATAAGGAGAAATACCCGAACCAGATGTGGCTTGACGGTTTATATATGGCTGGGCCGATCGCGGTACAGTATGGTCATACTTTTAATAAAAGCGAGTACTTTGACTTGATGGCATTCCAGGCTATTTTAATGGAAAAGCATACAAAGGATCCTGTCACAGGTTTGCTCTATCATGGCTGGGATGAATCGAAGGAAGCGGTATGGGCGGATAAGAAAACGGGGCTTGCGCCGGAATTTTGGGGGCGAGCAGTAGGCTGGTACCCGGTAGCGCTGCTGGAGATGTTTGACTATTTGCCTAATGACCACAAGGATAAGCCGAAGCTGGTTGCTATTTTGCAGGATTTGCTTAAAGCGCTGCCTAAATTCCAGGATGAAAAGAGCGGCTTATGGTATCAGGTTTTGGACAAGGGCGATCTTCCTGACAACTGGCTGGAAAACTCCTGCACCTCGTTGTTTGTATACGCTATTGCCAAGGCAGTAAGAATGGGTTATTTGGACCCATCCTATATGAAGTATGCTTGGAAAGGCTATCAAGGCGTAATTGATACGCTTAAGCTTGATGAGAATGGGCATGTCATTATCGGAAATATTTGTATCGGTACAGGTATTGGCGATTACGCGCACTATATTGCCCGTCCAACAAGCGAGAACGATCTGCATGGCGCAGGCGGCTTTATTCTAATGTGCGTAGAGATGAGCAAGGCCGAGCCTCATCACAATTAATCATCTGTAATCTGCTATACAAGATGCCAGGCCGTAACATGAAGTATGCATACGGTGCAACAGGGATGATGATGGCGTAGTTCTGTATGTTTGGCGTACGATAAGGCTGATGTGCTCTTAATGGTTCCTAATGATGCGGACAATGATGACCGTTAGCGCTCATTTTTCGCCAATCTCTACTTTCTAACGGACAGAAATATCCGTTAGCGGGAAAAAAGCTAGAGAATTCGACGGAATTTTCTTCTAATGGTCATAAGTGTCCGCATATGCAACAAAAAGACTGCTTTTTGGTTCTAACGGTCATTGATGACCGCACCGCAAATAGCGACGCATCGTTTGAAAAGTAACGCCTGCGAGTACATTAAGTCATTGTCAGGTACCAAGAAGCCGCACCTTTCAAGGATGAGTCGAACGTGTCATAATGGGCGCAGGATGCTTTGCAGCTTGCTGCAAGACATGGCATTGTCAACGGCTATGCTGACGGGAACTTCCGCCCGCAGCAGCATGCGACTCGAGCCGAGGTTGTTGCGTTGTTTGCTCAAGCTTTGCTTCCCTTGCTTTAGGAGGACACTCGTTCCGTTAATTGCCCCGGAAAAGAAACGGCGTCTTCAGTCGAAGACGCCGTTTCTGCTTGCAACGCATAAATAATGCCTATTGTTTACAGTCTGCTTCGTCCGCATGTGTAACCCGGTTTCTGCCATTGCTTTTTGAGGCATAGAGCGCCTGATCGGCTTTTTCCAGCAGGCTTTCCTTCGTATCGTCCTGCACAGCGGTAGCTGCTCCAATGCTGACTGTAATTTTGTATCCGCCAAATTGAGCCATATCAGCCGCTATACGATATTGCTCTGCGATTCGGACCGCCTCATCCGCGGTGGCACCCGGCAGCATAATGACAAATTCCTCACCGCCAAAGCGTGCGGCAAGATCCTGCTCACGTGACGTTTCTTGCAGCAATTGGGCCAAGCCGGCAAGCACAAGATCGCCTGTTGGATGCCCATACGTATCGTTGATTTTTTTAAAGTAATCGATGTCGATAATGAGCAGTGAAAGCGGTGTGCCTTCCTGTTGAAACTCGGCAAACGCTGCCAGCAGCTTCACCCTGAAGTAGCGGCGGTTTTTTAGTCCCGTTAAAGCATCGGTATTTGCAAATGATTCAAGCTCGCTGTTGATTTGAATCAGCTCCTGCTGCTTGCGTTCATATTCTGCATGCAGCAGCTCAAGCTGTTTATTCGCCTCGTTCGTCGCCGTATACAGCTCTTCCAATTTTAGTTTGCTTTGCATAACATCCTTTTCATGCTCGATTCGTTTGCGTATGGCGACAGCTACGCAATCAATGCAGCTGATGCCATCGCGCTCCTGACGAATGCCGTTGAGTAGAACCGGAATATCCTGCTTGTCCTTTGAGCGCAGCGAAAAGTACATTTCGTCCACTTGTCCATAGAGCTCGATATGCAGTGTGAAATACGTATGAAAAAACAGTTTGTTCGTAACAGACAAAATCGTTTCAATATGCTTGTTCAGCAGTTCATCGCGCTCAAAGTTCAGCATTTGAAGTAAGGTATAATTAACAGCTTGTATAATTCCTTTGTTAGAAAGCGAAAAGTATCCACATGGTGCTGTATCTAGTTGGGTATCCATTTGACGTTCCTCCAGCTTATCCGCATTTGGCTAAGTATTGTGAAATAAGCGCAATCGTTTCCTGCGGATGGCTCAGCTGCGGGTAATGCCCCTTGGCTTCCATCTGGGCAAGCGAGCTGTGCTTCAGCTGCTTATGCAAATAGTTGCCGACCTCAACCGGCGCGATGCTGTCATCCGAGCATTGCAATATAAGCGTCGGCACGGTAGCCAACGGCAGGCTGGCACGGCAATCCGACATGAAGGTTACCTCAGCAAACTGCCTTGCAATATGCGGGTCTCTTGAACAGAATGTGCGCTCCAGCTCTTCTGCCAGCTCTTTGCGGTCTGCATTCTGCATTACGATTGGAGCCAAATAGCTGGCCCAGCCGATAAAATTCATCTGCATCATCGTTAGCAGCTCTTCAATATCACTCTTGTCAAAGCCGCCGAAATAATCAGGCAGATCGTTCATGTAGCGCGGAGAAGGTCCAAGCATAATAAGCTGCTTAAACAGCTCCGGCTTTCGAATGGAAGCAAGCAGGCCAATCATGCCGCTTACGGAATGGCCGACGAATATAACCTGATTAAGCTGCATAGCTTCCAACACTTCAATGACATCGGTCGCATAGCCTTGCAAATCATTATATTTGACAGGATCATACTGATCAAGCTGAGAGCGGCCTGAACCGACATAATCAAATAAAACAACCTGATATTGCTTGGAAAAATGAGGGACGATATATCGCCACATATTTTGGTCACAGCCAAAGCCATGTGCAAAAACAATCGCTTGATCACCTGATCCACAGGTTTGTACATAATTGCGCTGCAAAATATCAATAGACATATGTAACGCTCCTTTAATAGTAATTGTCATTTGCTGCAGCTGCTATTTTAAAGTGAACGTATGATGTCCACGCTTTCGCACAAGGAAATGCGCGATGATCGTATAAGCAATTGCCAGCAGTGCGATAAAAATAGCAAATCCCAGTGGTTCGGGGCGCATAACGATGGCAATAGCGCTCAAAGCCGATACAAAGCTGGTAATAAAATAGTAGAACGGATTTTTAATATTAAGCTCGGTCGTATAAGGCTGGAATATATAATATAAAAATAGATGATGAACCGAGAAAAACAGCGCTAACGCCAATACGCTCAGCCATAAATAAGCAATATCCTCATTCCAAAGATTAGTGCCGGCAAGCATAAGAGCAATAGTCAGTACTAGGCCAAGCAAAACGGAAATAACCGTATTTTGAACTAATATTTTATAAAAGCGAATACGGAAATGGCGATATGCCGCATGGCGGTAAAATCCGTATCGGAGCAAGTTGATGTCACAATGATAGAACATAGCTTTGCAAAGCTTTTCTCCAATTGTTAGGAAATACATCACCATAAATAAGAAGGGCAATATGATCCGAGTCTCTATATTTATATCGGCAAGCTGCTGTTGAAACAGCAGTAATCCGGCAATGATGATTACGCCAGCTATCGCTATGATGGCGAGCCGCTTGTAATAAGGGCTTGTCACGATGCTGTGATGTCTCGCGAAAAATAGCGCATTTAAGTAGTCAAACCCTTCTTTGCGCTCCAGCTGCTCGCTATGGGCGGGCTGTTTGGCATAGTCGCTTTCCTTTGTCTTTACACTAGTTTGCTGCGCTTCCGTTATCATTCGCCCTAGATTAAGCAAAGGGTCATCGCGTCTTGTTGCAGCATCGGTAATCGCTCTGTAGTCTCGGTATCGTCGCAACTGAAAAGCTGCCGCAAGGCCCATGAGACCTATCAAAATAACGGCAAGTGGATGAAGCAACAGATTGCTTGTAGTAGGCACATAATGCAGGTAAAGGGGCAGGAAAGCAGCGATATAACCTAATCCAATTACGAGCCAGACGATGGCTTGCTGTTTAATAAGTATAATATTCGTTTTTTCATAAAGTTTAAGATGCAAGTATTCCACTGCAATTCTCCACAGTGTGACGGATAAGCAAAGCAGTAGGATTTGTATGAATGAGCCTTTCAGTAAAAGCCCGAACAACAGCAGGACAGGCAGCAGGTATACAAAAAAAGCAATATAACGCAGAGTTAATGACGAACGCATATAGGAATTGGGATGAATTCTAAACAGCTTGATAGCCACATATTTCTCGCGCTTTGGCTCTAGTATAACTGCGCTGCTCGTGCCGGAAACAATAAAACTGATAACAAAGAAAATATGAACGAAATACTGCCACAGCACGTCCTTAGGCAAGCCTTCCCCAAGCCATACGGCAGGAAGATAGACGATTAGACCGATATAGAGCAGGCGCAGCAAGACGTTCCAAATTATTCTTATAATAGAAACTACAATAGTTAGCGCCTGCTTCGCCGATAGATTGGCATAGAGCTCATCCGTAACGAGTCTTTTAATGAAAGGAAGCTTTTGCAAATAGTATATAAATATATTAATAGCAGTTGAGGTTTTGATGGACTGCAGTGTTCTAAAGCTGTTCAGCATGGCTATCATCCTTCAATAATTGTATGACTTTCTGTTCAAAATCAGCGCTATGCAGCAGCTCCGCAGGAACAGAGGACAGCTCCCCTTTATGAAGCACGACCAGCTCATCGCAAAGATCGGATGCCAGTTGCAATATATGTGTAGAAAAAATAAGAATATGGTTCGTTTTCATTTCACGCAGCAGCTTTTTCATCTCCAGCGCAACGATAACGTCAAAGGAAGTAAGCGGCTCATCCAGTAAAATGACAGGCGGCTTTGTAATTAGGAAAAGCAGCATTTGCAGCTTGTTTTTCATGCCGTGGGAGTACCCTTTGATCAGCTTATGCCGATCCTCAACCGACATGCTCATTAGCTCGAAGTACTCATCAACAGATTTATCGATGTGCAGCTTGTCCTTATTAATATCGATAAAAAATTTCACAAACTCATAGCCTGTCAAAAACTCCGGCAATATCGGAAGCGAGTAAACGTAGCCGACATCCTCGCCTTGAAGCGGCTTGTCTCCGGATTCTGTACGGATGAGTGCTTGTCCGCCGTCCATGGCCATTTCTCCGCTCAGGCAGTTGAACAGCGTTGTTTTACCAGCGCCGTTGCGGCCTAGCAATCCGTATATTTTTCCCTTTTCAAAAGTAAACTCCGCACCTTGCAGTACTTTTTTGGAATCAAATTGCTTAGTTATTTGCTGCAGTTTCAGTTGCATAACGTAACCCTCCAATTGCTGGCAAGCTTCTTATTTATATATGATACGTCAGATACTCAAAAAGGTCACACATTAGCAGGATGGAGAAGGAGCGCAATTCGTAAAGAAAAAAACATTTAGGAAACATATTGCAAAATTGTTCGTCTATGTAAGTAGTATTATTAGAAGGAGAGTCGGAGGCATGAAACCTTTCGCGGCGATTTCTATTATTTCATTAATTATCGTAGGCTTACTCATTATGCCAGGCTTGCAGCGAGAACGAACAGGAGGCAGCAAGGTTGATGAGACGCTTAGTATTGGCGTGCTTGCTTCGAGCGAACCTTCGACGAAACCTTTAACAGAACATATGACAGCACCAATAAACGGACAAACCTCTGCGAACAGCCTTCCAGAGCTGTTTGACGAATTGGTGGTTCAGCTTGCTTCGGCAGATGGAGGGTTCCAGCTGAAGTTGTATGGGGGGGATTATCCGTTTCGAACAGTGAGTACGACGGATTACGTTGTGCATGGGGTTGCCCGCTATAAATCTGAGGAAAGCGAAAATGGACAAGGCGGGGACCGCTTAGACGCCGTAGTTGTTAAGCCGGATACTCAAGAAGTAAAAGTATTTCCTCTGTATGAGCTTAAGACTCAGCATCATAGTAACAGCTCTTTATTTGAATTTATCGATGAGCGGACGATAATTTTTGTTGAACCTGCCTTTGAGCAGGACGTCTTTGTTTATGATTTGGCCTCGCTCAATATTGAAACCGGTGCTGTCTCGGTTATTTCTCCTCGTATATGGGAGATTAGCAAGCATGATAATATACATGCTGAAGACTTTTGGCTAAGCGCTCATGTGGAAAAAGCATCAGGCAATTACCCTGAAAAACTGCTGCTTTCTACTTTTAAAGGGCAGGTACTGCTTATTGATCTGGCCAGTGGCCAGGTAAAGTCTAGCAGCGAGGCTGCTTACCCTGCTTATGGCGACCCTGGCAGCAAGCCGCCGCGCGAGCTGGTTTTTCCATCGCCAGATTTGCAAAGCCTGGTCTATCAGCATGTCGATGAGAACCAAATTATGATTAGCAACCAGTTTGAACTGCGACATACAGCCGGAAATCAATTGATTGCATCGTTTGAAATGGATGAGCAGCTTATATTGAGGAGTCCGGGGATCGAATGGGATAACACAAGCGAAATGTTTATTTTGGAATACGCCAAGGATTTTATCGGAGAGACATTTGATAATGGGCATTATGTCTTCGCAGAAGGGATTCGTTTTTTTGATAAAAAAGGGAATGTGCTAAGAGATTTGGTTATACCTGAAAATTCTGGCCAGCGCTTGAACGCATTTGGCTGGCAGGAAGATGGCAGGCTGTGGGTCGAATACTTCAAACCTGAGGGATCCGAGGAGACGGTATGGCGGAAAGGTGATATTTCATACAAACTGTATGATGTTCAGTCGGGTAAACTAACTAGCTTCAATAAAACGAGTGATATGGATAAGCTGACAGACCCTGTCGTTGTTAAAAGGGATATAAGCTATGGAGCAGCGCCGTTTTTGATGGTTGATTACAAAAATAAACTTGTGTGGGTGCCGCCCTTGGGAGCGCATGCGAAATATGGAGATGATTATTTGTATATTCAGCTTATGGCTGAGGAAGCTGCCCATATTCAGCGTTGGGATGCTAAAAGCCGTTCATGGTCATGGATGACATCAGAAACTGAAAACTACAACAATGATCCTTATTATTTCACAGCTACGCATCTTTTTAAGGACCAATGGCTGATCTCCCCCCATTTTAAAAGTAAAAGTATCGATTATATATTCATGAGCAGCGAGGTTAAACGCAATGCTGACGGATTGCCTGTGCTTCCTACGGCGTTTGCAGACGAGCGGACAGGCGATGAGTGGTGGAGCAATGACAGTTATAGTAGTTCCCGCAGCGTCAAGCATAGCCGGGGAACTGTCCGCGCAATAGGAAAGTCCCGTTATGGATCCATACAGCTGCAGGCTCAGCCGGGTGAACTGATGATGCGCAATGGCGCACAACATAATTACTATGGATCTTATCAGGTAGAAATGACCGATCGCGCCGGTCAAAAAACACTTTTGGAGCCTCTTTCTGATTTCGGCTTGCGGCAAGAGGAGACCGTCTCTAACATGATCAGCTATGCGTTTGACGGATATGATGTGCTGCTGCTTCAACCGGACAGTTATCGTTTCAGCAAAGGGCTCGATGGCAATGTGAAAAGGGTTTTAGCATATGCGATTACGAAAGAGGGGACGGCATTCCCGTTGATGTTTCAATATGCGGCGGGCGCTGGGATGGAACGTAATCAATCAATTACAATAAATGACCAAGCAGCTATTCAGGCGGCAGACGGTCAGCTTATTGTTCAATCGATGCTCGGCGATGGGCGTTATGAGCTTACTTTGAAAGCTGACTTGGACAATCAGACATTGACGGTGGCCGATATAACGGATCGGACGGCTGAATACAAGGAGCTGCAGCATATTGCGGATCGCTATGCCAAATTTTTAGAGCAGGCTTTGGGGCTTGAGGATATCGCTTTGCCGGATGGAAGAATGGATGAGGAGCAGCTGCGAGATTTATTTACCGATAAGGCGTGGAATAATGCCGGCTTTCAATATTTGAAGCGCGATTTTGCCAAAAGCAAAAAGGAAGGAATGCCATCGAGAGCCTTCGCTTGGCAGCCGATCGATGCGAAGTGGGCGGGACCTGACGAAATAAAAGTAACCTATACATTGAATCTTTGGTATGCGATTGGACTCGCTGCGCACTTGGAGGCGCGGATGAAGCTTGTTGACGGCGTGTGGAAGTTTTGGGATTTTGGCATATTGGAAACAGAAAAGAGCGAGGACATGCCTGCGTATGATGGACTTAAAATTGTGCCGAAGTGAGCTCGAAAGCTAGCCGGTCAGACGTTCCGCTATTACGCCTAAAATCACAGTTTTGAGGCAGCAAAGTGACAGATGAGATGTTCCGTTATTGAGCAATAAATCACCGAAAATGACCATTTAGAGCTGAATAGCGGAATGTGTGACCGCGAAAATGTAAAAATGGCGAGTTTGATGCAAATAGCGGAATGTCTGACCGCGAAATTGTGCACGAAAAATTTTAACGAATGTAAGGAGGAACGAAGAGCAAGATTGGGAATGGAGAAGTGGCAGCGTCCGCCTTTGTAGGCCAATTTTATCCTTTACAGGGGTTATTTCATCAAAAAAATCGGACTACAACAGCGGTCGGAATCCCAAACTTGATCGTAGTAACATCCCTTTCGATTGCTTGCTAAGACTGCTGATCTTCGTTACAATTTTAATCCATCTAAATTTGGTGAAATCGAGCTTCTCAATCGAGCTCGATTTTATTCTTACAAGCCGGATATGACCTTCCTTTCCTATATAGGAAATGGTATAATTAAACAGAACGTATATTCGTGAAAAGCAAGCAGCAATTTAAAAACTAATCGCAACCATTCCTTCCATTTTCTTGACTACAAATTAGAAGAAGCAGGCAATGGTGCTTATTAATAGAGGATCGGAGATTTGGTATGAAATATGCTAGCCTGGAAGAGTGCGTCCTTGATCTGGAGAAGCATGGCCACTTGATTCGAATAAAGGAAGAGGTTGATCCTTATCTGGAGATGGCCGCCATACAGCTAAAAGTATATGCAGCAGGCGGACCAGCGTTATTATTTGAAAAGGTAAAGGGCTCCAAGTATCAAGCTGTTTCTAATTTATTTGGCACGATGGAGCGCAGCAAGTTTATTTTTCGAGATACGATAGAGAAAACACAGGAGGTCATTGCACTTCGCAATGATCCAGCCAAAGCGCTTAAGAAGCCGTTTCGTTATATAGGTACAGGCCTCGCGGCAAGAAAGGCGCTGCCAATTAAAAAGAATAAGCTGCCTGCTCATTTTGAGGAGATTCAAATTTCTGATTTGCCGCTTATTAAAAGCTGGAAAAACGACGGAGGCGCCTTTGTTACTTTGCCGCAGGTTTATTCCGAGGATCCGGAGAAGCCGGGCATTATGAATGCCAATCTGGGCATGTATCGGATTCAGCTTGACGGCAATGAATATGAGCTCAATAAAGAGGTAGGCGTTCATTACCAAATACACCGCGGCATAGGAGTTCATCAGTCCAAGGCTAATAAGCTGGGCCAGCCGCTTAAGGTCAGCTGCTTTATAGGCGGCCCGCCTTCTCATACGCTATCAGCGGTCATGCCGCTGCCGGAAGGCATGAGTGAGCTAACGTTTGCGGGATTGCTGGCAGGGCGCCATTTCCGTTACAGCTATGTAGACGGCTATTGTATTAGCCATGATGCCGACTTCATCATTACCGGGGAAATATATCCCGGCGAGACGAAGCCGGAAGGTCCTTTCGGTGATCATCTTGGCTACTACAGTCTCGTTCATCCTTTTCCTGTTATGCGTGTTCATAAGGTATACGCAAGGCGCAATGCGATTTATCCGTTTACGGTAGTAGGCCGGCCGCCGCAAGAGGATACTTCCTTCGGCGAGCTGATTCATGAGCTGACCGGCGGTGCGGTCAACAAGGAAATACCTGGCGTTAAGGAAGTGCAGGCTGTTGATGCTGCCGGCGTTCACCCGCTGCTCCTTGCGATTGGCAGCGAGCGCTACACGCCATTTCAGCAGACGAAGCAGCCGGCCGAGCTGCTCACGATAGCGAATCGCATATTGGGTACGGGCCAGCTAAGCCTTGCCAAATATTTATTTATCGCTGCTGAGGATGCATACAGCAGTGAACAGAAAGCTGCTGCTCATAACAACCAAAAGCCAGCTTTAAGCACATATCGTGTTGAGGAGTTTTTCACATATATATTAGAAAGAATAGATTTGCAGCGCGACATTCATTTTCAGACGAACACAACAATCGATACGCTAGATTACACAGGCATGGGTCTTAATAAAGGAAGCAAAGTTATATTTGCTGCTGTAGGAGAGCCGGTCAGAGAGCTTTGCCGCCAGGTTCCGCGGCTGCTGGAGCAGCTTGTTGACCAGCAGCCTCTAGATTCAAACGATCCAGCTTTGGATAAATTGCGCAGCGCCGGCTTCTCGCAGCCAAGCTATGTCATGCCGGGCGTTATCGCAATAGAAGCACCTGCTTATACTAGCCGCTTCAAGGGCGAGGAAGATGTGCAATCGTTATGTGAGGCGATTAACGCAGCAGGCAAGCTGCCGGATTGCCCGCTCATCATCGTATGTGATGACAGCCGTTTTGTCAGTGAGTCGCTCAGCAATTTCTTATGGGCGACCTTTACGAGAAGCAATCCTTCCCACGATATTTACGGGGTGAACAGTACGATGGACTATAAGCATTGGGGCTGTGATAATGTAATTATTGATGCGCGCAGGAAGCCCCATCATGCGCCGCCGCTATTGCCGGATGAAGAGGTAGAAGAAAACATAAAGCGATTATTTGCGAGCGGCGGAAGTTTGGAAGGCATTTTGAAGTAGATTGAGCAAATAGCCCTGGCATTATTTCGTATGCCGGGGCTTACTATTTTGCCGTGGACAAGGCGCTCCCCTTGTATTAGGATGGGAAGAACGGAGAAGCCGTCTAACCAGGACGATTAAATTAAAGGTTGTGGCGAGATGAAGAAGCTAAGCGGCAATAATGGAAATAGCAAGGCTTATTTTCATTTTGATAATATGTATTTTGAAAATCCGCAGCAGCATGAATCGATTATTTTATATCAGATTGGCGATTTGAGCTGCAAAAAGGGATATACGGTCACGGATCATCGCCAATATTGCTACGAGATCAGCTATGTTGTATCCGGTAAAGGTGAATTTCATATGGATAACAGGCGCTTCGAGGTTGAAGAAGGGGATATTATTTTGAATGTTCCCGGAGAAACGCATTATATCCGCACCGATGACGAGCAGCCAATGCGGTACTATTATGCCGGCTTTAATTTTGATGCCAGCAATGAAGGCAGTCCTGCTTTTGTACATATAAAAAAAATGCTTGATCAAACCCAATACCCTATCGTCAAAAACAGGCTGCAAATCGATGTGCCATTTGTAGGTATTTTTAATGAGCTGGTTCATTTGAATAGCTACTCCTCGGTAATGGTAGGCATGTATTTGCGTCAATTGATCGTAATCGCTTACCGCAGCTTTCATGAAAACTGGGACCTGGGCTATAAGCCGGAGCTGAAGGAAGCAGGCGCCTCCAGTATGGTCTATGAGGTCATTAATTATATTGATGTTCATTTGCAAAGAATAACGGAGCTTTCCCAAATTGCAGAAGAGCTTCATTATAACTACTCTTATATGTCCAACTGCTTTTCCAAGGAAATTGGCCTGACCATCCAGGAATATTACAATCGCAAAAGATTCGAAAAAGCTGTGCAATGGCTGAAGGAAGGAACGATGAATATTACATCTATTGCCGAAAAACTGAATTATCAGTCGATTCATACATTCAGCAAGGCGTTTCGCAAAAATTTCGGCTTATCGCCCTCCGAATATCAAACGATGACCAAGGTTGCTGAGACCATCACAAATAAGGAACAATGAAATGTATAACTAGGCTAAATCCTCTCTTTACACAATTTGTTAAAGTAAGCAGTATAGCGCTTATTTAAAATTTGATGATGAAGGGATGATATTGACGATGTCAAAAATGAAAATTGCGGTTATCGGTTCCGGGATGATTGCTCAGACCGCTCATATTCCAAGCTATTTGAAGAATGATAAGGTTGAAATTAAATATATCGTAGATCCATTGCTGGAAAGAGCGCAGAAGGTTGCTGCTGATTTCAATATACCTAACGCTGTTGCTGACTATAATGTCGTGCTTGCGGACGAGGAAGTGAAAGCGGTTTCGATATGCACGCCTAACGATTTGCATGCTCCTCTTTCGATTGCTTTTTTGAATGCTGGCAAGCATGTGCTTTGCGAGAAGCCTGCCGCTCTGAATCTGGAGCAAGCGAAGGAAATGAAAGCTGCAGCTGAGCGTAACAATTGCATGCTTAATATTGGCGTAGTCAATCGTTTTAATACATCGATTAATTTAATTAAAAACATGATTGATGCAGGTGAATTGGGCAATGTTTATCATGTGTATTGTTCATTCCGCTCACATCGCTCGATTCCCGGCCTTGGCGGTCCGTTTACGACAAAAGCAAAAGCAGGCGGAGGCGTGCTTGTAGATTGGGGAGTTCACTTCCTTGATATTATTTTCTATTGCCTCGGTGATGTGAAGGTACAATCGGTAAATGGCGCAATATATAGTGAAATGGCCAAAAATATGGAGGATTACGCTTATCAAAATATGTGGGCTGGTCCGCCTGTATACGATGGGGTTAATGATGTAGAGGATTTTGTTACAGGACTGCTTCGCACCGAAGGTCCTACGATAAGCCTTAATGGCGCATGGGCGCAAAATATTGGCGAGTCGGCGATGTTTATCGAGCTGCTTGGCGACAAAGCCGGCATTAAGCTGGAGTATGGAGGCAACTTCAAAGTATATTCGTCCAAAGGAAAAGTGCTGCTGGAGACCACTCCTGCCTATGAGAAAGCCGACGGCTTCTATGAGGAAATGAAGGATTTCATCGAGTCCGCTTCAACTGGCGTGAAGTCGCGCAATCATATCGACAACGCCATCCAAATTACCGAAGTGATGGATGCGATTTATAAATCCTCTGAATTGAAAAGTGAGATTAAGCTATGAAAAAGATAGGTTTTCTCGATTTCTTTTTAGACGAGTGGCATGCTAACAATTATCCGGGATGGATCAGAAACAATATTGCAGCTAAGAACAGACAGGTGGAGCTGGCGTATGCCTATGCCGAAATCGATAAGGCTGGCGGTCTGACTACCGGACAGTGGTGCGAGCAGCATCAACTTGAAGCCGTTTCTTCTATAGAAGAGCTTGTCGACAAATCGGATTATTTGATTATACTTTCACCGGATCATCCTGAGCATCATGAGCGTCTGGCTCAGCTTCCGCTTCAAGCAGGCAAACCGATCTATATGGATAAAACATTTTCGCCGGATTTGGCTGCCGGCATAAGAATGTTTGATCGCGCAGAGCAATATGCCACGCCTCTGTTTTCCAGCTCAGCCTTGCGCTTTGCTGAACAGCTGGCATCCTATCCGAACGAGAAGATCAATGCGCAGTCGATTGAATATATTGCATCTACCGGTCCAGGGCAATTCGATAATTATTCTGTTCATCAGTTTGAAATGATCGTTGCAATGATGGGGACTGGTGCGAATCGCTTAAAAAGCTTCCCTACAGCTAATGGCAGATTGCTTATTATTCAATATGAAGATGGCAGGCAAGCCTCCATGCAGCAAATGAGTGAAGTGCCATTTCAATTGAATATGCAGCTATCCGATGGCAGCAGCGTATGCGTTTGTGAAATGAGCCACATTTTTGAACGTTTGATCGACAGCATGCTTGATTTTTTCGAAACGGGAGGCAAATCTCCTGTTCCGAGGGCAGAGACGCTGGAAATTATGGCTTTAATTGAAGCGGGCAAGCAAGCAATTGCCAAGCCTGATATGTGGGTTGAAATTGTGAAGGATAGATAGGTGCTTATATAGGTGCTTATATAGGAAGAAAGAAGCGGCAGCCCGTCATACGAGCTGCCGCTTCTTTTTTATCGATAATATCTTTAATTAAAGCGTTGAAGTATTAAAGTGCGCTGCCGCC
The DNA here is from genome assembly GCF_050864975.1 of Paenibacillus sp. GXUN7292. Classification (NCBI taxonomy): domain Bacteria; kingdom Bacillati; phylum Bacillota; class Bacilli; order Caryophanales; family Paenibacillaceae; genus Paenibacillus; species Paenibacillus sp. GXUN7292. Next base: position 43,943 of record NZ_JBOZWO010000022.1, on the reverse strand, counting down.
AAAAATCATGCGATATTCCCAAGACGTATTTTTGATGTTGTCAACGCGTACGCCGCCGCTCTTTTTAGAGTAGGTGTGAAGAACTTTATTATTGCCTAGATAAATAGCGACATGGGTAACTCTTTGCTTATCTTTATTAAGTTTGGAATAGTTAGATTTTGAAGCTCCACGGTAGGACATGAAGAAGATAAGATCACCGCGTTTTAGGCTGGACAAGCTTCTTTTGATTGTTGAATGCTTTTTAACGTAGCTTGCTTGCGTTCTGGAGTTGCCTGGCAGTGTAATGCCTGCTGCTTGCTTAAATACGTGTTTTACAAAATCAGAGCAGTCAAATGTTCTGGTCGTGCTGCGGTTGGAGCCAAACTCATATGGTGTTCCTTTATATTTCATACCCAGCGAGATCGTTTTCTCGATCTTGGAAGATGTGCTTGATGCTGCATACGCATGTCCGTCAGTGTGGATCGGAACAATTCCAGTTATGAGCAACGTTACTGCAATGATGCTTGCAACAATCGTTTTAGTGAATAGGCTTTTCTTCATGTTAGTGATGCACCTCCTGTTTGATGAACTTACCGTAACATAGGAATGATAGCGTTTTTAAGCTGAAATATATGGAAGAAAAGCTTGATATGGCACTGCAGACGGGTTATCCACTCGACCTTGGTCTAGTGTATAAAACCGTCCGAAGTCCGTTTTGAAAAGGGTTTGAACGATCTATACTAAGTACATAAGCAAGAGAAACATCGGTTCAAAACGAAGCAGCTAAATGAGTAAATTCTAATAATAGAAAGGAGAATGAACTGGATATGAATGGGAAAACAGCAGTTGGAACGTTGTTAATTGCTATCGGAGCACTAGCCGTCCTGAATCTTCTAGGCATTAAACTCGGAGCAATTATAGGAATGTTTATGCCGGTTATTATGATCGGCTTAGGAATACTAGGATGGGCTAATCAGAAGAAGGTGATTGGTGGTATACTTATCGTATTAGGCTCCTTGATGCTACTAGCCAAACTAAGCGGCTTGTTCATGTGGATTATCGCAATCGGCCTAGTAGTCGCCGGATATTCAGTAATCAAAAATAACGGACGCAGAACGTATCGTTAGGAGGAAGAAATGAATGAGCATTGTTAAACGAGTTCGCGACATTACAGTTGCAACCTTAAATGAAAGATTGGAAAAAGCCGAAGATCCTGTTAAAATGATCGATCAATTCCTTTGGTCAACGAGAGAAGAAATTATACAAGCCGAAAGGCTTTACCAGCAATATGCTGCTCACAGCAATCATCTTAAAGCGCAATGGCTGCAGGCAGAGCAGCAGAAGGAGCGCCGCGAGCAGCAAGCGGTAACGGCTTTGAAAGCTGGCGAAGAAAATTTGGCCAGAATTGCATTGCAAGAAAAAGCAGGAGCGGAAGAGAGAGCGGCCCAATATAGAGAGTTGTACGAGCAAAGCAACGGACAAATGCTGGAGCTGGAGGATCAGCTTCGCCAAATGAGAAGCGAGTACCAAACGGTGTATGACAAGCGTGAGTACTATGCGGCTCGAATGGAGTCGCTGCGCTTGCAGCAAAGAATGAATCATCGCTACGGTCAAGGGATGAACGGCAACCAGCCAGGCACTATGTTCCGCAGAATGGAAGACCGCATTAGCGATATGGAGCTTGAGGCGCGAAGCCTGCGCGATGTTCGACAAAGCACTCAGCAGCATTTTTCAGGCTTGGGTGAAACGATTCAGTCGACAATCGAACGCGAGCTAGCTGAGCTTAAGAAAAAGCTTCAGAAAGAAGGTTGATAACAGTGAATAAATTATACCGCTCTAGTCGAGATAGAAAGATTACTGGCCTATGCGGTGGATTGAGTGAATATTTGAATGTCGATGCTACATTGCTGCGCATATTGCTGGTCGTAGTTACTGCCTTCTCTGGAGGAACGATTATAGCGGTTTATATTATTGCAGCGTTAGTTGTACCGAAAGAACCGCCGTATTACGGAGATTTTGGACCGAATCATCATTCCAATAATAATTATGTTCCGCCATACGGAGCAGGACCAGGTCCAGGTCCAGGCCCGGGACCTGGAGGATATGATCCTTACCGCTACAAAACACAGCATCAAACCAATATGTATCAAACGCCGCCTAAACCAGACTGGTCTGAACCGGCATACAAAGCTGACCCTGCTGTAGATAAGCAGTTCGATAGTATGATGGATGATTTGGAGAAAAAAGCGTTAAAGCGTGAAATTGAACAATTAAAATCAAAAATTGAGAAGTACGAGAAGGGAGAATAATAAAATGGGTATTTTCAGACGTATGAAGGATATGACAAAAGCATCGGTGAATGAGGTTTTGGACAAAATTGAAGATCCTGTAGTTATGCTTAATCAATACTTGCGAGACATGGAAGTGGAGATTCATCAGGCTGAGGTTACAGTAGCCAAGCAAATGGCGAATGAGCGCCGCATGAAGCAGCGCCTTGACGATGCAGTTCGCGGTGTAACAGAACGCGAATCGAAGGCAGAGGCAGCTCTGAGAGCAGGACAAGAAGAGCTTGCACGTCAAATGCTTGAAGAAAAGCTATATTTTGAGCAAAAAGCTAATGAGTATATGGAGCTTCATGGCCAGACCAAAGCACAGGCAGACGAGCTTATGCAGCAGCTGCACGGCATGAAGGAAGAATTTTATCAAATGCGCAACAAGCGCAATGAGCTGGTATCCCGCGCACAAATTGCAAAAGCGCAAAAGCAAATGGCGCAGTTGTCCAGCAATCACTCGATCGACAATGGCACTGCATCGAGAGGCTTCCAGCGCATGGAAGAAAAAATTATGCAGATGGAGGCGGAGGCAGACGTATTCAGAATGCCATACTCCTATAGCAAATCTTCGTCCAGCCAAGTAAGCCCGGTTGATTTGGAAAAGCAAATGAAGGTTGACGCTCAGCTTGAAGCATTGAAAAATAAATTGAATGGTTCAAAAACAGAAGCTGAATAAATGGTGAATTGCTGAAGTAGCAGGCCGTATACGGTCTGCTGCTTCATGCTGACTACAGAAATTTCTTGAAAATATACCTGTTCACTAGCAAGGAGCTGTGACTGTTGTGCAATCGAACCAGATGAATAAAACGAAGCAGGAGCAAATGCTGGAAAGAAGAAAAAACTACAAGGAGACAGTATTGTGGCTGCTTATTATAATAGGATTATCAGTTATTGTCTTGCAAGCGACTGGACTAGTTCAAATTGTAACCTTGCAAGGGAAATGGCCGATTATCGGCTTGACAGCGGTTGGCCTCGGCCTTGCTGCGGCCACCTTTAACAGCTATTTGCAAAATTCTAGGCTGAAGGCCGCCATTGAAAGAATGAAGGATCAGCAAAAAAAGAGAACTTTTGCAGTTACTTTGCCTCATGCGGAAGGTGAGACGGGGCAGCGGGCAGAGACGGCCGAAGCGGATCCCATGTGGACGGAAAAGGTTAAATTTACAGCTGTTATTGAAGAACGCCAGCGTCTGGCGAGAGAATTGCATGATGCTGTCAGCCAGCAATTATTCGCTATTTCGATGACGGCAACTGCTGTAAGCAGAACGATTGAGAAGGACTGGGAAAGAGCCAAAAGGCAGGTGCAGCTAATTGAAGAGATGGCTGCTGTTGCGCAATCAGAGATGAGAGCGCTGCTGCTGCATCTTCGCCCTGTTCATTTGGACGGAAAAAGCCTGGGCCAAGCTCTTGCTTCTCTAGTAGAGGAGCTGAAGCAAAAAATACCAATGGCGATCCAGCTTGAGGTTGACGAATCGATTTCCATGCTGCCGCAGGCTGAGGATCATTTGTTCCGCATAGCGCAGGAGGCGCTGTCTAATACGCTTAGGCATTCCAAGGCAGATCGCATGCTCATTAAGCTGTTAAATTATGATAATAAGGTGCATATGACCATTCAGGATAATGGAGTCGGATTTGATGTCGAGCTGAAGAAGCAATCCTCCTACGGGCTGCTTACGATGGAAGAGCGTGTAAATGAGCTCGGAGGCGCTTTTCAGGTCATGTCGGAGGCTGGCGTTGGTACAACTATTCATTTGTGGATTCCTGTGCCGGGCATCATGCATGGGGATAAGGAAGGCGGAATAGTACGATGAAAGCGAACGATGGGGAAAATCAAGTTGTAAAAGTACTTTTAGTGGACGATCACGAAATGGTTCGTATCGGACTTGCAGCGGTGCTGGATACGGAGGATGGCTTGGAGGTAGTAGGGGAGGCCAGCAACGGGGCGGACGGTATAAGGCTAGCACTTGCTTATAAGCCGGATGTAGTGCTCATGGATTTAGTAATGGAAGGCATGGATGGCGTAGAGACAACTGCTAAGCTGATGGAGCAGCTGCCTGACTGCAAGGTTATCGTGCTGACCAGCTATTTGGATGACAGCAAGCTGTATCCAGTTATTGAAGCTGGAGCTTTCAGCTATTTGTTAAAAACGTCGCGTGCTACAGAAATTGCCGAAGCGATTCGCGCAGCAGCAAGGGGGCAATCTGTTTTGGAATCGCAGGTCGCAGCCAAAATGATGAACCGTATTCGCCAGCCAAAGGCGCAGGAGCAGGTGCGTCTTCATGATGATCTGACGGATCGCGAGATGGATGTTCTGAAGCGCCTGGCCAGGGGGATGTCCAATCAAGAGATTGCGGATGAGCTATTTATTGGTGTAAAAACAGTTAAATTTCATATTACGAATATATTCAACAAGCTCCAGGTCGAGGATCGCACTCAGGCGGCAATATATGCGCATAAGCAAGGAATTGCAGAGTAACTGACAGCATTTGATGCCGATGTCAATTGCTTGCTGATGCTGTCATAAACGCGTTCCATATCCTCTTTCAGCCGGCAGTCGAAATGTAGCGTATTTTTAAGAAAAAAAAGACATTATCACTAGTTTTCACTAGTTTTTAGAAGTTTCCACTAATAGGTAGAAATACGGGCAAAATTCAGACATAATGAAGCTCCTAGGTATATTTGGAAGGGAGTAATGTGTCTATGTCTCATGCTCGTATGTATTGCAAGACAAGTACGTTGGTGCCGGCTCCAAAAAAAAACCGTAAAGAGAAGGCTGCTCGAGGAAGAATTCGCATTCGAACCGTCCTTTTGCTGCTGGCCGTATTAATGGTTACTGCTTGGTGGCAGGCTGATCAGGCAGCATCAACGGACAGCATCGATAATCAGCTTAATTATGATTTAAAGCAGCTGTGGCTTATGACCCCCTCATATTTTGCAGCAGGCGTGAAGGATGCAGAATGGTCGATTCGCTGGGAGTTTACGACACAGTCTTTGATTGCCAAAAATAAGCTGATTGAAGCGCTGCTGCCGAATGATAAATATGAAGGCCCCGTTCCAAAGCGGATAACGAATGACGGAAAAACGATAACTGGCATCATTGAAGGCATGGGACAAATCGCCATTCATGATCTGGAAGAAACTGAGTACAGCAATAAATATATGATCGTCTGGTCTTATGCGGGCAAGCAGGCAGAGGCGTTAACAGAAGAAAAGCTGCTTAAAGCTGCGGCAATGATCAGTGAGGCGATAACCCCGTATTCATCTGCACCTGCGATTGCAGTAAAGCTGCAAGGAAATGCTCATTCGGATTGGATCAAAAAGGATTGGGACAGACTAACACAAGCAGAAACTCTTCAATCCTACGAGGAAGACGGAATTAAAAGCGTGCTTTACTACTCGGCCAATCTTAGAAGCTATGCTTGGATGAAGGAAGGCTACAAAGCCAATATGCAAGTCGCGCTTAAAAAACATACAGAATCTGATACATATAAGCTGACGCTAGGAGTGCCGGCTATTAGCGGAGAATTTTAACGAATTGCGGGTAACAATGCGTAATTTGATAATGAAGCTGTCTGTCATTTTGCTTTAACCAATTTGTAATTTTTGGTACATCAATCACTTTTTTTTATAGGCTTCTTAATGGCGTAAAAGGAATGAATATGCTAAACTACATAACATGTGGGTGGGTTGAACCAAAATTTATAAGAAAGAATGAGGCAAATGACCGACAACAATACAATTTCAATAGAATCTGCAGCTGCTGAAGGCGCTGTATACTATTTGTTCGGAGCAACAGGAGATCTGGCGCGGCGCAAGCTGTTCCCGGCGTTGTTCAGTTTATATAAGGAAGGTAAGTTAGCCGATAATTTTGCAGTTGTAGGATTAGCCCGCCGTCCACGCACGAACGAGCAATTCAGAGAAGATTTATTCGAATCCATCAATGAGTTTTGTCGTTATAAAGCTCAAGATTCTGAACTGTGGAAGCGATTTACGGAGCATTTCGTTTATATGTCGCTTGACATTAATAATGTAGATGGCTTTAAAGAGCTAAACAGCCTATCGGAGCAGCTGGAGCAAAAATTCAATATTCAAGGCAACCGTTTATTTTATTTGGCGCTGGCGCCATCCTTGTTCGGTCCTGTGTCTTTGAATTTGCGTGACGGAGGCTTGCTGGAATCGCGAGGCTGGCACCGCCTAGTAATCGAGAAGCCATTTGGCTATGATCTGCCTTCAGCAGAAGCGCTGAATGAACAGCTGGGCCAAGTGTTCAAGGAAGAGGAAATTTATCGCATCGACCATTATCTTGGCAAGGAAATGGTGCAAAACATTCAAATGATTCGTTTCGCCAATGCCTTTTTCGAGCCGCTTTGGAATAATAACTATATCGCTAACGTGCAAATTACGCTGTCCGAGACGGTCGGGGTTGAAGAGCGCGGCGGTTATTATGACAAATCGGGAGCACTGCGCGATATGGGACAAAACCATATGCTGCAAATGCTGACCATGATCGCGATGGAGCCGCCAAGCCGGCTGCACGGCGAGGATATTCGCGACGAGAAGGTGAAGGTGCTTCGTTCACTGCGCAATTACGCTAACAGCGGTGAGGTCCGCAGCAATGTCGTTCGCGCGCAGTACGCCGAAGGCTCACTTGGCAATAAGCAGCTGCCAGGCTATCGTCAAGAGGATTCTGTAGGAGAAGCTTCTACGACAGAAACTTATTTTGCAGCTAAAGTTTTTGTAGATAATTTCCGCTGGGCAGGCGTTCCTTTCTACATAAGAACGGGCAAGCGGCTGCCGGTCAAAACGACGGAGGTCGTTATTGAGTTCAAGTCTATGCCGCAAAATGTACTGTTTGCAAAGAAGCAAGACCTGGCTCCTAACCTGCTAGTCATTCGCGTTAATCCGATGGAAGGCATCTACATTAAAGTGAATGCGAAGACACCAGGGGCTGACAGCACGATTCAACCCGTTGCGATGGAATTTTGTCAAAGCTGTCTCGTTGGCTTGAATACGCCGGAAGCTTATGAACGTCTCATTTATGATGCTGCCCGCGGCGATTCCACTTACTTTACACGTTGGGATGAGGTTGCCCAGGCGTGGTCGTTTGTTGATCGTATTGCACAAGCCTGGAAGGAAAGCAGCAGCGATCTTCTTCATTATCCAGCGGGATCATGGGGGCCGAAGGAAGCAGATCAGCTGCTTGCTCAGGATGGCTTCCACTGGTGGCCGGTTAATGGCCAGGATGAAGATAATGTAATATGGGTAACGAACAGCGGCAAGTAATGCCGCTGTTTCACTCTTTTTTAAGGGAAGGAAGGCAAGTATGAGTCAATCTTTATCGCAAGAATTAAAGCATGAAGTAGAAAAAAGACGCACCTTTGCAATTATAGCTCACCCCGATGCCGGTAAAACAACACTAACGGAGAAGCTGCTGTTATTTGGCGGCGCAATCCGCCTGGCAGGCTCGGTTAAAGCGCGCAAGGCGAATCGGCATGCTACCTCGGACTGGATGGAGATCGAGAAGCAGCGCGGTATTTCTGTAACCTCATCCGTTATGCAATTTGATTATAATGGACACCGCGTCAATATTTTGGATACACCGGGTCACCAGGATTTCAGTGAGGATACGTACCGCACGCTTACTGCCGCCGACAGCGCAGTTATGCTTATTGACGTCGCCAAAGGGGTCGAGGTGCAAACGATCAAGCTGTTCCAGGTATGCCGCCAGCGTGGAATTCCAATCTTTACATTTATTAATAAATTGGACCGTGAAGGTAAAAATCCGTTTGAGCTGATGGAAGAGCTGGAGCAGGTGCTTGGCATTCGTTCCGTGCCTATGAACTGGCCGATCGGCATGGGGCGCGAGCTTTGCGGCGTATACGATCGCATGAAGACGCAAGTAGAGCTGTTCCAAGGCGATGATCATTCCAAAATCGAGGTTAAAAAGGTAAGCGATTATAACGATCCAGCTATTAGAGAAATGGCTGGCGATTATTTGACGGACCAACTGATCGAGGATTTGGAGCTGCTTGACGTTGCCGGCGACCAGTTTGATTTGGAAAAGGTGCTGCGCGGCGAGCTCACTCCGATTTTCTTTGGCAGCGCAGTTAACAATTTCGGCGTGCAAACATTTCTCGAAAACTTCCTGCAGCTGGCGCCTCAACCGTCTGCGCGCGATAGCTCGGAGGGGATTATTGATCCGACTGAGCAGGAAAAGTTCAGCGGATATGTATTCAAAATTCAGGCCAATATGAACCCTGCGCATCGTGACCGCATTGCGTTTTTCCGAATTTGCTCCGGCAAGTTTACGCGCGGTATGGCGGTACGCCATGTCCGCAACGGCAAAGAGATCAAGCTGGCTCAGCCGCAGCAATTTCTTGCCCAAGACCGGGATATTGTAGATGAGGCGTATCCGGGAGATATTATTGGATTATTTGATCCGGGCATTTTCCGGATAGGCGATTCCTTATCGCAAGGCTCCAGTATTATTTATAATGAGCTTCCGACATTTTCTCCAGAAATTTTCTCGAAGGTAACGATCAAAAATGCTTTGAAATATAAGCAGTTCCAGAAGGGGATCGACCAGCTTACGGAAGAAGGCACGATTCAGGTGTTCCAGTCGACAACGGGCTTTGATGAAACGATTCTTGGCGTTGTCGGACAGCTGCAATTCGAGGTGTTTGAGCATCGGATGAAGGCGGAATATGGCGTAGATGTTATTTTACAGCGTATGCCGTTCCAATTTGCCCGCTGGATTATCGGGGATAAAATTGACCCGGCTAAATTTAGAATTAATACAACGCTTGTGAAGGATAAAAAGGAAAACTTCGTCGTTTTGTTTGAGAATGAGTATGCAATGCGTACAGCGGTGGAGAAATTCCCTGATTTTAAATTTTTGGACACAGCACCTTAAATATGAAGAGCGGCGAGCAAAGAGCAGTCTTTGCTTGCCGCTTTTTTTTAAAAAATATTAGAAAGTATAAGAAAGTATAAGTTCTTGTGATCTTATATCTGTTTTTATATTTTTTTCATCGGTAATTGTGCCTGGCCAAAGGACATCGGAGCCGTTTATCCTTAATATAACAATGATGAACTCTAAGGGTTGCCATAAGCGTTATTCGTGTAAAAATGACAGTTTGAATTTTCTAACGGATGCTATTGCGCTTATTTTCCCAAAAAGCACTGATTTTTCTCGATAAATGGTACAATAGCGCTCGTGGCAACCTTTAAATGCTCAAATGAGCAATTAATCGAAATAGCAGCTCTGATAACCGTTAGAGCAATATATGGTAGCCAAAAGTTCTGCCTTTTGTTGTATGGTAAATCCCTGAAGCTAGTTTTGCAAAAAAATGGTTGACGAAGCCTGCATTCTATGCAACAATGTACGCGTGTACATAGTTTTGGGTTATTGATTATTTTGATGTTAGGAGGCTGTGTGTCATTAGCAGGAAGGAAGTAGCTAAACTGGCAGGCGTATCAGAAGCAACCGTGTCCAGAGTGTTGAATAATGTAGGTCCGATTAAGCCGGAAACGAAGGAGCGGGTTTTGAAGGCAGCAGCTGAGATTGGCTATGTCCCAAGTGCGCTGGCGCAGCAGTTTGCCCGCAGAAAAAGCGGGAATATAGGCGTGATCCTGCCTTTTGTTCCCAAGGTCCGCTTGTTCTCTACGTATTATTTCTCAGAAATTTTAAGCGGCATAGGCGAGGCGGCCCAAAGCTATGGATACAATTTATTGCTTATTTATCGGGAGCCGTCTGTAGAAAGGGATTACAGCAAGCTGTTCCGCGCACAAAAAATCGACGCTTGCATTATGCTTGGCTCGCAGGATGTGCCGGAAGAGAGAGAAGCGCTCGCTGTGCTGCATAAGGAAGGCTTTCCATTTTGTCTGGTTAATCAGCGCTTTGAAAATGAAAGCTACTGTACGGTAGATGCTGATCATGTAGAAGGCAGCAGGCTTGCAACAGAGCATCTTATTGGGAGGGGATACCGCCGCATCGCATTTCTGAATGGACCCTTGCAATTTTCGAATAGTATTGATCGTTATAAAGGCTATTTGCTTGCGCTTGAGCAGGCGAAAAAAAAGCCGGATGAAAATCTGGTTTTTTGGGGCAATTATAGTCGGAAGAGCGGTTATGAATCGGCACAATTCATTGCTGAGCGTATTAAGAGCGGCCAGATCGATGCTGTCTTTACAGCTAATGACAGGATGGCGATTGGCTTGTTGAATGGACTTAAGGAGCATGGACTTGTTGCAGGCAAGGATTATGGCCTAGCAGGCTACGATGATTCCGATGGCGCCAGAATCGTTACTCCGCCGCTTACTACGGTCGCAGTGCCTTTTTATGAAATGGGCAGGCAGGCTGCTCAGCTGCTGCTTCAGGGGATAGAAAGTAATAATGAGGCTGATTCGAAGCAGCTAACATTGCCGATTCAATTAATTCCAAGAGAAACGTCGTCATTTATTATAAATAGGGATGAGAGGATGTTGGAGCAATGAAAAGCGTTAGAGTTGGTATGGTTGGCTACAAGTTTATGGGGAAGGCACATAGTAATGCATATCGCGCGCTGCCGATGTTTTTTCCTGACTCGATCAAGCCGGAGATGAAAGCGATATGCGGCCGCAATCCGGATGGTCTGGAGCAGGCTCGTGCCCAATTCGGCTGGGAAAGCTCGGAGACGGAATGGCGTGAGCTGATTAAGAGAGAGGATATTGACCTTATCGATATCAATGCGCCGAGCGATGCCCACAAGGAAATTGCTTTAGCAGCTGCTGCGGCAGGCAAGCACTTGTTTTGCGAAAAACCGCTAGCCCTTACGCTTGCGGATTCCAAAGAAATGCTGGCAGCAGCGGAAAAAGCAGGGGTAAAGCATATGGTAGGCTTCAATTACCGTTTTGCTCCTGCAGTGCAGCTTGCTAAAAAAATCATTTCTGAAGGCCGGCTAGGCGAAATATATCATTTCCGCGGCTGGTTTTTGCAGGACTGGATCATCGATCCTAGCTTCCCGCTCGTATGGCGCTTGCAGAAGGAAATTGCCGGCTCAGGCTCGCATGGCGATCTTGGCGCGCATGTTATTGATATGGCCCGCTTTCTCGTTGGTGAATTCAAGGAAGTGATCGGCATGAGCGAGACGTTTATTAAGCAGCGGCCAATTGCCGAGGCAATGACGGGGCTTAGCGCCAAAGGCGGCGGCGGGGGGCCGAAGGGCGACGTAACCGTCGATGATGCTACGCTGTTTATGGCCCGCTTTGACAATGGCGCGCTGGGCAGCTTCGAAGCAACGCGCTTCGCAGCCGGTCACCGCTGCACGAATAGCTTCGAGATTAACGGCAGCAAAGGCAGCATAAAATTCGATTTTGAACGGATGAATGAGCTGCAGGTGTTTTTTACGGATGATGCAGAGGATGTGCAGGGCTTCCGCCGTGTGCTTGCTACTGATCCTGCGCATGCCTACATGGATGCATGGTGGCCGGCAGGGCATACGATCGGCTATGAGCATACGTTTACGCATGAGGTGCATGAGCTGATGCAGGCGTTCGCGGAGGATCGCCAGCCTGTTCCGAACTTTGTTGACGGCGTGAAATGCCAAGCAGTGCTTGAAGCAGTCGACAAATCTATCGCTGAGCGGCGCTGGATTTCAATTGACGAGATGGAGTAGGCCCAGGAAGGCTGAAAAACATGAGAGAGGCAGGAGCTACAATATGAAAAAAGCACTTATCGTATGGGGCGGCTGGGATGGCCATCAGCCGAAGCAGGTAGCAGAAATTTTTCGCCAGCAGCTTATAGAGGAAGGCTTTGAGGTCGAAGTATCAGATACGCTGGAAGCTTTCGCGAACGCGGATAAATTAATGCAGCTGGATTTAATTATTCCGTTATGGACGATGGGCAAAATCGATCAGCAGCTTGTCAAAAACGTATCTGCGGCTGTGCAAAGCGGCGTGGGGCTTGCAGGCTGCCATGGCGGGATGTGCGATGCGTTCCGGGAAAATGTGGACTGGCAGTTTATGACAGGCGGACAATGGGTAGCTCATCCGGGCAATGACGGTGTAGAATATACAGTTAATATTAGTAATACATCGAGCTTGCTTACAGCAGGCATTGAAGATTTTTCTGTAAAATCGGAGCAGTATTACTTGCATGTCGATCCTGCGGTAGAAGTGCTTGCCACGACACGCTTTCCTACTGTACCTGGTCCGCACTCCTTAAATAAAGCAGTTGATATGCCTGTCATTTGGACAAAACGCTGGGGTGTAGGGCGCGTTTACTACAACTCCTTGGGCCATCAGGCCAATATTATGGATATTGCAACAGTTAAAGAATTAATGAAGCGCGGCTTCCTCTGGTGCGCGGAAGGCAAGTCAGAGGCGCAAAAGCATACAGCAGCAAGCGAAGCATACACTGGCATGGCTGACAATCAATTGTAGAAACATAATCAATAGAATCCGAGGCGAGCTATATGACGAAATTGAAAGCAGGCATTATCGGTACAGGAAACATTAGCGGCATTTACTTTAAAAACGGAAGCAGCTTTGATGCAATGGAGGTTGCAGCCTGCGCTGATCTCGACGTAGCAAGGGCAAAGCAAAAAGCAGAGGAGCATGGCATTCGCGGCTGCTCCGTTGACGAGCTGCTGGCTGATCCTGAAATTCAAATGATTATTAATTTAACAATTCCTCAGGCCCATGCCGAAGTGAATTTGCGAGCGCTGGAAGCAGGCAAGCATGTGTACGTGGAAAAGCCATTTGCCGTTTCTCGCGAGGAAGCAGAGCAGGTGCTGAAGCTGGCGGAGCAAAAAGGGCTCTATGTCGGCGGTGCTCCTGATACATTCCTCGGCGGCGGCATTCAAACATGTATTAAGCTGATAGAGGATGGCTGGATCGGAACGCCGATCGGTGCAACGGCGTTTATGATGAGCGGCGGTCATGAATCGTGGCATCCGGCTCCAGAGTTTTATTATCAAGCAGGCGGCGGGCCTATGTTTGATATGGGACCCTATTATTTGACGGCGCTTGTGGCGCTGCTTGGCCCTATGAAGCGCGTAACTGGCATGACACGTATTTCATTCCCGGAGAGAACGATTACGAGCGAGCCAAAGCTGGGGCAAACGATTCAAGTAGAAGTGCCTACGCATATAGCGGGCATCATTGAATTTGCTGCCGGACCAATCGGCACCTTGCTGACGAGCTTCGATGTAAAGGGAGGCTCTACCTTGCCGCGCATTGAAGTGTATGGAAGCGAAGGTACGATTATTGTGCCCGACCCTAACCGCTTTGGCGGCGAGATTCGTGTGAAGCGTGCTGGTGCTAGCGATTGGTCGGAAATCCCTTACGCGTATCCGAATACTGAAAATGCACGCGGCATTGGCGCCGCGGATATGGCCAAGGCAATTGTGACGGGCCGCAAGCACCGCGCGAATGGACAGCTTGCTTACCATGTGCTGGAAGCTATGCATGGCTTTCATGATGCAGCTAGCAGCGGCGCGCACTACACGATGAAGAGCAGCTGCGAGAGACCGGCAGCGCTGCCGCTTGGTTTACGGCCATTTTGCTTGGACTAAGTATAAATAAGAGCTTGTTGAAAAACTCTGCCGCTGCTTAATAGCTTTGATAACTGACTTAGAGCGGAGCTCGAGAAGCCATTCATTTTGTAACGAATTCTGAAGGCGCTATTTCGCATAAAATGCACGTTTTGAAATTCTAACACATCGTAGAGACGCTATCTGTGAACAAATGCTCATTTGGGCAGCATTTTACAGCCAATAAGCACGCTGTGATTCGTTACAAATTTAATACAAGCTTTATCGGTATTATAGCGCAACCAGCATTCGTTAGATAATCCAAACGAGCTTTTCAACAGCCTGAAAATAATCAAAAAAGCGAGCGCTTAGGAGAAGTACTCTAAGCGCTCGCTTTGACTAAAGCGGCAAAGCTGTTTAGTGTTGTCTATCCATTATTTCAACCATGCATCCACTTTGTCTGTGTTTTCGTCGACCCATTTTTTAGAAGCAGCCTCAGGTGTTGCACCATCAGCGATATCGATCATAACCTTCTCCATATCTGCTGGCTCCCAATTAAAGTTTTTCAAAAACTTATAAGCCTCGGGTTGATCCTTTTCGAGATCCAATCGCGCAATAGTATGAATCTCTTCGGCTTTACCGTAAATTTCTTTTGGGTCATCCAAGTATTTCAAATCCATCTTTGCAAACTTCCAGTGTGGTGTCCAGCCTGTTACTACAATCGGTTCTTTAGCCGCATAAGCTCTTTCAAGCTCTTGGGTCATAGCAGCGGAGGAGCTTTCCAATAGCGTCCATTTGTCTGTTAGGCCGTATTCATCCATCAAAACAGCAGTCGTTGCCATCATGCCCGCGCCTGGTTCAATACCTGTAATCGTATGATTCAATGATGCGGCAACATCATCATTTTTCAAATCTTCAATACTGTCGATATCCATATATTGAGGAACAACTAGGCCCAGCTTCGTGCCTGTCAGGTTAACTCCTAAATCCTCGTACTTGCCTTTATTCATTTCTGCAAAGTCAGCATGCGTAGTTGGCAGCCAGGCTGCGACCATCGCATCTGCACTACCGTTGGCAATACCTGCCCACATTGGGCTTGCATCCACTTGAAGCATCGTTACCTTGTAGCCAAGCTTTTGCTCCAGCACTTCTCTTACGACATTTGTACTGGCAATTTCAGAATCCCATGCAACATAGGCAAGTGTAATTTCCTTTTTTGAACCGCCGCCTCCAGAGGAGGAGCAGCCTGCAACTAAAGCCAGCACCATAATCGCACTAATTAAAATTATCCACTTTTTGTTTTTCATAATCGATCACTCCTGTTAAGCATTATTTTTTGGATAAACGCGCCTTCTCCGCTCAGATGAGAACGGCGAAGCTGTTATCGTTGAGCCTTCGTCTTCGTAATGACCTTCTGTGTCATGCGATCCAGAATAATGGCGAGTATGACTATTGCAAGACCAGCCTCAAAGCCTACGCCTGTCTTGCCTTGTGTAACAGAACGGTATACTAGCGCACCGACGCCTTGCGCGCCAATCATGGAGGAAATAACAACCATCGACAGCGAGAGCATAATCGTCTGGTTAATACCAGCCATAATGGTTGGCATGGCAAGCGGCAATTGCAGCTTGAACAGCTTCTGTGAAGGCGTTGAGCCGAATGCATCGGCAGCTTCGATGAGCTCATCAGGCACTTGTCTTATTCCGAGATTGGTAAGCCTGATTGTTGGCGGAATAGCGAAAATTATCGATGAAATAACGCCCGGTACGACGCCAAGCCGGAAGAAGGTAATAGCAGGCAGCAAATATACGAAAGCAGGCATCGTCTGCATAAAGTCCAGAATAGGCGTAACGATCTTTTGCACCTTGCTGCTCCGGGAGCATAGTATGCCGATCGGAACTCCGATCAGGACGGAGATAAAAGCTGCGGTTACTACGAGCGCAAGCGTCTGCATCGTTTGGCTCCAAAGCCCCAGATTTTCAATGAGCAGGAGGCCAAGCGCAGTGAGCACCGCCATCTTCCATTTGCCCAGATACCACGCTAATAGTGCAAACAATACAATCATGACAATAGGCGGTAAAAAGTTTAGCGCAGCATCAATGGAGTTGACCGTTTTGCCGATCGCAATGCGAAATACATCAAATAATGGCCCAAAATTGCTTTGCAGCCAATTTTCCAAAGCTTCTATCCAGCTAGCGATTGGAATTTTAGGCAGGTTCATTATGATCACCAGCCTCTGTATCTTGATTTCCAGCAAGTGCAGCGAATACAGCACCTTTAATAACTACGCCGCGCAGCCTGCCGTCGTCATCGACAACCGCAATAGGCAGCTTGTTAAGCTTTTGTCCCATTATTTCAAATAGCTCATTTAGAGCCGTATCCATTGAGGTGCTTGGAATTTCCTCGCCGGTTATCATAACCTCATCTAGCTTATTATTGTGCGCTACTGCTGTTGAAGCTTGCTCAGCCGTAACGACTCCAAGCATTTTCATCGACTTGTCGACGACATATAAGCTTGAAACGCCGCGTTCCCGCATAAATTGCAGAGCGACGCGAGGACCTCGGTCGGGCGTTATCGTCTCGGCTTTAGCCATGACATGCGAGGCTGTAAAAACTTTAGACAAATCTACGTCCTCGACAAAGCGCTCCACATATTTGTTGGCCGGATTCATTAAGATTTCTTCAGGCGTGCCGATTTGAACGATGCTGCCATCCTTCATCAATGCGATCTGATCGCCAATACGAAGCGCTTCATCCAAATCATGTGTAATAAATACAATCGTTTTTTTCATTTTTGATTGCAGCTCGATCAGCTCATCCTGCATATCCTTGCGGATAAGCGGGTCAAGTGCGCTGAACGCCTCATCCATCAGCAATACCTCTGGATCGTTGGCTAGCCCTCGAGCAAGGCCGACACGCTGCTGCATGCCTCCGCTAAGCTGATCCGGATAGCTGTTTTCCCAGCCCTTCAATCCGACAAGCTCAAGCGAGCGCATCGCCATCTCTCTGCGTTCTTTTTTGGCAATGCCCTGCACCTCCAAACCGTATTCGATATTCTCGATAACAGTCCGATGTGGAAACAGCGCAAATTTTTGGAATACCATACCGACATTTTTGCGTCTGAACTGTCTTAGCTGCTCAGAAGACATTTTCAAAACATCTTTCCCATTAAATAGAAGCTGTCCGCTTGTCGGCTCAATCAAGCGATTAAGCAATCGGACAAGGGTAGACTTACCGCTTCCAGATAAGCCCATTATGACAAAGATCTGACCAGGCTCTATAGAAAAGCTGGCTTGGTTTACTCCTACTGTTAATTTTGTTTCTGCTAATATTCTCTCTTTGGATAAGCCTTTATCCAGCAGCGGGATAGCCCTTTTTGGATCGGATCCAAAAATTTTGGTCAGCTTCTTGGCTTCAATAATGCTCATTCTTGCTCCCCCCTTGTGGAAAAATTCAACTTCCTAAGTGTAAAAGATTTGGTTGAAAATGGTCAAAGTGCGTGAGTGAGCGTATACTTTGTACAGTTTTAACTTTACGTACTATATGTACAGTATGCTCCCGATAACTCCCTTTTTCACCAGTGACGCCATCTTTACTATGTGTGCAAGGTAGCTTACAATGGGGAAGGAAGAAGGATTGGCTCAGGAGGAAGATCATGAAGGAACTTGCGAATTTAACAGAGGAGCAGCTATTAAGGCTGCAGCATACGCGAAGCAGAGTCATTGATTCCATTGGCAAAAATATGGATCTATACGGCATAACGCTATCAATTGGACATTTATATGGTCATATGTACTTTAATGAGCATCCTGCTACGCTCGACGAGATGAGCGAAACGATGGGGATGAGCAAAACCTCAATGAGCACTGGCATGCGTACCCTGCAAAATCTTAAATTAATTAACAAAGTATGGGGAAAAGGCTCGCGCAAGGACTTATATGAGGTAGTGCCTGATTGGCATCAGAACTTTTCTGATTATTTTTCTATACGCTGGAGAAAAGCGGTTGAGCAAAATATGTCAGCTCTTAAACGCTCCCGCAATGAAATTGATCAGATGATGGAGGACTATTCCGCCGATGCTTCTTTTGTTGCTGTCCTTCAGCATGATAAAGCTAAAATTGAAGATGCACTCAAATATTACGACTGGCTGGAGCGCTTGATCGAATCATTTGAGACAGGTGATATTTTCAACTTTATTCCGAAGGAAACCAGCGAAAAATAGCGGTGTAACTTATTTAGCATAGATAAAGCCCGAACATTTTTGTTCAGGCTTTTTTTTCGCGATAGTATAAAATTGGAAGGCAGTCAATCCACACGCTTGCCCATAATAATCGACAGTTTTAATTGAAATCGTTATATTTGAACAGAGTAATATATTGCAGCTTTCATTCATGATCATATATGATAAACTTATTTAAAATATAAATATTTATCGGACTGTTGAAAAACCTTCTATCTTGAAAAGTGCCGACTAAAAGTAGTTTAGAGGTGGCACCGACCGATTCTGTATGAAATTTCATATACAATTGTGATTTTCGAGGCGTTTCAGCGTAATGTGTATGAAATTTCATATACAATTAGCCGTATAGAGGTGGCACCGACCGATTCTGTATGAAATTTCATATACAATTGTGATTTTCGAGGCATATCAGCGTAATGTATATGAAAATTCATATACAATTGGCCGTTTAGAGGTGGCACCGACCGATTCTGTATGATTTTTCATATACAATTGTGATTTTCGAGGCGTTTCAGCATAATGTGTATGAAATTTCATATACAAATGGCCATATAGAGGTGGCACCGACCATTTTAAGTTAGTTTAGAACTCTTGTATGGAGGGGGTTGCAGGATGAGTATGGATTCAGAACGCCCAAATGTATTAATTACGAATGGCCGGCTAATATTGGAGCAAGACGTTGTACATGCAGCGATCGCAATCAACAGCGGAGTAATCGAGCGTATTATTGAAGATCAGGACGCAGTAGACGAATGGCTGCATCAGCATCCTGAAGCAGAAATTATTGACGTACATAATCAATTAGTTATGCCTGGCATGATTGATATTCATTGCGATGCGATTGAGAAAGAGGTTGAGCCTCGTCCCAATACGATTTTTCCTTTGCAAATGGCGCTGATGGAGTTTGAAAGAAAGCTTCCTTTATACGGCATTACAACGATGTATCATTCTTTATCGCTTGGTGTTGGATTAAGTGTGCGGGGAGAGCATTTGCTGACTCAAATGGTGGAAACGATTACCGAATACCGCAAGCAGCGCTCGATGGTACGCAACCGTATCCATTTACGCTACGAGGTTTCTTATTTATCCGGGCTGCCTATTGTTGAGAAGTATTTAAAGGAGCGCACAATTGATTTGCTTTCCTTTATGGATCATTCTCCTGGCCAGGGACAATATCGAGCTCCTGGTTCCTTCGAGCGATATGTAATGAAAAATCAAGGAGTGGATGTCAATGAGGTTCAGGAAATCATTGCGGATTTAATGGACCGACGCGAGCAGATTGACTGGGGCCAACTGAAGCAGCTTGCTTATTTGGCAAGACAGCAGGGTATAATTATCGCTTCGCATGATGATGATACTACTGAGCAGGTAGATACATCGATTAGCAGAGGAGCTGCAATCAGCGAGTTTCCAATTAATATGAAAACAGCCAAGTATGCGACTGAAAAAGGGATGCAGGTATGCGTTGGTGCGCCTAACATTGTACGTGGCGGATCGCATGACAAAAATTTGCGGGCAGCAGACGCAATCAGCGAACAGGCGGCGCAAATTATTTGTTCTGATTATCATCCTTCCTCGATGCTGGCAGCTGTGTTTAAATTGGCAGATGAACAGACAGTCAACGATTTGCCAGCAGCTGTTCGAATGGTTACTCTCAATCCTGCCATTGCTATGCAAGTGGACCATGAGATTGGCTCGATTGCTCCTGGCAAATATGCTGATCTGATCGTAGTGGATCAATACGAGGGTATCCCGTGGATTTCGACAACAATAGTTGATGGAACAATTGTTTACAGCGCTGCTCCACGGAAAGTTTGGAATCCTTGAATTATTTCTCAGGATGCAAATGCTTGTACAGCGTCTGGACCAAATGCCCTTGCTCCGCCTCGGAGCTTTGTTTCCAGATCATCTCGAACAACACTCCAAGTCCAGGCAGGGCGAGCTCGTCATGGTCGACAGAGCCATCGATAATTTCGCTTAGCTCACTGTTTGATTTGTCTTTTACGCGCAACAAAATAGCTTGACGCAAATCAATATTGACCAATGGATATTGACCTCCTGAAGCAATCAAATTTACTTTCTTAATATCCCCTGGAAATAAGCGTTTCATCCATAAACATTGGCACAGATTATGTTAAAATATAAAGCGTATCTCAATATTTCACTGGGAAAACAGCTCGTTTTTTCCTTGTTAATGATCATATGTACGGAAGGTTGCTGCATGCATGTCAATAAATAATCATCCCTATATTGCCTCGCCCCATAACATGAGGGTGAAGCAGTGGTCCTCCTTGCTGGACAAAAAATACCGTGACCGAACCGGTCAATTTATTATTGAAGGGGTACATCTGCTACAGGAAGCTTTAAAATCAGGCGCGTCCATTTCTGTCATTGTATATGATGCGGATCGTGGGATTCCGACTGAATTGCTTACACCAATATATAAAGAATCCGCTGCGGGAGTGGAATGGGTCAAAGCGTCCTCTGCTGTTATCGCTAAATGCACTGGCACCGATAC
This sequence comes from Paenibacillus sp. GXUN7292, assembly GCF_050864975.1. Lineage (NCBI taxonomy): Bacteria > Bacillati > Bacillota > Bacilli > Caryophanales > Paenibacillaceae > Paenibacillus > Paenibacillus sp. GXUN7292. The sequence goes on along the minus strand of NZ_JBOZWO010000022.1, from coordinate 23,363 downwards.
GACTCCGCCAGTATTTGCGGTAGTCAGCAAGCTTAAAGCAGATGTCGCCAGATTGTTTGCAAAGCAATCTCTCGTCGTCGTATTGGATGGCATACGTGATCCGGGCAATGCAGGCACAATTATCCGCAGCGCAGATGCTGCTGGAGCCCATGCTGTTATTCTAGGTAAAGGCTGCGTTGATCTATATAATCCTAAAACCGTTCGTTCAACGATGGGCTCCTTATTCCACTTGCCAATTATAGAAGCGGATTTGAGCGAGCTGCTGACACAGGCAAAGTCCAAAGGCGTAAAGCTGGTCGGCACAAGTCTGCAGGCGACGAATACTTGCTACAGCTATGATTGGCAGCAGGATACATGGCTGTTGATGGGGAGTGAGTCCGAAGGCTTGTCTGCTGAGGTGGAGAGCATGATGGACGAGACGATCATTATTCCGATGGCCGGCCAATCCGAATCGCTTAATGTGGCGATGGCCAGCACGGTATTGCTGTTTGAAGCGATGCGGCAGCGGGGGTTCAGCAAATAAAAATAACCGTCTCTAACTGCACTGAGGCTGGAAGCTGGTTGAACGATTTCCTTAACCATTTTTTCAGTCTTTTTTCTGTTTCTATAAGCCCTCTTCAAGTTTCCATCGATTTTCCTCTTGCGTTAGCAATATTCATATTCCCTTTCCCCAAAAAAATAATTTTCCTCCGAAGACAGTAGAATCGTTCAAATCAAAACGGTTTTTTATATGGTCATGGCGTTACTTACGGCCTTCCTGTTCGTGTAGCACAAAAGGTTGGCAGTGGACTTTTGGTCAGAGGGGACATATTGGAGAAATTAAATTTGCAAGAGCCGAAAACAATGGATGATTTGTACGATACGATGAAGAAAATTAAAGCGGAAGGAATAATTCCATTCACTGCGGCTGCTTCTAATCCTGGCGGCTTTATGGGACAGTTCCAAGTGTTTGCCAGTACTTACGATGTCGGTACCACGACGATCGTGAAGGATGGAAAATTAGAATTTGCCTGGCTGCAGCCTGAATACAAGCAATTTCTGATAACAATGAAGAAGTGGCATGATGAGGGCTTGATTGGACGAGGAGTTTGCGATTAATAAAGATGTGAAATTTGTCACTGAGTTCAACGCAAAAGGTGGTAAAGCAGCAATTGATGCTATGAATGAATGGTATATGGCACAATAAAGTGGATGTGAGTAGCGGATAAGGACGCCGTTCGAATCTCATACTAATCATGACCAAAGGAGGAAATGATTAGTATGACAATGATTCCACAGCCAAAAACATATGGACCATTAGGAAATCTCCCATTAATGGATTTGGATCAGCCGCTTCAATCCATCGTTAAGCTGGCGAATGAATTTGGCCCGATATTTCGAATGGACTTTCCCGGCCGAACAGAATTGTTTATTTCTGGACATGATTTGGTGGCTGATGCATGCGACGAATCCCGGTTTGACAAAAATATATGGGCTCCCTTGCAGAAGGTTCGCGCTTTCGCAGGGGACGGCTTGTTCACTAGCGAAACAAGTGAATTGAATTGGCAAAAAGCACACAATATTTTACTTCCCAGCTTTAGTCAATCCGCCATGCGCGGTTACCATGACATGATGGTGGATATTGCCGTTCAGCTCATCCAAAGATGGGCGCGCCTCAATCCCGATGAAAGCATAGACGTGCCTGAGGATATGACTCGTCTGACCTTGGACACGATCGGCCTTTGCGGCTTTAATTATCGCTTTAACAGCTTTTACCGCGAACAGCCTCATCCTTTCATAACGAGCATGATCCGGGCGCTGAGCGAAGCGATGAATCAATTGCAGCGTCTCGGCATTCAAGATAAGCTGATGGTTATTACGAAGCGGCAATTCAAGCATGACATCGAGGGTATGTACTCGTTGGTTGATACGATCATTGCTGAACGAAAGGCTCATGGAGAAACGGGAGGGGATGATCTGCTCGGGCATATGCTGAGCGGAAAGGATCCGGAAACGGGAGACCCGTTGGATGATGAAAATATTCGCTACCAGATTATTACCTTTCTCATTGCCGGTCATGAAACGACAAGCGGCTTGCTGTCCTTCGCGCTCTATTATCTTCTGAAAAACCCGGATAAGCTGAAAAAGGCCTATGAAGAGGTGGACCAGGTTCTAACTGACCCTATCCCGAGCTATACCCAGGTTCGGGAGCTGAAGTACATCCGAATGATTCTTAATGAATCCCTTCGTTTATGGCCGACAGCACCGGCATTTTCTTTGTATGCAAAAGAGGATACGCTGCTTGCAGGAAAATATCCGTTAAAAAAAGGGGAAAGCGTAACCGTACTGATTCCTAAGCTGCATCGGGATACCGGGGTTTGGGGAGAAGATGCGGAGGAGTTCCGCCCTGAGCGCTTTGAAGATCCGAGTCTTATTCCATACGATGCTTACAAGCCGTTCGGGAATGGTCAACGTGCCTGCATCGGGCAGCAGTTTGCCCTTCAGGAAGCGACGCTAGTGCTCGGCATGGTGCTTCGATATTTCGAAATTATCGACCATACCGATTATCAGCTGAAGGTGAAGGAATCGCTGACGTTGAAGCCGGAAGATTTCAAAATGCGTGTCCGCCCGCGCGGAGCGCAGAGCTTAATGTTTTCTCCAGCTGAAACAGCAGTAAAGGAAACGAAGAAGACGAATAAGGCGCAGGCAGCGATGCCGTCGATAGAAACTCATAATACACCGCTGCTTGTGCTCTATGGCTCTAATATGGGCACAGCTGAAGGGATTGCTAGAGAGATCGCGGATACAGCGCGTTACCAAGGCTTTCAAAGCGAGGTTGCGCCGCTCAACGAGTATACGGGCAAGCTGCCCAAATCAGGAGCTGTCTTTATTGTTAGCGCCTCTTATAACGGCAAGCCGCCAAGCAATGCGCGCGAGTTTGTGCAATGGCTGGATGGAGTCGGGCAAGGCGAGCTGAAAGGCGTGCGCTATGCAGTATTTGGCTGCGGCGATCACAATTGGGCCAGCACCTATCAGCATATTCCGCGATTTATCGATGATCAGCTAGCTGCCAAAGGAGCAGAGCGGATCGCTGTTCGCGGAGAGTCGGATGCCAGCGGAGATTTCGAGAAGCAGGTCGAGGAATGGAATGAGCGGCTATGGCCGGAAGCTCTGCATGCATTAGGACTGAAAATTCAAGCAGTACCGCAGCAGGAACGCAGCACGCTAAGCGTGCAATTTGTTAGCGGCTTGATTGGCAGCCCGCTCGCACAGAACCATGGCGCTTTTCTTGCAACCGTAACGGATAACAGGGAACTGCAGGCCGAAGGCAGTGAACGCAGTACAAGGCATATCGAGATTGCTTTGCCGGAAGGCACGGATTATGAAGAGGGCGATCATCTTGGTGTCATTCCCAAAAATAATCCGGCGATAGTAGGGCGCGTACTCAACCGCTACGGGCTGCAGGGCAGCGATCATCTCATTATTAGCGCCAGCGGGCGCAGCGCTGCGCATTTGCCGCTAGATCGTCCAATAAGCATTTATGACCTGCTCAGCAATAGCTTGGAATTGCAGGAGGCGGCCACTCGTGCCCAGCTTCGCGAGTTAGCTGCCTTCACGACATGTCCGCCTCATAAAAAACAATTAGAGGCTTTGCTGGATGAAGAGGCTTACCGCGACGATATCCTGTCAAAACGGGTAAGCATGCTGGATTTGCTGGAGCAGTATCCGGCATGCGAGCTGCCGTTCGAAAGATTTGTAGAGCTGCTTCCGCCTCTAAGAGCACGGTATTACTCGATCTCAAGCTCTCCTAGGGCAAGCAAGGAGCGGGTCAGCATTACCGTAAGCGTTGTGCGCGGCGCTGCAAAAAGCGGCAGCGGCGAATACTATGGCGTTGCTTCGAATTATTTGGCTGGACGCAAGCTTGGAGATGACATCGCTATATTTATTAGCAAGCCAGATTCTGGCTTTAGGCTGCCTGAAAATCCGGAAACGCCAATTATTATGATCGGTCCGGGAACGGGGCTTGCTCCGTTTAGAGGTTTTTTGCAGGCTCGGCGTTCCATGAAGCAGGAAGGAAAAACGCTTGGTAAAGCCTATTTGTACTTTGGATGCCGCAATAGTCTCGATCAAATCTATCACGATGAAATGGAGCAGTTCCAGCAAGAGGGGCTCGTAACGATGCACACGGCATTTTCACGGGCAGAAGGGACGGAGAAGACGTATGTCCAGCATCTGCTGCGCGAAAATGCTCAGGAAATGATTGCTTTGCTGGATCAAGGTGGCAAGCTGTACATTTGCGGAGACGGAAGCCGCATGGCTCCCGATGTAGAACGCGTATTGCAAGCATCTTACCAAGAAACTCACCATGTGAGCGAAGAAGAAGCCGGCAGATGGCTGAATGATCTGCAGCAGGAAGGACGCTATGCCAAGGATGTTTGGGCCGGGTTATAATTTGAGATAAGCAAAGCCCCTGTACATTTGCTGAGAGAGCCAGGCGAATGGACGGGGCTTATTGCTTATTTGGGCCGTTGAAAAACGCTAACGGAACTTAGACACGCTATTGTACGGAAATCAGCTTATTTTAAAATCTAAAGCAACTGAGAGACCTTATTTACTCAAAATCACTACCTAAACGGGGAAAAGATCACCTATAGCGCTCCACAGTTCCGTTACAGTTTTAAAACACCTTCTTATTGCTAAATAGAGCCTCTCAGTTCCGTTACAATTCTAATCAAATGGCATTACGACTTTTGCTCGTGAACCAGCCCCTGCTTGCTGTAACAGTACTGCTCAGATGTGAATTGCCCCAGTTCTAGTTCTAGAACAAGCCCTGCTGCCCTCTCAGCTTCACTAGAGCCTCAAGGAAGTAATAATCGCCATAAATAATCGGCACGTTCACATGACGATTCACCGGGTAAGAAACGGTGCCTTTAGTCAGAATGGCGTCCTGTCCATCGCTGAAATCAGCATAGTTGTCGTACAAGCCTTTCAAAATAGCAATGGCGCTCTCGTAGTAGAAGCTGGCTTCCGTTTCATCCTCTATCAACTTGCTAAGCTCGATCAGCCCGCTTGCCGTACAAGCGGCAGCAGTAGAGTCACGCACATGCTTGTCCTTATCTGCCGTACGGAAATCCCAATAAGGAACCTTATCCTCAGGCAGATGAGAGAGGAAGTAGTTGGCGATGTTTTTAGAAGCTGTTACATACGCTTGATCACCAGTTTCCCGCGCAGCAATAGCAAATCCATAAATAGCCCACGCTTGCCCTCTGGACCACGCGGAATCAGGTCCGAGACCTTGTCCGCCAAGGTTTTCTATTTTCTCTCCAGTTTCCGGGTTAAAGCTTACGATATGCGGAACGGTCCAATCGTCGCGAACAAATTGCTTAAGCACCGTATTGGCATGTGCGACTGCGATTTGCTTGAAGCGAGGATCGTTCTCTTCCTTCGACGCCCAGAATAGAAGCGGCAAATTCATAAGGCAATCAATAATAGCCCAGCCTGTGCTGTTTGGATCAACGCGGTCTGTCCATGCCCGAATAAACTGGCCGCTCAAATTGAATCTGCCTGCAAGATGACTCGCTGCGATAAGACCCATCCGGCGGGATTCCTCATTGCCGCTTAGCTGATAGTTGATAACAGAGGTTGGCAAATACATAAAGCCGACATCATGGTGAATGTCATAAAATTGCTGCAAAGGCACATTCAGCTTTTGCTCAATAAGCTCAGCTGTTTCCCGCAAGGCTTCTTCCTTCGTTTCACGATAGGCAAGCCATAGCAGACCGCCCCAAAAACCGGATGTCCAGAAGGAGGCGTCCTCGCAGTTATAATTGCCATCCAAGCAAACATGAGGAAAGCTTGCTCCGATTTTTTCGTTTAAACGATTTATTTTGATTAGGGCTTGCGAATAAGCGTCATTCATCCAATCCATTTGCTGCTCCATTGTTTGTGTCAACGAAATACCCCTCTCTAGCAATCTAGTATCGATATGATCGACTTTATTGTAGCGGTGTAGGGAAGCGCAAACAATCGCCAGTATTTATAATGATCGTCAAAAATGACACTGCAGCCTGCCAAATCGTTAAAATAGCAAAAAATCAATATATCGTAAAAAATCGTGATACGCTCAAAGGTGCAAAATTGCTGGCTATTTGCCCAAGATGAATGTACATGGTCACACGTTCCGTTATTTGCCTAAAAACCGCCATTTTCTTCATTTCGCGGACACACATTCCGCTATTCGTCTCTAAATGGGACTTTTTCTTCGATTTATTGACCAATAGCGGAACGTCTGTCATTTTACCTCCTCAAAACTGCGGTTTTGGGCCAAATAGCGGAATGACTGACCATCTAGCGGGGACCAGAAGTGCTATTAAACCAAAAATGCTTGAATAGAAATCTAACGAAGCTTGACGGCCTTATTGGGGCAAAAGCTACCTAAAAACGTGGTTTGTTCACATATAGGGTAGCTAATCTTCGTTACAATTTAAAAGCTGTTTTCGTCGAAATAGCGCTTGCCAGCTTCGTTAGAATTATTTTTCAACTTCATAGTCATAGTTTTCGAGCTTGTCTTTGCGCACCTTTCATCACTCTTTCTTGTCATCAGCCTAAATTTTTCAAATATTCGCCAGGCGACACGCCGATATACTGTTTAAAAATTCGTATAAACGTATTCGTATTATTACAGCCGACAATAGCTGCTACTTCATGCACCTTGTATGTCTTTTGGTTGAGCAGCTCCTTGGCTCTTTTAACCTTCAACGTATTTACGTACTGCTTAAAGTTAATGTCCAATGAGTTTTTCAGCAGCTTGCTTACATAGCTTTCCGACAAATTGAAATGCTCCGCGATATCAGTAAGGGATAGATCCTTATCAAAATGCTGGTGGATATAAATAAAGATTTGCGACGCAGTTGAGCTTTCCAGGCTGAATTTATCTTTGTTGCAATAGTTGAATATTTGTTCGAACAGGCCGAAAGCTTTCTCCGAAAACTTTCCTGAAGTGCTATCCATAAACTCGTCGAGCGCGTTCGGATATTGTTTCATAAATTGATTCAATGTCTTATTGTTGGTATTCAAGCAGCGCTTGAACGTAGTCAAAAGCGAATGCTTCAAGCTCGACAGATTGGCCGGGCCCAGCATATTTTGCTTTTCGTTTTCTTCTATTAAATTGCCAAGCAGCTCATAGGCTTTTCCCAGGTCGTTCGTATTTACATAGTTAAGAAGTAAATTTTCAACCTCGATCGGATAATAGCAGGCGACTTCCTCGACATGCTTTACACCTTCTGATGTGATGATTTTGCTTACGGCAGCATATTGATAATTGCTTAAACGAAGCAGCTCCTGCAGCGCGGATGTGAGCTCGGTCAGCGAATAGGTTTCTGATAGGCAAGCGGTGATATCCAAAGCCAAATTGCTTTCGACGCTGCTTATCATATGCTCGGACGTTTCCTTAAGCTGATCCGCATTCAAACCATGGAAAATAACACAATATTTATTGCGGTCCAGCGGCAGTACAAAAAAGTGCTCTTCATGTTGTAACTTCTCTTTAATTATCGAATGGAAAATAGCCGATAGGTTAGGCACCGGAACGGTTTCATGCAGAGCTTCCAGCCCTTCACACTCAAACAGCACCATATTCAGCCGCTCTTGAAATGCTTCTAGCTGCAGGGCAGCTATATTATCGTTTATAAATTCCTCGCTCGCGATCCCATAAATAACCTTTCGGAAAAAATCCTCCCGCAAATGCACGACAGAATGATCGAGTTTATTTTGCAGCGCGTGGTTAAGAGAATAGATTTGTTCAATACTGGATTGAATGTAAGCGAGTTCATGAATTTGGTTTATTTGTAATTGGCTTCGCGATTTCTCCAAAGATGGAAGGGCAGCAGCTTGATCACTGCCTTCAGATGTTTTGCTGCCTGTTTTTACTCTAGCCTTATTATGCTCATCCAAAAATTGCAGCAGCTGCCGGATTGGCTTATAGCTTGATCTGGTAGCCATATAGGCAATGATCAATCCGATTAGCAGAAGCAGCACGCTAGGGAACAAGGCGGTTTTCCATAAAGCAAAAAAGATCGTGCTAAAAGTAGTCAGCTCGCTAATGTATACGTAGTGTAAATTCGGTACCAGCTTGGAATGATGAATATAGTTGATCGTTGAACCTATTTTTATATGATGCTGATCAGATGGTACGTTCAGCATATCGGTCCGCTGTAAAATAACGGGATTCAAATTTTGATTATTTGTATAAGAAGTAATCATTTCATCTGTGTACAAATAAAAATTGCCCTCCGGTTGATCGATTGTTTTGGGCAGCAAGGAAACGCTGTCAACAACGATAAAGAAGTAAAGAGGGTCGAGCTTGGAGTTTACGGTCTGATGGATCAGGACAATTCTGCCCGGTGCTGTCATTTGCGACTGCGGAACAACATAGGTTCCTGTAGCCAAGGCTTCATTTTGCTGCTGTTGAAATTGTTCAAGGGCAGCAGGCCGAATTCCTAGATCATCCAAGTAATGTTTAATGCTGAATGTTCCTGTACCCGTAATGATCAAATCATCTGTAAGCTTAGAAACGCCGAGCGTAAACCCCAGCTGACCGAAGCCGCGCAGCTGCTCAATCAGGTCATTGTAAAGGTTTGCAACATTAAGGTAGTTTGTATGATCGCTATACCGATAATCGATCACGCTTTGCATGGTAGAAGCTTTATAAACAAACTCCATTGCAGTACGAAATTTGTAGTCTGCATAGTTGCTGTTTTGGTCTATGTAGAGCTGGTGATTGTGGTTGTTCTGCGCGTCGAGCATTTGATAGCTTTTGTAAAAAATAATCGATGATGTGATGATCGAATAAAGCAAAACAATAATAATAAAAAAGGTCAGCATCTTGTACAAAAACTTCCTCTTTACTATCATTTCACGAACTCCCCTTTTAGCATAATCAGTCGCTGTCTCTATTTCTCTTTCTATTTTTATTAAGTATGAATTCTAAATTAGTCTACATCACTTTAATCCTTTCTTCAAAAACATAATCTAACAATTAGCCCTCATCCTCATTTTTTGACCTCGCTGAAACCCTTGCAGAAAGCGCTTTTAGAGCGGTTTACGGCGATGTATATCGATTTTTTGTTCATCATCAAAACGGAATGCGAATCCTCTTTTTTGGTCGTAAATCAATAAAACAGGGATCATGACAAATATTAAAGATATCGCTTTCATCCGCTCTCCTATACGATTCAAATAAGCAAGCGATTGAGCAAGCAGCAAATCAAACAGCAGGAGGTGAGACATGAGCATGAGCAGCGCAAACGAAATAGAAGCATCTATTGAACCATCTCCGAATTTAAAAAAGGGAGGGTCTGACGGAAAGCTTGGCATGTACTTCAGAAATTTGAAAAGAGATATATTTAGAGACCGAATATTGTACTACTTACTTATTCCATTTCTGCTGTGGTTTTTAGTTTTTAAGTATTTGCCCATGTGGGGAATCCAAATTGCATTTAAGGATTTTAGCTTATTTAAAGGAATAGGCGGCAGCAAATGGATCGGCTTTGAGTATTTTACTGAATTTATTGGAAGCGAATACTTTTTGCGGGTATTTAAAAATACCGTCATCATTAGCTTGTATGGACTTATCATTTGCTTCCCGGCACAAATTATTTTGGCGATTATGATCAGCGAGGTTACTCGCAATACCTTTAAAAAAGTGGTGCAAACTCTAACGTATTTGCCGCACTTTGTCTCGGTTGTCGTCATTGCGGGAATTGTGACGACCTTTCTGTCACCGGAAAGCGGGTTAATTAATTTAGTGCTGGAAAAGCTGGGCTTTGAGAGTGTATATTTCTTAACGAATCCGGATTATTTCAGGGGCATTTATACCATTATGAATTTGTGGAAAGAAACGGGCTTTGCCTCGATTGTATTTATTGCAGCTATCGCTGGAATCGATACTCAGCTGTATGAGGCGGCTAAAATGGATGGGGCTAATAAGTTCAAGCAGATTATCCACGTTACTTTGCCGGGCATTCTGCCTACGATTGTCGTTATGTTTATTTTGAAAATCGGAAGTTTGCTAAGTGTTGGATATGAGACGATTATTTTGCTCTATCAGCCGGCGACGTATGAGAAGGCAGACGTCATCAGCACTTATGTATATCGTTCCGGTCTCATTGACGGAAGATATGATTTTGCTACAGCCGTAGGGTTGTTTAACTCTGTTGTAGCTCTCGTATTAGTAGTATTGGCTAATAAATGGAGTAAAAAAGTAACTAATGCAGGCTTATGGTAGGTGATCGATATGATTGAATCAAGAGGAGAAAAAGCATTTAAAATCGTCAACAATATTTTGTTGGCCATTATGGCGATAGCCGCGCTCTATCCTTTCGTATATGTATTATCTGCATCCATAAGCTTGCCTTATCATGTAGTAACAGGCAAAGTGCTTCTGTTTCCAAAAGGGTTCACATTGGATGCTTATAAGAAGGTGCTGGGCAATCCAGAAATATGGACGGCATACGGCAATACGATTTTTTATACCGTTGTAGGAACCGCGGTGTCGATGTTTTTAACGATATGCGGCGCCTATGCGCTATCAAAAAGACGGTTAAGAGGACGGAAATGGTTTACGATTTTTGTTACACTGACGCTTTGGTTTGACGCGGGCATGATCCCTTTTTATTTGACAATTAGAGATTTGGGGCTGCTTAATACAAGAACGGGCATTATTATCGCTTTTGCAAGCAACGCCTTTAAAGTGATTTTGCTTCGTACAAGCTTTGAAGCGCTGCCTGACGAGCTGGAGGAATCGGTGAAGGTGGACGGCGGTAATGATCTGCATGTGCTGTGGCATGTATATTTGCCTCTAGTGAAGCCGGCGCTCGCAACAGTTGGTCTTTTCTATGCAATTGAGCGATGGAATGGCTACTTCTGGTCGATGATCATGCTGACGGATATGGATAAAATTCCGCTTCAGGTATTATTGAAAAAGATGATCGTAGAAAACGACATCCAATCGGAGTTTGCTGCAGCGCTAGATTTTACATCTACTGTCTCGGCAGAAACCGTAACTTATGCTACGATAATAGTTTCAATATTGCCGATCGTGCTTGTCTATCCATACATCCAAAAGTATTTCATTAAAGGTATGCTGGTTGGCGCGGTAAAAGGATAACAAAAGTGACGATTCGGTAATTTGTTTAGCGTTATTAAGGAAGCCATTGTGAAGGAAAACTACATTATAAATACGGGGTGTTATATATGAAAATAAAAAAATTAGTTATTGTACTTGCAGCAACAACATTATTGGCAGGAGCGCTTGCAGCATGCTCGTCAACGCCAAAAAATGCCGAACCAAAGCCGACGCAGTCTGCTGATGTGCAAGGAAGCGAAAACGCTAACCCTTATTTGGCTTCTGAAAAGCCGTTGAAGCTGACGGTTCATATGGGAACGAAGGATTCAGGCGTATTTAAAAATGATTGGGCGATTTTTAAAAAAGCGGCGGAATTGACGAATGTTACTTTGGAAGGAACACTGCCAAGCACGGTAGCTGATTTCAGCGAGACGTTCAGCATCGTTATCGCATCCGGCTCGATTCCCGATATTATGCAGGCATTGTCCAAGGACTTCCTGCAATATGGACCTGAAGGTGCGTTTCAATCCCTTAACAAGCTGATTGATGAGCATGCGCCTAACTTGAAAAAGTTTCTTGACGAGAACCCGGACGTAAGGAGCGCGGCGTCTGATAATGAAGGCAATATTTGGTTCATTCCTTTTATTGCGGACGGCGAAGCTGAAAAAGGCTGGTTTATCCGCAAGGATTGGCTTGAAAAGCTGAACCTGGAAGAGCCAAAAACAGTTGAAGATCTATACAATGTACTGACTGCATTCGTAAACAATGATCCGAACGGCAATAGCAAAAAAGACGAGGTTGGCTTTTTCCATAGAAATACGTCAATCGGCATTGAAGGCTTGATGGCGCTTTGGAACGGTTTCCTGGATTACCGCGTATTCGACGGCAAAGTCATTTATGGGCCGCTTGAGCCGGAATATGGCGATGCTATGACGAATATGGCGAAATGGTATAAAGAAGGCTTGATCGACAAGGAAATCTTTACCCGCGGCAGCAAAGCGAGAGATATTTTGCTTGCTGACAATGTCGGTGGTCTGACGCATGATTTCTTTGCTTCTACAGGCAACTATAACGATCAGCTGGATGGCAAAATCGAAGGCTTCCGTTTCGATCCTATGCTTCCTCCTGCCGACATTAACGGCAAAGTGAAAGAGCCGTCCAAGCGCGACCGTGCTAAAAACTACGGCTGGGGAATTTCCCACAGCAATCCTGATCCGGTAGCAACGATTAAGTACTTTGATTTCTGGTTTTCAGAAGAAGGACGACGTATGGCGAACTTCGGCATCGAGGGCGATACGTATACGATGGTAGACGGCAAGCCGATCTTTACAGATAAAGTATTGAAGTCAGACAAAGCGCCTGTGGATGTTATTCGTGAGACAGGAGCACAATCTAATTTTGGATTCCAGCAGGATTACTTCTATGAAGAGCAATGGACGCTGCCTTTGGCAACAGAAGGTATTAATCAATACAAAGAAAACAATGTATTTATGGATAAGTATCCTGTTCTGAAATTTACAGAGGAAGAGCAAAAAGAAATCCAGAAGATTACGCCTAAAGTAGACACTTATATTGTAGAAACAAGACAGCAATGGATTTTGGGTGCTAAGCCGGTAGACCATGCGGCGTTCGTAAAAGAGCTTGAGAAGCTTGGCGCGGGTCGTCTGGTAGAAATCAACCAAGCTGCTTATGACCGTTACGTAGCTGAAATGAAGCAATAACAGGCAGTAGAATGGGCTGCAAACTTAAGGCGATTCATTAGCAATATAGCAATGATGCTGAAAGGTTTGCAGTCTTTTTGAAAATGTAGGAAAGTATAAGTTTTCACTTTATACATGTTCCTATATTTCATCGGTAAACGCGACTGTCCAAAGGACGGCGGAGCCGTTTATCCTCGAATAAGGAGATGAAAAAATGAGCATTCAAGCATGGATGAAGGAGCCGATATCGACATCGGAGCTGCTGGCCAATTTGCGTTCGCGGCTTGAACCGATGGATGCAAAGGCAGCTTATATTGCCAGCCATATGCCTGAGCTAGTACGGGAGACGATCGACAATGCTGAGCTTTCCTTAAAAGGAATGATCAAGCTCCCTGGTACTGGCGGCGTAAGGGAATTTGTCGGCAATCCGCCAAATTGGCTGGAACGCAGGCATAATGATAACGAATTTTTATGGCAGCTGAACCGCATGAACTATTGGCAGGAGCTGCTGGAAGCTTACTCGTTGACGAAGGAAGAAAAGTATGGGCGCAAAGTAATAGAGGAGATGCTGGATTGGACTAAGACCGTTAATATTACGGAAGATATGATCGATCTGCCGCTGGACTATTACTCGCAGTGCCATCCATTGCGAGCGCTGGAGCTAGGCATTCGCGCTTATAAGACGTGGCCGCTTTTGCTGGAGCATTTGGGGCATACCGAGCTGTTCACAGAGGAAGTTTTGGAGAAATATGTAACCGCTGTCTATAAACAAATTAAAATATTACGCAAAGTTTCGCCGCAGTTATGGCCAAAAGCGGATCATAATCATTATTTGATGGAATGCTTGGGCATTTTGACAACAGCGCTTTATTTCCCGGAGCTTAAAGAAGCGGATGAATGGAAGGCCTTTGCAATCGATGGCATTGAAAAATGCTGCGAGGCGCAGCTGACGGAGGATGGCGGACAAATCGAGGGCTGCCCGTCCTATCATAATGGCTGCATGTTCTGGTTCGGACTTGCGGTAGTGCTGGCCAAGCGCTTCGGCTTCCAGTTCTCGGATTCGTATACGGAGCGGTTCAAGAATAACTTGGATTATTCGATTTATTCGTTAAGGCCTACAGGAAAATGCGTACCGGTCGGGGATTCACACGCCAACAATCTAGCTATTATGGGCGGCGTTTATGGATACTTTGCGCTTGATGATATGACTTGGCTCGGGCTTGCCACTAACTTGATTGATCCGGCCGAGATTATGCAGGAGGCAAGCAAGCATGTATGGCGCGCGCTGGATGTGCAGCAATTCGTGGAGGATTTACGATCTTTGCAGGGCAAGCAGTTTGAGTGCGACAAGCAGACAACGTTTTGGAATCGTACCTTGCATCAAGCGATTATCCGCAGCGGCTGGGATTCGCAGGCTCTTAGCTTTCTGTTCACGTGCAGAAGCCCGATTCAAAATTTTCACGCCCATATCGATTTAATGAGCTTTGACTTTACAGCGCTCGGCAAGGATATGGTTTGCGATCCCGGCATTTTCTGCTACAGGGATGATGAGGACCGCAAGCAATTTAAAAGCTCCAATTATCACTCTACTCTGCTTATCGATGAGCGGGACCATTTTGAATATATTAGCTCATTTGGCTATGGCCCTCAGAAAACAGGAGCCATTTACAAGGTAGAAGACAGAGGCTTCTATCAGCTCGCAAGCGCTTACCATATGAATTACGAGCCAGTCATCCACCACCGCCATATTTCGCTTGTAGATAACCGCTTCCTTGTCGTGGCGGATTGGGTAGAAGGACTGGAGGGACATAGCGTTCAGCGCTATTTCCATCTTGATTTCACGGATGTTAGGGAGTGCTCGGATGCAGTTATCGCCAAAAGCGATATCGCAAATCTTGCCATTATAACGAATGATCAGGGGAAAACAGATTTTCTGCCGGGAAGGCTGTCTGATATTAACGATATTGCTAGACCGTCTACTAGAGTCCGCTTCCAAGACTCGTACAATGGCACAGCTTCGTTCCTGACGGTACTTATTCCTTATCAAGGGGAAGGGCATCCCAATGTTCAGATGATCGAAGCGGGAGATGGCATTTTCGAATTTTTGTATGGTGAGCGTTACCAAGTTGCAATAAAGGATAACGATATGCGCATTAGCAAACTAGATTGAGAGGAGCAATTAGGATGCGACAAAAAAGAACTTGGGTAAAAAAAATCAGCTTGCTGCTATGCTTTGCATTAGGCTTCAGCGGAGTTTTGGGCGCCTTGCCGCCTGCAGCTTCAGCAGCGAGTATCGCAGTGCACTTATATCAGGATTTTGAGGATTATACGAAAACAGGGGCTCCGCCGAGCGGCTTTGAAATGACAGGCATTGCGGAGGTGAAGAGCACAAGCGGCGCCTTGAATAATGAAAGTACGGCTCCGAATGGCACTAGCGCGTCGCTTCGCATTGAAGAAACCGTGGCTGCCGAGCAGCCCGATGTAGGTTTGGCCAAGCGTTTTGGAGCGGATGATTTGACAGGCCAGCTTATTTTTGACTTCGATATCAAGCTGCTGGATACAAATGGCGGCAGGTTTATAGAAATAAAGGATAGCGCTAATAAAGGCATCACACTTGGAAACATTGGCGCAGATGGCGTGCTGAAGGTTGGAACGGGCAAGGTGCCGCTGCAAGCGAATGAATGGTACAGGCTTTCCTTTGCGATGAATGTGGAGGCAAGCGCGACAACGGTATCTGTGTATGTAGACGGAGTAAAAAAGCTGGATTCGATTGCAATCAATAACAGCAATCAAGCAGCGGGTATAAATTATCTCAGAGTTCGTGCTAAAAGATCTGCTACAGCTAGCCTGCAGCCAGATGCGGCAGGCGACAAGCACTTTACCACTCTGCTTGACAATATGCGTGTCTATGAAGGCACGGAGCTGAAGACGATGGAAGAGCTGGCGGATCTTCAGCAGCCGGACTCCTTGATGAATTTCGATAATGACCTGGGCATTTCCGTGACAGATCGCTTGGCTGGCTCTTTGGCGATGATGCTGAACAATTCGAATGCATTAATGGATAATGTCAAAATGAATGGTATGTTCAACGACCAAACTAAACCGCAAAAAGTGGAAGGTACGATTGTCGTGCCGCTGCGTAAAGTTGGCGAGCTGTTTGGCGTAGATGTGCAAATTAACGGTGAGAGCGCCAGTGTAGAAGTTAATGGCGTGCAAAATGAGGTGGAGAAGGAACGCGCTGTTATCGCGGGTGTAGAACATCCATCTTCAAATATCTCGTTCATGACAGGCGAGGTTATGGTGCCGCTAGAAATAGCTGCAGGCATTTTGCAAAAGCAGGCTTATACAGACTATAAAGGCAGAGGGCTTATCGTAATAGGCGACAATGCGCAGCCGTTCAATGACGCGCTGGATAAAGTGGATGAAAATATTAAGCCGCAAAATAATGAAAAGTTTTATATTGAGGAAGCAGTAAAGCAAATCGTTTATGACCGTCCAAGCGGCGAGCAGGCAATGGACAAATTAATCGATAACAATGCACAACATCCAAGAATTATAGCTACGGCATCGGATTTCAGCCGAATCAAATCGATGCTCGGGGCCGGAGAAGCAACGATAAGCAAATGGTTTGCGGATATTCAAAAGCAGGGTGAGAAGCATCTGGCTATGGCAGTTCCGACGGATGATTTGCCGGACGGCAGACGTATGATCGGCTCCAGACAGGTCGGTCCGCTCGTCATTAATTTAGGTATGCTCTACCATTTGAGTGATGATGCGGCTAAGAAGGAGCAGTATAAGCAGCGCATTTGGGATGAAGTTTATACCGTATCGCAATTCCCTAGCTGGAATGAAGATAATGAATTTTTGAATACAGCAGAGTTTATGGAAGGCGTAGCGATTGCCTATGACTGGTTGTATGACGCGTGGATGCCTGAACAGCGACAATTGCTTGAAGACGCGATTATTCAAAAAGGGCTTGTGAAATCTTTAGAGGCTTACAATAAAAATGTATGGTGGATTCATACCTATCCAAGAACAAATAACTGGAATGCGGTAAGCAACGGTTCTACCATTCTTGCTTTAATGGCTATAGGAGACATCGATAAGCAAATTATGCTGCCTTCAAAAGAAACGGTTTCGATGCATCAATTCGGCAGCAAAATATTGGATATCGCATTCAATGCGCTAGAAGATTATATTTTGCTGGAATTTACACCGGACGGTGCATGGGCAGAGGGGCCTAGCTATTGGAAATACACACTGGAGTATATGGTTCGCTTTATAGCGTCCATGGAAACGGCGCTAGGGACAAGCTATGGTTATGATCAGACGCCAGGCTTTAACAAAACAGCTTACTTCCCAACATACTTAAGCGGATCTGTCGGCTCGCTGAACTATGGCGATGCTTCAAACAATAAGGTGATCTCTGCGGAGGAGCTTTGGATCGCCAAGAAATATGAGGATAAACTACTCGCCTCGATTCATTTGGACAACAAAATAAAATACAAAAATGCCGGTTCGGAGTTGGAAATGCTCTGGTATGAGCCAAGCTTCTATATGCCGAATCAGACACTTGAGCCGGATCAATATTTCAGCGGGACAGAGGTTGCAACCTTCAGAAGCAAATGGGACGATCCTGCCGCAAGCTTCCTTGGCTTCAAAGCGGGCAATAATGTTGTGAGCCATGGCCACTATGATCTCGGCAGCTTTGTATTTGAGGCGCTTGGCCAGCAGTGGGCGATTGATCTTGGCAAAGATGATTATAACTTGCCGGGTTATTCAAATTATGAAAAAGAGCGATTAACTTACTACCGTTTGAATCCGGAGGGCCATAACACGCTTGTTATTAACCCGGACGGAGGCGCGCAGCAAAATATTAAAGCCTTCTCAAAGATCGAAAAGGTAGAAAGCAAGCCGCTTGGCGGATTTGCAATTGCTAATTTAACCGAAGCCTATAACCAGCAAGTATCCGAAGCAAGACGAGGCGTTATGCTGGCATCCAACCGGATGAGAGCAACCATTCAGGATGAGGCAACGTTCCTGACACCTTCGACGGCTTATTGGTTTATGCATACAGAGGCCGAGATTGAAGTAAGCGATGACGGCCAATCAGCGATTTTCACAAAGGGTGGAGAAAAGCTGTGGGTAGGCCTCGATAGTGATGCCCGCGATGCTTCCGGTGCGCCGGTTGCCGCTAGGTTCGGAGTGATGGACGCGAAGCCGCTGCCGGAATCTCCAAATCCTGCGAAACAGCACCAGAATGACGGCATCCGCAAGCTGTTCGTCAAGCTGGACGGCGTGAAGGAAATGCGTTTAACGGTAACGATGATTCCGATCGTAGGCGATGCGGAGGATATCGATACAACGGTGACGCCTGCAGCTCTTGATGAATGGAATATTGCGGACGGCGATTTGATCGTTCCGGTTATTCAAAGCGCGAGTGTGGACGGCGCTGGCGTAGAAGGCTTTGCGGAACAGACATTTAACTATAATATTGCTTTGCCGCTCGATTATACAGATGTGCCTGAGCTGGCAATTACGTACGACGAGTCTTTGTATCAGGTTCAAGTTACGCCGGCAGCTGAAGTTCCAGGCGTTACAAAGGTAATTGTTTCTTCCTTGCAAAGTCCGGAAATTAAGAGCGTCTATCGATTCAACTACAAATTAGTTCCGAACAACGGCGAGGATGAAAGCCTGATAGAATTGGCGATTGCAGCTGTATCTGCGAGCGCATCGCAGTCGGAACAGGGGAACACGGAAGATAAAGCGATCGACGGCGACTTCAACACGTATTGGGGAGCGGAAGGCGATCAATGGATTATGCTCGATTTGGGCGAGGCTAAAACGGTGAATAGTGTCGGCATTGCCTTTATTCGCGGCAACGAGCGCAGCTTCAAGTATGAAATTGAAACATCTTTAGACGGTGAAACCTGGTACAAAGCTTATTCGGGTCAAAGCAGCGGAGAGAGCCTGGACATTGAAAAAACATATTTAAGACAGCATGAAGCCCGTTATGTGCGCATAACAGGCCACGGCAATTCCGTAAACCAATGGAATTCTTATGCAGAGGTTCGCGTGTATCAAATGAAAAAAACTGAGCCTGAGCAGCCTGGCAATGGAAATGGCGAAGGCAACAACGGCAACAACGGCAACAACGGCAACAACGGAAACAACGGAAACAACGGTAACAATGGTAACAATGGTAACAATGGTAACAACGGCAACAACGGCAACAACGGCAACAATGGCAACAACGGCAACAATAGCGGTGAGGAGAAGCCGCCAATTCTTCAAGATATTAAAGGACACTGGGCCCTAGATGACATTGAACGCGCCGTTAAATTAGGCATTGTTAATGGTTACGGTGATCAATCTTTCCGTCCGCAAGCGAATGTATCGCGTGCTGAATTCGCGGTCATGTTGGGCAGAGCGCTGCAAATGGAGCAGTCTGACGATAAGGAATTGCCATTTAACGATGCGGCAAATGTTCCAGGCTGGGCAAAAGGCTACATTGCCCAAAGTATAGAAGCTGGCATTATTAGCGGCTATGGCGATCAAACCTTCCGTCCTGGCAAGGCGATTACCCGTTCGGAGCTTGCGGCTATTATCGTTCGAGCGCTGAATTTGCCGTTTGAAGAAGGAGCGGATATTACTTTTGCAGATGCGGATCAGATTGCAGATTGGGCCAAGCCTTATATTGCTGCAGCTGTACAGGCTGGTTTGATTAAAGGCAAGGGCAATAATCAATTCGCACCGAATCAGCTTGCTACTCGTGCGGAAGCTGTCGTTTTAATACTAGCATTGCTAGACAAAAAATAAGAGATTTTTAAGGAGAAAAAAGGAGAGCAAACCATATGAAGTTATTTTGGGGAGACCTGCACAATCATTGCGGGATTACTTATGGGTTTGGAGAATTGAACAATGCTCTTGAAGCAGCCCAAAGCCAGCTGGACTTTTGCGCAATTATCGGACATGCGATGTGGCCGGATATGCCCGAGCGAACAGATGCGACGGCATTTTTGGTTGATTTTCATAACGAGGGATTTGCGAAATTGAAAGCAGACTGGGAGGCGGTTCGCGCCAAGGTTCAAGCAGCCAATGAAGCGCATCAGTTTGTCACCTTTCAAGGCTATGAAATTCATTCCAGCGAGTTTGGCGATCATCATATTTTGTCGCCAAACGATGAGCTGCCGCTACAATATGCTGCTTCACCGCAAGAGCTGGTGGAGAAGCTCGCTGCCTATGATGTGATTGCAGTACCGCATCACATTGGGTATACGCCAGGCTATCGCGGCATCAATTGGGAGGCGTTCCGCTCCGACTATTCTCCGATCGTTGAAGTGTTTTCCAAGCATGGCTGCGGCATGTCGGATTCAAGCAGTTATCCCTATTATCATACGATGGGACCAAAGGATTCACGCAATACTGTAATTGCTGGTCTTAAGAAAGGCAAAACGTTCAGCTTTGTCGGCTCTACTGATCATCATGCAGGCTATCCAGGCTCATACGGAGATGGGCGTGCAGCTGTCTGGGCGAAGGAGAAAACGCGCGAAGCGATATGGGAAGCGATTAAAGCAGGCCGTACTTATGCGGTTACAGGTGATAAAATTGCGTGCCAGTTTTCAATAAATGGAGCGGAGATGGGCAGCAGTATTCAAACGTCTGAGCCAAGACATATTGTGCTGGATGCGGAATGCGTCGATTATGTTGATAAAGTTACGATCTACAAAAATGCAAAGCCATGGAAGGTAGTCGCAGGGGAAAGTTTACAGCAGCCAACTCACAGCGGCGGCAAACAAGCCTATAAAGTGAGGGTAGAGCTGGGCTGGGGCGATTCCAAGCAAGGCTACAGCTGGACCGCCAAAGCTCAAGTGAGCGGCGGCAAGCTGCTGTCGGCAGACAGCTGCTTCCGCGGTCAAAGCGTCTTGGCGCCTGAACCGGGCATGAGAGAAAATCCGAATATTAACAAGCTCGGCAATCAAATTGTCGAGCAGACAGAAGCGGTGCTTGCCTGGACCTGCACCACCTTCCAGAATCCTTCGACTCTGCATCCTGCGACAGCAGCGGTTGTGCTGGAAATTGAAGGAGGCCAGGATACTACGCTTACTGTGGAAGCAAACGGGATGGAAAAGCAAATTAGTTTGGGTGAGCTGCTTGAAGGCTCCTGCTCCATGCATATTCAACCATATAACTCTGAGGCTATACTCATTCATCGCGCTGTTCCCGAAACATCGTACAAGGTTCATTTAGAATGGACAGATGCTGAGAAGGAGCTGGAGACGGATGCTTATCATGTAGAAATTCGTCAAGCGAACAACCAATTTGCATGGATATCGCCTGTATTTGTTAGTTAAAATAATGTGAAAACTTATGTGAGTAGATTGAATTGAGTGTACCCCCTAAAGCAAACAGTGGAAAACCCGTAAAAGGAACCGCTGAAGCTGCGCTAGGGGGTATATTTTTTTGCGAAATAGAAAGGGGAGCGGGCATTGCAATAGACCCTGCAAACATCACCACTGTAAGTATGTCGGCAGTTAATTGACCGGCGCTTCTGCGTCAATGTTTTTGTCGCGCATCAACAGCTGCGAAAAGCTAGATTTCATAGCTGGCAAATGTCAATAGGGGATATCTATCAATAAATGATAGGAGATGATTTTTCAAAGAATTGGGGTTATTGACCAGTACGAGCTATTTGTGCAGCACATATCTATATATTACATCTTATCTCTAGCGGAAATTAGAAGGAGGCGAATCTATGAAATAAATCTCCCTGTTTCATGGCAATTATATGGCTTTGAAAGGAGAATGAGATAGTAGAGAAATGAAGAGAGGTTAAAGTATGCATGAATTAATGGGTATAATCACTATTTGTGCCTTTTTCCTTACAATTGCATTTATATTCTGGAAACCTAATATTAACGAAGCTATACCGGCATCTGCCGGTGCTCTAATCGTGCTGCTGACGGGTACTGTATCGTTGTCCGACCTGGGGGCAATAACAGAAACGATAAGCGGAGCTGCGATTACGATTATGGCAACCATCGTGATGGCGATTGTACTTGAAAGCTTTGGCTTCTTTCATTGGGCCGCCGAAATTTTACTAAGGAAAGCACGCGGGTCTGGCATAAGGCTGTTCTGGTTAACCAACTTTTTTTGTTTTCTTATGACGCTCTTTGTTAATAATGACGGGAGTATTCTAATTACTACACCGATTTTATTAATGCTGCTTAAAAGCATGGGGCTTAAAAATCATCAAAAAATACCCTATTTGCTTTCTGGCGCGCTTATAGCGACAGCTTCCAGTGCACCGATCGGAGTAAGCAATATCGTTAACTTAATTGCGCTTAAAATCGTTCATATGGATCTTTATATGCACACAGCGATGATGTTCATACCCGCATCGTTCGGACTGGTGCTGCTGACGCTGCTCCTTTTTGCAATCTTCTATAAGACATTGCCAAAAAAATTGCCAGAAGTCGCGCAGTGGAGCTTAATGCCTGGGGGACATCCGTTAAAAGGGGACCATTTAAAAGAAATAAACACGAAGTTTATGCGGAATGTGCTTATTTTCGTATTCTGTGTGCGCATCAGCTTATTCGTCGCCTCATACTTTCACTTCCCAGTTTCAATAATGGCTGTCCTTGGATCCGCCTTCCTTCTCGCATGGCGCTGGACTTTCTTGAAGATTCCTCCGACCGATATGATTAAAAAAACACCATGGTATATTCTTATCTTTGCTTTTGCTATGTATGTCATTATTTACGGATTAAGCAACCTTGGGCTTACGGAATGGCTGATTACGATCATGCAGCCGCTTGTCGCCGGCAGTCTGCTGCAAGCAAGCGTACTGACGGGGCTCCTTCTTAGCATATTGTCCAACCTGTTTAACAATCATCCGGCTTTGATGGTTGGAACACTGACATTGACGAATATGGGACTCGATCCGCTGACGCTGAAAATTTCCTATCTCGCAAGCGTCATCGGCAGTGATATCGGCTCGCTTCTGCTGCCAATCGGTACATTAGCTACGATCATGTGGATGCATATTATTAAGAAGGGCGGTGTAAAAATCAGCTGGGGGCAGTATTTGAAGGTGACCATAATCGTCATACCAATTACCGCTATCGTCACGTTAGTTTTATTGAGCTACTGGGTATCTTGGATTTTCTAAGTGAGATCATTTTGAAGAGTGCTGGGCGGCAGTTTCTTCTTATGGCGCGGGGATCATTGGGGAGTATGGATAAGTATTGCCGGAATGGCAACAATCATCTCCAATACGATTTAATTAAAAAGAAAGAAGTGTCGTTAAGAATAAAATGGGAAAACCTGCTGGAAATTATCCGGCAGGCTTTTTGTTCATTTTTTAGGAAATTATGAGCCAGATAAAATTGTGGATAAGTATGTCGAGCTTGAATTGATCCTAATAATGCGGACACTGATGGCCGTTAGCGCTCATGTTTCGCCAACTTCCACTTTCTAGCGGACAGAAATGTCTGTTAGCGGGAAAAAAGCTAGAAAATTCGGCGGAATGTTCTTCTAATGGTCATAAGTGTCCGCAT